>NZ_JBNAFZ010000017.1:0-75150 GCF_049800935.1 Microbulbifer sp. S227A | reverse complement strand
AAGCGATAGGGCATGAATCCCGCCCTCAAGCAGCGAAGCGATAGGGCAGATAACACAGGAGGAACGTCATGGGACGTCTTGAAGGGAAAGTCGCCGTCATCACCGGGGCGGCGCAGGGGATCGGTGCGCTGATGGCCCGGGCGATGGCCGACGAAGGCGCCAGGGTCCTGGTGACCGATGTGCAGGACACCGCCGCCGCGGTGCGGGCGATCACCGATGCCGGGGGCACGGCGCAGGGCCTGACCGTCGATGTCACCAGCAATGACGATCTCGCCGCCATGGTCGACACCGCCAAGGCCATGGGCGGGCTCGACATCATGGTCAACAACGCCTCGATCTTTGCCACGCTGCAACCCAAACCGTTCTTCGAAATCTCCGATGACGAGTTCGACACCATCATGCGCGTCAATGCCCGCGGCGTGCACCAGGTGATGCGCGCCATCGTGCCCACCATGATCGCGGCGGGCGGCGGCAAGGTGGTCAACATCGCCTCGGGCACGTTCTATTACGGACCACCGGGCCTGTCGCATTACACCGCCTCCAAGGGGGCCGTGATCGCCCTGACCCGCTGCCACGGGCGCGAACTCGGCGACAAGAACATCCAGGTCAACGCCATCGCCCCCGGCCTCACCGAAAGCGAAGGCCTCGCCGCAAACACAGGATTTGACATCGCCCGAGCCCCAACCGTCGCCTCCAGATCAATCAAACGCGACATGCTACCACAAGACCTGCTCGGAACACTCATCTACCTCGCATCAAACGACAGCAACTTCGTTACAGGACAAACAATCAACGTAGACGGTGGCAAAATTAACATCTGATTACCCAATCCCGGCCATCCCCGAGCAGACACCAGGGGGGAAACCGCCGAGTGGCCGGCAAACAAACGACGCGGCCATCCAGGCCGTGATCCATGACAAACCTGACATTGCATCCCCCGGGCCACGCCCGGGGGACCGGGGGCCAAGCCATGCAGAACCGCCGCAATATCCTTTTCATAATGTGTGACCAGCTGCGCCATGACTATCTGTCCTGCGCCGGGCACAAGACGTTGCAGACGCCGCATATCGACACGCTGGCGGCGCGCGGGGTCCGGTTCAGCAACGCCTATGTGCAATCGCCCATCTGCGGCCCCAGCCGGATGAGCACCTATACGGGCCGCTACATGTCATCCCACGGGGCAACGGCCAATTTCGTGCCCCTCAGGATCGGGGAACGCAACATAGGCGATCACCTCGGGCCGCTGGGTGTGCGCCCTGTCCTGGTGGGCAAGACCCACATGATCGCCGACCGCGACGGGATGGCGCGGCTTGGCATCGACCCGCAAAGCCCCATCGGGGTTCATCATCGCGAAGCCGGGTTCGAACCCTATGAACGCGACGACGGCATCTATCCCGACAAGATGCTGGGGATGATGGGACAGCCGCGCTATAACGACTATCTGCGCGACAAGGGGCATGAGGGCGACAACCCCTGGCACTGGGCCGCCAACGCGGTGGAAACGGACAAGGGCCTCCGTTCGGGCTTTTACAACGACATTACCGACAGGCCGGCGGCAGTGGCCGAGGAAGACAGCGAAACGCCCTATATGACGCGGCGGGCCATGGAGTTTCTCGATCAGGACGATGGCGAAACACCGTGGTTGCTGCACCTGAGCTATATCAAGCCGCATTGGCCCTATGTCGCGCCCGCGCCCTACAACGACATGTACGGTGCGGATGATGTGCAGGCCCCGATCCGCTCTGAGGCGGAGCTGAAGGACACCAACCCGCTGATGCGGCATTTCATGGAGCGCGTGGCCGGGCGCACCTTCCGGCGCGACGAGGCGATCCGCAAGGTGGTGCCGACCTATATGGGTTTGATCAAGCAGATCGACGACCAGTTGGGGCAGCTCTTTGCCTTTATGCAAGAGCGCGGGCTGCTGGAGACCACGACCATCGTGCTGACCGCGGATCACGGAGATTACCTTGGGGATCACTGGATGGGCGACAAGGATTATTTTCACGATCCGTCGGTCAAGGTGCCCCTGATCATCGCCGACCCCTCCGCGCAAATGGATGCGACACGCGGCACGACCTGCGACGCGCTGGTTCAGAGCATCGACCTGCTTCCGACTTTTGTAGAGCATTTCGGCGGCACGCCCGCGGCGCATCTGCTGGATGGGACATCGCTGCGGCCACTGCTGACCGGCGAGGCGACGCGCGTCCAGGATTTCGTGGTCAGCGAATACGATTATCACCAGCAGACCTTTGCCCCGGAGATCGGCACCGGCCCGCGGGACGGCCGCATCTACATGATCGCGACCACCGACTGGAAGCTGATCCATGCGCCGGGATTTGACCCGGTCCTGTTCGACCGGCGCGATGACCCGCAAGAGCTGCATGATCTGGGCCGTTCGCCCGATCACGCCGGCATCCGCGCCGACATGCTGGCGCGGCTTGCGGATTGGGCGCTGCAATACCGCCAGCGCGAAACCTATACCGACGACATGGCCGCGCGCTTTACCGCGTTCGAGGAAAAGGCCGGGGTGCTCATCGGGTACTGGGACGAGAACGATCTGATCGACCCGGGGAACGCGGTCAATCCACCGCAAGGCCAAGAGACCTGACGACAACCACTTCTGGGAGGATGACATGAAACTGAGACGCCTGCTTGCTGCTGTTGGCACCACGCTGGTCATGGCCACCGCCGCCACGGCGGAAACCGTGATCACCTACAACAACTTCACGCCGCCCACGCATTTCTCCTGGGAGGTGCTCCGGGACTGGGCCGCGCAGGTCGAGGAGAAATCCGAAGGCCGGATCAGGATCGAATTTCCCGCCAAGTCGGTCGCGCCCCCGCCCAAGGTGCTGGATGCGGTGCGCAAGGGCGCGGCGGATGCGGGCTATATGGCCAATGTCTTTGCCCAGAAATTCGCACCCGGCACCGGTATGACCATGACCCCCTGGATGCACCGTGGCGATGCCGAAGCCGCGGGGGTCGCGCTCTGGGAGGTCTACCAGGAACATTTCATCGACAAGGACAACTGGAAAGGCGTCGAGTTGCTGGGGCTGTTCCACTTTGCCAATGCCAACATGTGTTCGGTTGATGGCGCGCCGCTCGACTCCGTCGCCGCGTTGCAAGAGCGCAAGGTCTGGGCGCTGCCCGGCACCACGGCGGCGCTGCTCAAGGCGCTCGACATCTCGGTTTCCTCGGGACCGGCGGTGCAGATCCAGGAACTGGTGTCGCGCAACGTGGTCGACGCCTATGCCGGCATCACCTATGACGCCATCGACAAGTTCGGTGCCGGTCCCTACACGAAATACTGTATCGACTTCGAAGCCGCACCGACCAGCACGAATTTCTCGCATTTCATCTCGTCCAGGGTCTGGAAACGGCTGAGCCCCCAAGATCAGCAGGTCCTGCGTGACCTGTCGGGCGAACATCTCGCGCGCATGATGGGCCGGGCGATCAACGCGGCGCAGGCGGCGTCAAAGGCCAAGCTGCGCGAAAGCGGCGTGGACATCCAGACACCGACGCCGGAACTGCTGGCCGGGTTAAAGGAAGGCAGCAAACCGGTGATCGCGACCTGGATCGCATCGGTCGGGGATTACGATGTCGATGGCATGGCGATCCTTGAACAGGTGCGCGCGCGCATCGTGGAACTCACTGACGCGAACGCCGGAACAAACTGAGCGGCGGCGGGTCCGGGCGGCACAGCGGCCCGGACCCCGGCATCCAACGGGAGGGCAGGATGATCGACAGGTTCAACGCATTTACGACGGGTTTCGCGCTATGGCTTGGCGGGGCGTGCATGGCCGTGATGGCGGTGATGACGGTGGCGGATGTATTCCTGCGCTATGTCTTTCTGTCGCCGCTGCCGGGCACAAGCGAACACACCCAGTTGCTGATGGCGGTGATCGTCTTTGCCGGGCTGATCGTGGTCACGCGCGAGGGCACGCATATCGTGGTGTCGCTGCTGGAGGCCCAGATCAACCAATGGGTGCCAAAGCTCTACAACCGCATCTATTTCGCCGCCAATGTCATCGGGCTGGGCCTCATCACCTACGCGATGACCCTGATCATCCGGGACATGCATGAGTTCGAGGAAGAGACGCTGGTGATGGAATACCCGCTGGTCTATCTCGGCGGGTTCATCCTGCTGTTGCTGCTGCTGGCCGTCCTGCAGCTGAAACATCTCGCCAGCCATGGGCCACAGGGCCACGACGCGGACGAGCAGGAGCGCTGACATGACCCTTGCTATCATAGGCATCGCCCTTGTCCTGATCCTGAGCGTCATCGGCGTTCCGCTTGCCTTTGCGACGCTGTTCGTGGGCATTGCCGGCATCAGCTATATCCGCGGATTCGAGGCCGCGATGGGTATCACCGGACAATGGATCATGGAAAGTTCCATGAATTACGGCCTGTCGGTTGTGCCGCTGTTCATCCTCATGGGGGCGTTCATCCACCGCTCGGGCATATCCGAAGAGCTTTATGACGCGGCCTATGCGTGGCTGGGGCATTTTCGCGGCGGCGTGGCGATGTCCACCGTCTTTGCCTGCGCCGGATTTGCCGCGGTGTGCGGGTCGTCCCTGGCGACGGCGGCCACCATGGGCCGCGTGGCAATGCCGCCGATGCGCAAGTTCGGCTATGATGACGGGCTGTCCACCGGGACCATTGCCGCGGGCGGCACGCTGGGCATCATGATCCCGCCATCGGTGCCGATGGTGATCTATGCCATCATCGTCTCTGCCGATATCGGCGCGCTGTTCATCGCCGGCATCCTGCCCGGTCTGCTGCTGGTGAGCCTGTTCCTGATCGCCATCGCGATACGCGTGCGCCTCCGCCCCGATCTGGGGCCGGCGGGCGAGCGGTTGCCGCTGCGCACGCGTTTCCGCAAGTCCCTGGGTGTCTACCCGGTGGTCGGGCTTTTCATGATCGTGCTTGGCGGCATCTATTCCGGCATCTTCACACCCACCGAAAGCGCCGCCGTGGGGGCGGTGGGTGCCTATCTGTTCGCGCTCGCGCGGGGCTATATGAAGACACGGGCCGAGTTGATGGGCGTGCTGGGCGAAACCGTGCGCACCACCGCGATGATCTTTGCCATCCTGTTCTGCGGGTTGGTGATGGCGCAATTCGTGAACCTGACCGGCCTGCCGTTTGAACTGGTCGATCTGGTAACCGGCGAGAACGCCGCGATCAGCGCCACCGCGCTGATCATCGGCATCTGCATCATCTGCATGATCATGGGCATGATTTTCGAAGCCCTGGGCATCCTGCTGCTGGTGGTTCCGGTATTCCTGCCCTCGCTCGAAGCCCTCGGGGTCGACATGATCTGGTTCGGGATCATCGTCATCCTGGTGGTGGAACTCGGGCTGATCACGCCCCCCATCGGGATGAATGTCTTTACCGTGAAAGCCGTGGTGCCGGACGTGCCGCTGACACGCATCTTTGCCGGCGTGACCCCGTTCATCCTGGCGATGCTGATCGGGCTGGTGATGCTGTTCTGGTTCCCGGCAATCGCGGTCTGGCTGCCCGACCTGATGCGATGACCGGGGATGTGCCCATGTGATGTGCCTTGAAGCCTTCGCAATTCCGGCAGTGCCGGATCCGTGCCGCGAAACCGAACCGCTCTGTTGGACTCCCGCCCGGCCCGTAGTATGAGAACCGGCGCTTGGGCGGGGCGGTGGCCCCGGGGAAATTGCAAAGGGATGAATGTGGGGCAACAATCCGTCATATCGACCGGGGCCGCGGCGGCGGGGGCCACGGGGCGGCTGACACTATCGGGCGTGACGTTGCAAATCGACGGGCGCAGGATCATCGACGATCTGTCCTGCGACATTTGCGAGCGGCGGGTGGGCATCGTCGGGCGCAACGGGTCCGGCAAGACCACCCTCGCCCGGCTGATCGCCGGATTGCAGGCCCCGGACACCGGCAAGGTCGAGATCGACGGTGCCGACATGACCCGCGACCGCCGCGCCGCACTAAGCCATGTGGGCATCCTGTTCCAGAACCCCGAGCACCAGATCATCTTTCCGACAGTGGCAGAGGAACTGGCCTTTGGCCTTTCGCAACAGGGACAGTCGCGCGCGGATGCGGCGCGCGGGGTACAGCAGATCCTCGCCCGGTTCGGGCGCGGCGACTGGCATGATGCGGCAACCGCGACCCTGTCGCAGGGCCAGAAACAGCTTGTCTGCCTGATGGCGCTGCTGGCGATGCAGCCCCGGTTGATCGTGCTTGACGAACCCTATTCCGGGCTCGACATCCCGACCCGTCTGCAACTGATGCGCCACGTCGCCCAGGTCGGGGTCAGCGTGGTGCAGATCACCCATGATCCGGAAAGCGTGGCCAGCTATGACCGCGTGCTGTGGATCGACGGCGGGCGCATCCGCCGCGACGGCCCCGCGCCCGAAGTGCTGGCCGAGTTCCGTGCCACCATGCAGGCCTGGGGGGAAGACGATGATCTCGCTGACCTCCCCGGTTGAGACCTGGGCGCACCGGCTGCCGGCCGGGCCGAAACTCGCGGCGCTGTCGGTGGCGACGGTCGCGCTGTTTGCGCTTGACGATCCCCTGAACCTCGCACTGGCGCTGGCCGGGGCGGCGGCGCTGACCGCAAGCGGCGGGATGCGCTTTGCCCGCGCGGCGCTGCGCGCGCTGCGCATCCTCGTTCCGTTCCTGGCGCTGATTGCCATCTGGCACGCGCTCACCGGGCAGATCGCCGAGGGGCTTGCCGTGTCGCTGCGCCTGCTGACGGCGCTGGCACTTGCCAATTTCGTCACCATGACCACGCGGATCACCGATATGGTGGCGATCATCGCCTGGCTGCTCTCGCCGCTGCGCCGCTTTGGCCTGTCCACCCGGCAATTCGAGATCGCGGTGGCGCTGGTCATCCGGTTCACCCCGGCGATTGCCCGCAAGGGCACGCTGCTGTCCGAGGCCTGGCGCGCACGATCGCGCCGACGGGCCAGTTGGCGTATCGTGATGCCGCTGGCGGCGCTGGCGCTGGATGATGCCGACCACGTGGCCGATGCCCTGCGCGCGCGGGGTGGCTTGATGGCACCGGGCACGTCGCCTACAACTCCGCCCAGTTAACAAGCAAGGATAGCCCATGGAACGCAACATTGCCCATATCGCCCTGTTTGCCGCGCTGATCGCGGCGCTTGGCCTGGTGCCGAAATTCACGCTTGCCTTTGGCGTGCCGATCACCGCGCAAAGCATGGGCGTGATGCTCTGCGGCGCGGTTCTGGGGGCGCGGCGCGGCGCGCTCGCGGTGCTGCTGTTTCTGGTGCTGGTTGCCATCGGTCTGCCACTGCTGGCGGGCGGGCGTGGCGGTCTGGGCACCTTTGCCACCCCCTCGGTCGGCTTTCTGATCGGCTGGCCCGTCGCCGCCTTTGTCACCGGGCTGGTGGTCGAGAAATGGCGCGGCGGTATCGGCATGGTCGCAACCCTGGGCGCGCTGTTGGGCGGGGTTCTCGTGCTTTATGTCTTTGGTGTGATCGGGATGTCCTACATGCTCAAGAAAAGCCTCTTTGAATCCCTGATGCTGGTCACTGCCTTCATCCCCGGCGACATCGTCAAGGCATTCATCACCGGTGCCGTCACCGCCGGTCTCGCGCGGTCGCGCCCGTCCAGCATCCTGTCGCGCTCGTGAACGAACGGCCTCTGCCCGCAAAGACCGGGGCCGCCGCTGGCCCCGTGACGCGGGCATTGGCCAGCCGTCGATCCACCCGCGCCTTTCGACCGGACCCGGTTGATCGCGATACAGTGGCGCGGCTGTTGACCGCCGCGCGCTCGGCCCCGTCGGGGGCCAACCTGCAACCGGGGCGGTTCATCGCCCTGACCGGCGCGCCGCTGGCCCGTTTCACCGGCGCACTGAGTGCCGGGATCGAGGCCGGTCGCGCGCCCGTTTCGGAATATTCCTATTTCCCGCAACCGATGCCCGCCCCGCTCAAGGCCAAGCAGCGCGCGGCGGGCTATGCGCTGTATGACAGCCTTGGCGTAGCGCGGCGTGACGTGGCCGGGCGGCGGGCACAGTTCATGCGGAATTACCGCTTTTTTGACGCCCCTGTCGGCATCGTCGTCACGATCCGCCGCGACATGGGCAAGGGGTGCTACATGGATCTCGGCATGGCGCTGATGGCATTCATGCTTGCGGCCCGGGACCTGGGTCTTGCCACCTGCGGGATTGGGGCGCTGGCCAATTACGGCGACCTCGCGGCGGCGCTTTTGGAACTGCCGGAAGAGGAACTGGTGGTCTGCGGCATGGCGCTTGGCTATCCCGACACGGCGGCACCGGTGAACACCGTGCGCACACAGCGCGACCCGCTGGACGAATTCGCCGCGCTTTACGGGTTCTGATTTCAGGCGGCGAGCAAGACCGCCGTTCCCAACCCGCCCGCCGCCGCGATACTGGCAAGGCCAAGCCCTCCCCGCACCCGCAATTCGTGCCACAGCCGCACCGCGTTCACCGCCCCCGAGGCCCCCACCGGATGCCCCCGCGCCAACCCGCCGCCGCCGGGATTGACCGACGCGGGATCAAGACCCGACAGGCGCACACAGGCGATGGCCTGCACCGCGTAGGCCTCCATCACCTCGGCCACCGACAGCCCCCCCGGCCCCTGTCCCGCCTGTTGCAGAACCTGCCGGATCGCCGCGACCGGGGCGAGGCCGGGCATGTCGGGCCGCCCCCCGAGCGTCACCCCGGCAACATAGGTCGCCCCCCGCCGCCCGAGCCGTTTCGCCACCGCATCCGACACCATGACGCAAAGCGCGGCCCCATCCGCCGCGACCGCGGCATTGGCGGCGGTGATCGGCCCCGCAAGCGGTCTTGCCCGCGCCGCGACACGAGGTGACAGATCGCGGGTAAAGGCATCGCCCGCCAGCCCGCCAAGCGGCACGATCTCTGCCGCCAGCCGCGCCTGGGCGGCGCGTGCGCGGGCGTGGCTCTGAACCGCCCAATCGTCCTGATCCGCGCGCGTGATGTCCAGTTCCGTCGCCAGATCGGCGGCGGCGACATCCATCTCGGGATCGCGTTCGGGCCATGGCGTAAAGGCGGGCCGGTCATAGGCGACGGGCGGCCCGCCATCGGGATCGGTACGCAGGCGCAGCGGGCGGCGCGAATAGCTCTCGACCCCACCGGCAACAACAACCCCGGCCTGCCCGGACCGGATCAACGCCGCCCCCAGGACCAGCGCATCAAGGCCGCTTACGCATTGCCGGTCGAGCGTCAGCCCGGCAACCCGCGTGTCCAGCCCCGCCGCCAGCGCGATGCGCCGCGCCGGATTGCCCCCGGCCCCAAGCGCATTGCCAAGGATCACCTCGTCCACCATGCCCGGTGCAACCCCGGCAGCCCGCAACACCGCGGTCAGAACCGGTGCGCAGAGATCGGGCAGATCGAACCGGCACAGCGCCCCGCCCCGTGGCGCGACCGGGCTGCGCAGGGCCGAGAGGATCGCAACACCGCTCATGCGCCGCCGTCCATGCGCCGTGCGATGCAAACGTAATCCGGCTTGCCCGCCGCCGTCAGGGGGAAGTCATCCAGTATTTCGATCCGGCGTGGCGCGGCCAATGCTCCAAAGGCATCGCGACAGGCGACCCGCAAGGTCTCGGCCAGCTCGGGGCCGGGGCAGCGTCCCGCCGCCGCGCCGATCGCCGCCACCAGAACCTGGCCACGCAACCTGTCGGGCACCGGTACAACCGCGCAGAAATCGACCCCGGGATGCGCAAGGCAATGCTCTTCGATCGCCTCGGGAAAGACGTTCTGGTCGGCAATCGTCACCATCCGGTTGCGCCGCCCCAGCACCGTCAGATAGCCATCGGCATCGATACGACCCAGTTCGCCAAGGCTGACATACCCGTCCACCCGGTTCAGCGGCGTGGTGTCCTCGGTCACGTAACCCTCAGCGAGGTACGGGGATTTCACCCAGATATCCCCCACTTGCCCGACATCGGCATCGATCCTCAGCGACACCCCCGGATAGGCGCGGCCCACGCTGCCCTCGGGCCCCGTGCCATCGCCCCACGCGATAAAGCTGGTCTCGGCTGCGCCGTAAAACTCGCGCACCTCTGCCGCCGGGCACATCGCCGCAACCGCCGCGCGCAGATCGGCACCAAGCCGCCCGCCCCCGCACAACACATGGCGCGGGTCGGGCAGCACCGCACCGGTCGCAACCAGCAGTCGCAGCTGGGTCGGTGTGGCATACACCACGCTGGCCCCCGCCAGCGCCTGCACTTGTGAGCGCGCGCCAAGCCCCGCAACCGCGTGGATGTCGGCCCCCAGATAGGCGGCCTCGGCCATGGCATAAAGCGACAGTGAATGCTCCGCCGGTCCCAGCACGCCATAGCTGTCCTGCGGCGTCAGGGCCAGAACCCCGGCATTGACCGCAAAGCTCGCGATCCATGAATGATGGCTGCGCCGGATCGCCTTGGCCGGACCGGTGGTGCCACCGGTGGCGCTGCGGAAGAACCCCGGCTCACCGGCTGGCAGCGGAGTCATCCCGCCCGGACCCATGGCGAATTCCACCCCCCGCGCAAGCACGTCCATCACCGCCGCAAGATCACCCGGCCCCCGCACCCGGCAGGCCGGATGCACACGAAATGTTCGGGTCGGGTCAGGGCGCGGCGCGGTGGTCATCCCCCTGCTATACAACCGCAAACCCGGCCCGGAAAGCCACGCTCGACCTATCCCGGATCATCGCTCTTGTTGTCTGCTCCGATGCGCGGCCCCACCTGATCCTGCGCGAGGTCGGGCCGGGTTCGGATCACCGGGTCGCGCGCCCAGAGGTTGCCCGCCGGAACGCCCCGTCCTCTTGATGTCGGTTCTCGGACGCGGGGTTCGCATCATAGAGCGCCTGCAACCGCAGACCCCGCGTTTCGGGAAACACGCAACCCGCCCTGCCGAGCCCCTTGTAACGCGCCAGCATCGCCCGCTTTTTGGCCACCTTGCCAAGCAGCGATTGGCAAAGTCCGCAGCCGATGCACATATCCGACTCCAGAATGCGGTCAAAGCGATTGTCCGGTGCGCAATCAGACATGGCGCGAAAGGTCGCGCGGTTTCAGGTCATGGCTCTTGAGGTTACCGGCCTCGTCCTTGTGCCTTGGCGCGGCGCCACGAGACACGAATAGCTTGAAGAACGGACCATGGGGCGGCGAGCCCGTACATGTTGGCCAGGCCCTACCTCGCGAATGCGTGCTCATGGAATTGGCACTCATGCGGGGTTCCGCGCGCGGATACGGTGCTGGTAGAGGTGGTCATAATGTGGCTTCATCCGGCGATACACCCGTCGCACACGCTCTGGCGTGTTTGCCAGATCGACGTATTTACGGGGCTGGGGCTTCAACCCGGTCGAAGTCGCGAGATTGGCATGGAACGACCCGCCATCCCACCAGCTATGCGCCGACGGATCCCCGCCCGCCTCCCACGAAAGCGCGTCTTCGATGAATGGAATGCCGACGCCATCACAAAACGCCGCCGTTATCCCGTGCGGATCCTCCAGCAGATCATCGCTGTCGATCACGGGCGGTGGCGTCCCGTTCAGCGCGGTCAACAGATCAAAGAGTGCCCTCTGCTCCGGGAAACCGACCTCAAGCTCATCAAAGTCAGGCCACTTGTTGAACATCGATGTAATGGTTTTTGCCGGGTCGCGGATCAGGAAGGCATGGGAAAAATGCGACAGGAACTCCGGGGTCCACATGTGGTTGATATAGTGCGGAAAGTCCTTGATAAAGACTGGCCCCTTCTGTGCTCGCGCCCTGATATCCCGCCACACGCTTTCGATCGACAGGCCCGGCGTGGTCTTGTCGCCTTCCTGGAAGCGCGGCCAAAGCGGGTCTTGGCCCTGATACCACGCTTCGCCAAAGGGTTCGTGCAGCGTGTCCATATCTGCGCGCTGGCGCATCATCCATTCGAACGCTGTTGATGTTGAACGGGGAATGGCCCAAAGGGCGACGATCTTGTGCATGGGTCAAACTTTCAGAGAATTCAGCAAACGGCCCTGCGCGCCGTCCGCAGGGGCAAGCCCGAGGGTTTTGAAGATGCGCCAGTAAAGCGCGGTGTCATGGCCGATGACCGGCTTACCCAGACGCTCTTCGAGCGCTGCGGTGTGATGTACCGGACGGCGGGCCAGACCGTCCGCTGGACGGCGATAATTTGACATCCCATTGATCAGATAGGCGTCCACATTCGGGGCTTGTTCGGCCGTATGGTCGAAACTCTTCCACAGCAGGTCTTCGTCAAAACACCAGACACAGTCATCCACCTGTTCCTGGGTTTCAAACCAGCCCTGATCGAGGAAGTTCCCGGCCCAGACCACGTCGAACCCGGCCTCTCGCAGAAAAGCGACCGTACCCTGATACCAGGTATCGCGATGATAGCATGCGTTCAGCGCGAGCGTTTCGACATTCTGATCCCGCAGCGCTTCGACCATGGCATAGCCCGCCATGTGAAAGGGCGTTTCGTACTTGTCGCTCAGCATCGCGCAATGCGCCCGAATGCCCTCCACGCCCAGCCCGCTTGCATGGACCCAGTTTGAACCGACCTGCCCACAGACATCGACACCGTTATTGGCCATGCATTCGACGAAATCCTCCAGCATGCCAAAGGCGTCCCGGCGTTGCTCCAACAGGTGGCGATAGTCGGGAACATGCAGCATCCACCCATGCACCCCGACCGTTTCAGGCGCCATGCGAAGAAAGTCCGAGGGCGCTGCGTCAAAATCATGGGGCGGACAGGTAAACCCGACCTGGTGGGGGAAGAGCTTGACCTTCTTATCGGCCCATTTGGCAGGTTTCTTGTATGAGGACATGTGCAACAGGCCTTGATGGGGGAATGATGCCCGCAACTTGTCGGTTTCCCGGCGTTGAAACCATTGCTTTTCCATGCCGCCAGGCATACCAAATCTGATATGTATAAACGCCGCTACAATTTGCCTTCAATCTCGGCCCTGACCGCGTTCGAAGCCGTCGCGCGGCGGCAGGGCGTAGCGCGTGCCGCGGAGGAGTTGCATACGTCTCAGCCGGCCATCAGCCGTCACATCCGCAATCTGGAAATGCGTCACGATGTGGCCCTGTTCACGCGACAAGGCCAAGGCAATGTGCTGACCGCTGCCGGTCATGCATTTTATGCCGAAGTCGTGGTTGCGCTGGACAAGTTGCAAGAGGCGACCAGCGCCCTGTCACACAGGTCCAGAGAGGTCACTGTGGCGTGCTCTCATGCCGTCGCGCATCTGTTGCTGATGCCCCACTATGGCAGATTGCGCCGATCTCTTGCCAAACGGGCCGAACTGCGCATGCTGACGACCGAATACGGGCTGATCCACGCGGCGATCGATACCGGGGCGGATATCGTTTTCGAATATTCGGATACCCCGCCCGAGCGCGACCACGTTGTTGTTCTGGAAGAAGAGGTCAAACC
Organism: Microbulbifer sp. S227A; assembly: GCF_049800935.1. Taxonomy (NCBI): domain Bacteria; kingdom Pseudomonadati; phylum Pseudomonadota; class Gammaproteobacteria; order Cellvibrionales; family Microbulbiferaceae; genus Microbulbifer; species Microbulbifer sp. S227A. The sequence goes on along the minus strand of NZ_JBNAFZ010000017.1, from coordinate 61,760 downwards.
CGTTGGCACGCCCGGCGTGATCGCGCAGGCTGTTGCCGCATTGGATGGGACCGGACCGCCTCCGGGTCTGCTGGCCCTGCAACGCGAGAACTTTGGCTGGCTGGGGTGGCCCGATTGGTTCGTGCCGCACCCGGAATTTTCCGACTGGCCCACCCGCGAACGGCACGACAATTATGTCTACCTGCTCGAAGCCGCGGTCGCCGGAAACGGTCTGGCACTGGGCTGGAAGGGGTTTGTCAACACCTATCTCGAGCGCGGCCTGCTGCGGGAGCTATCGGTTCCGTGGTACAGCCGGAATACCCGGATCTACGCGAGCCTGACCCGACATGGAAAACACAGCTCCGCCGCCCACACTTGCCTGAAACTGCTGGAAAATCTGGGAGAGGCCCAAACCTGTCACGGTGAACCGATTTCACCAGCTGACGACGGGCTCACCGGCCCCTCCGCCGGGCGCTAGCGCAACAACTCAGCAAGACACCACACCGTACCGTCCCGGTCAGGCCAGGGCTCGGCTTGTCTTGCCGTTGGTGTCGGCTTCACGTGGGCGCAGGTGTTTCAGGTATCGTTTCTCGGCGTATTTGAACGCAATCGAGATCAGGAAAACGATGGCCATGTAGAAAATCATCGCGGTGACAAACCCCTCATAGGCCAGGTAATACCGCCCGTTGAGCCAACGCCCGACCCCCAGCAGATCCTGAAGGGTCACGGTGCTGGCAATCACCGAGCCATGCAAGGTAAAGATCACCTCGTTGGAATAGGCGGGCAGCGCGCGGCGAAAGGCGCTTGGCAGCACCACGAGGCGCATCCGCGTCACCGGCGACATGCCGCAAGCCATGGAGGCTTCGATTTCGCCCCGTGGGGTCGTCTCGATTGCCCCGCGCAGGAATTCGGTCGTATAGGCCGCGGTGTTCAGGGTAAAGGCAATCAGCACGCACCACCACGGGTCGCTCAGGATCGGATCCCAAAGGAAGGAATCGCGCACCGCTTCGAACTGCCCCAACCCGAAATAGATCAGATAGGTCTGCACCAACAGCGGCGTTCCGCGAAAGGCATAGGTGTAACCCCAGATCGCCTGGTTGAGCACGGGCCGCCGATAGGCGCGTGCAATCGCCATCGGGACCGCAATCAGCCCGCCCACGAGCAACGCCAGAAAGGTCAGCTGCAGCGTCACCCATGCGCCCTCGACAAACCGGGGCAGGTTGTCGATGATCAGCATGAAATCGAGCGGCGCGGCGGTCTCGCTGATGTCGCGCAGGTATTCAATGAATGTGCGTTCGGTTTCCATCTGATCAGGCCCTCTTCACGCCGGCGCTGTATTTTCGATCCACCCAACGCAATGCCAGGTCTGACAGGGCGGTGATGATCAGGTAAATCACCAGCACCGCGAACATGAAGGTGAACAGCTTGTGGTTCGACCGGCCCGCGGCAAATGCGTTCCAGACCAGGTCATGCAGGCCAATCACCGATACCAGAGCGGTGGCCTTGACCAGAACCAGCCAGTTGTTGGTAAAGCTCGGCAGCGCATAGCGCACCATCTGCGGCCAGGTGATCAGCGTGAACACCTGGCGCGGTTTCATGCCCACGGATTTGGCCGCTTCGATCTGTCCGATCGGAATGGCCAGGATTGCGCCGCGAAAGGTCTCGGCCATATAGGCCCCAAAGATGAAGCCCAGGGTCAGCACCCCGGCCAGGAACTGGTTCACATCCACATAGCCCCAGAGCCCGGTCGCGCGCCCGATATCATTGACCAGGGTCTGACCGCCGTAGAAAATCAGCATCATCAACACCAGTTCCGGCACGCTGCGCACAAAGGTGGTATAGATATTGCCCAGCCGCCGCAGCCCCCGCGCGTGGGACAATTTGGCAAAGGCGCCCAGCAGGCCAAATCCCACCGACAGAACCAGCGACAGGACCGCCAGACCGATGGTGACTAGGGTGCCTTCGATCAGGATTTGCCGATATTCAAAGATGGTCCCCATGCGGTGATCTTCCCTGCAAGAGTTGCGTAATGTCAGCAGGTACAGGTCGGGCCTGCACCTGCCTCCGGGTCCTCAGCGATCACTTGCCGTAAATGTCGATGTCAAAATACTTGGCGTTGATCTGTTCATAGGTGCCATTGTCCCGGATCGCCTTGATCGCCGCGCTCAGCTCTTGCGCCAGCGAGTCGCCCTTGCGGACCGCGATACCGGTGCCTTCGCCCAGGCAATCAACGTCGTCGACATCTTCTCCGTAAAAGGCATAACCCTTGCCCTGATCGGTGTTCAGGAAACCGTCAATCGCCTGCAAGGTGTTGTTCAGCTGCAGGTCAAGACGCCCGGATACCAGATCGGCAAACACGTCTTCCTGGGTGTTGTAGAGCTTGATATCCGCGTCGGGATACATTTTTTCCACGTGGCACTGCAGGGTCGTACCGCGCAGAACGCCGATTTTCACGCCCTTGGTGCCCTCTTTGGTCAGCTCGATGTTCGTGCCTTCGCGGGCAATGAAACGCGACGGGGTGAAATAGTATTTCTCGGTGAAATCCACGCGTTTTTTGCGGTCTTCGGTGATCGACATGGAGGCGACGATGGCGTCGTATTTCTGGGCGATCAGCGCCGGGATCATGCCGTCCCATTCCTGTTCGACAAGCTCGCATTCCCGCTTGAGTTCGGCGCAGAGCGCCAGCGCAATGTCGATGTCGAAACCGGACAGCGTGCCATCGGCCTCTTTCTTGGAAAACGGGGCATAGGCGCCTTCGACACCCATACGCAGCGTTTCGGCCACGGCCGCGCCGCCCGTCAAAATCGTGCTTGCCGACAATACAGTGGCCATAAGTTTCGTCTTAAGTGTCATGTCAAGGTCTCCCTGATTTGGTTATTGGGGCCAGCCCACCGGTTGAGGTTTTAGTCGCGGGTATTGGCCAGGAACTCCTGGAACCGCTCTGATTGCGGGGTGTTGAACATCTGCGATGGCACGCCCTGCTCTTCGATCAATCCCTGGTGCAGGAAGATCACCTTGTTGGAGACATCGCGGGCAAACCCCATTTCATGGGTCACCACCACCATGGTCCGGCCTTCTTCGGCCAGCGAGCGGATCACTTTCAGCACCTCGCCGACCAGTTCGGGGTCCAGCGCCGAGGTGGGTTCGTCAAACAGCATGACCTCCGGCTCCATCGCCAGGGCGCGGGCAATCGCGGCGCGCTGTTGCTGGCCGCCGGAAATATGCGCGGGGTAATAATCGCGCCGCTCATACATGCCGACCCGCTCCAGCACGTCCTTGGCCTTTTCCACCGCATCTGCGCGGGGCTGGCCCAGAACATGGACCGGGCCGGCGATGACGTTTTCAAGCACCGTCATGTGCGACCACAGGTTGAACGACTGAAACACCATCGCCAGCCGGGCGCGGATACGCTCGACCTGCCGGGCATCGCTTGGGCCATAGGCCCCCGAGCGATCCATGCCCATCCTGATCTCTTCGCCATGCACGGTGATGGTGCCGGAATTGGGTGTCTCCAGCAGGTTGAGACACCGCAGAAAGGTACTCTTGCCGGATCCCGAAGAACCCAGCATGGAAATCACATCCCCCTGCCGGGCCTCCAGCGACACGCCCTTGAGCACTTCGATCTTTCCATAGGATTTATGAAGATCACTGACTTGCAGGGAAAGATCGGTGTCTGAGGCTGCCATGCGCGTATCCGCTCTTCATCGTTTGTGGGTTTGTTGATGAAGACAACGGTAGCAAGCGGCCAAAATTTCTTATAACAGGAAAAACTGGCTCTCAGTGATGGTTTTTGCTACGCTTGGAAAATGACAACTTATCTTAGACATTTGAATGCCTTACGCGCATTTGAAGCCGCCGCTCGACACCAAAGCATCTCAAAAGCGGCTGATGAGCTCAATGTCAGCCATTCGGTCGTCAGCCAGCATGTCAAGAATCTCGAAGACTGGTTTGGAACCGATCTTTTCGTGCGCTCCGGCAACCGCATCACCCTCAGCGCCGACGGGCGCACCCTTTTGCCGCGGGTCTCTGCCGGATTTCAAACCCTCACGGACGCCTGCAGCGACCTGCTGCGGGCCACCCAAAAGGGCACCCTCGCCATCAGCGCGGAACCGGCGCTGGCCTCGTCCTGGCTGCGCAAGCGGATTTCGGAATTCTGCGAAGAGTTCCCCAAGGTCGATGTGGACCTGCGCCCGGACTGGCGGCCGCCGGTCCTGGGCAAGGACCTGGTGGACATAATCATCCATTTTGAAACCCGCCTGCCCGCCACCGGGGCCAAGCGGCACCGGCTGTTTCCGCTGAACGGCTATCCGGCCTGCGCCCCGCCGGTGCGTGAAAAGCTCTTCAAGGACGGGGCGGTTGACTGGCGCACGGCACCGCTGGTCCATGACAATGGCCGCGAGATCTGGCAAAAATGGTATGCTGCGCACGAGCCCGGCAATGACCAATGGAAACAGGGCCGCGTGCATTCCGAGCTTTCGCTGGCCATTGGTGCGGCGGTTGATGCCGAGGGCGTGTTCCTCGCGGATGATATCCTGTGCGCCAAAGAGCTGAAATCCGGCGATCTTGTCCGCATAGACGATCGCGAGATCCTCTGTGTCTGGTATGGCATCGCGACCCAGCGAAAAACCGCGCGCAAACCGGCGGTGGATACGTTTGTGGGCTGGCTACTCGACCGTGTCACCACCCTGGATCGCGCGCCCGGCTAGACCGCCAGCGCATAGGCCGGGTCCAGCGCGTCCAGGTCAAAGAACAGGTAGACCGGCCCGTCGAATACGATATCCGCCACCCGCCAGATCCGCATCGCCTGCGTCCTGCCACAGGGTTTCATCCGAAAGGTCGTAACCGGTTTCGGACCACAGATTGGCGGACTCGCAGAAAAAAGCCTCGCGGATGCGTGCCGGGGCCATCGACGGGCCGGTCAAATAGCTGCTGTTATTGTCCTGGGGCAGACCAATCACCCTGACCATGATGCGGTGTTCTCCTCTGGGTTCTCTCAGGCGCGACCCAGAAGGTCACGGGCGATCCGTTCGAAAATCGACGCCCCAACGGGGATCAGATCATCCGGGAAATCATAGTCGGGATTGTGCAGGGCTGCATAATCTTCCCCCGGCCCCAGGCACAGCATCGCGGCCTTGGCCCCCCAGCCGAACACGCCGAAATCCTCTGACGCGCGCATGGGCAGACCATAGCTGCCATTGTCGACCCCGATGGCATCCATCGCGGCAATCGCCACCTCGGTGGCCTCGGGATGGTTGATCGAGGCGGCAAAGGCATCGCAGACATCGAAACTCACCGTCAGACCGGCCTCCTGCGCCGCCGCCCGGGCCAGCGCGCGGGCGTCCCGGTCGATGCCATCCATCGCCGCGTCATGGGCCGTGCGCAGGGTGGCAAAGATCACCGCCTCTCCCGGCGCGACCCCAAAGGACGGCTCGCCAACCTGTACATGGGTGATGGTCACCAGCCGGAAATCATCATCCAGACGCCCCCCCTGCCCCAGGCCGGCCAAAGCCGGGATCAGCCTGGCCACCGCCTGTGCGGGCGATACCCCGTCTTCGGGATCCGCGGCATGGGCGGTTTTCCCGGTCAGCCTGATCTCAAGCCCTTTCGAGGCGCAATTGATCAGCCCCTCCTTGGTGGACACATAGCCAAAGGGCCGACCCGGTTCGATGTGAATGGCAAAGGCCCAATCGGCGCGAATCTCTTCATAGGCCGGATCAGCCACCACTGCCCTGGCCCCGCTGCCGTCTTCTTCGGCGGGCTGGAACATCAGCACCACCCGTCCACGGGCAACCGGTTGACGCTGCAACAAACGCCCCAGGGCCAGCAGCATGGTCATGTGACCATCGTGGCCACACAGGTGCCCCTTGCCGTCGATCTCGGATTTCCACGGGTGGTCAGAGATTTCCTGAATCGGCAAGGCATCCAGTTCCGCACGAAACAGAACCGTCGGACCCTCGACACCGCTGTCAAACACCGCCGCCACGCCATGACCGCCCAATCCGGTCAGGATCTTGCCGGGGTTCAGCGCCCTGAGCGCCCCGGCGATCGCGCGCGCGGTCTCGCGTTCTTCGCCCGACAGCTCCGGGCGCTTGTGCAATTCACGCCGAAAGGAGGTCAATTCAACCAGATCAGAATTCGTCAGCATGTCGCGTTCCTTTCCGCGGGGCACAGAGGCCGGTCCTCATCATTGAAATCCTTGCCCACAATTGCATGATACGCCGGCCAATCAGCCCATGAAATTCCAACGCTGAGCAACCGGAAAACCGACAGCGCGCCCAGGATCTGCCGGACAGTCCGCCACCCGCCACCTGGCACCGGGAAACAGGCGGTCACGCCAGTTTCAGCCCGACGATTCCGGTGACGATCAATCCGATACAGGCCAGACGCATCACCGTGGCGGGCTCTCCAAAATAGGCAATGCCAAAGATGACCGTGCCAATGGTGCCGATACCGGTCCAGGCCGCATAGCCGGTGCCCAGCGGGATCTGACGCAGCGCAACCGCCAGCAGGAACACGCTGACCGCCATGGACCCCGCCGTCAGCAGTGACGGCCACAACCGGGTGAACCCGTCCGTGTATTTCAGCCCCACGGCCCAGCCCACTTCGAACAACCCGGCCAGAACCAGAATGAACCAAGACATGTTTCTATGCTCCTTGAAGGGTGTCGATCAGCCGGGCCATGAATCCTGCCCCGAGCGAAAATTGCGCCAGCGTGATGAATTCATCTGGCTGATGGGCCTGCGCGATATCGCCGGGGCCACAGACAACAGTGGAGTAACCGCTCTCCTGAAACAACCCGGCTTCGGTTAGAAAACTAACCACCCGCTCGGGCCGATCTTCTGAGAGCTGCCGCGCCAGCCTGCGGGCGCTGCCATCCGGTTCCGGCATCAGACCCGGCGCGTAGAAGTCGCGATCAAGCTCGATGCCCGCCTGCGGGTGCACCGATTTCATTTGAGCATCCAACCGGACGACCTCGGCCTCGAACTCGGCGATGAGTTCGGCAAAGTCATCCCCTGGCACCACGCGGAAATCGATGACAAATTCGCAATCTTTGGCAGTGATATTCAGCGCGGTGCCGCCATTGATCTTGCCTACATGAATGGTTGTATAGTGCGGATCAAAGTCTTTGCTTAGTCCAGCAGGGGGACATTGAGCGCCGCGATCATTGCATTGATTGGCCCATTCGATCAGACGCGCCGCCATCATCACCGCACTCACGCCCCGGTGCATGATCGAGGAATGTACCTCAAACCCCTTGACATGAACCTGATAGCCGAAGCCGCCATTATGCGCGGTGACAACGTCCATCCCCGTGGGTTCCCCCACAATCACCGATCTGGCTTTGGGCAGGCCACTTTCCAGCATATGCGCGATCATCGGCGGCGCTCCGGTCATGCCGATTTCCTCGTCATAGCTCAGTGCAAATTGCACAGGGCGCTGCAGCCCCCGCGCCTTGGCAACCGGCATGGCGGCCAGCGACAGGGCGACAAAGCCCTTCATGTCGCAGGTCCCGCGGCCAAACAGCTTTCCGTCCCGTTCTGTCAGCTGGAATGGATCACTGGTCCAGTCCTGCCCCTTGACCGGCACAACATCTGAATGGCCCGACAGGACCACGCCCCCGTCAATTTCCGGCCCTGCATGCGCATAAAGCGCCGCTTTCGGTTGCGTTTTGTCCGCAACCCGAACCGATGCAATGCCATGCCCGTGCAAGTAGTCTTCGACAAAATCGACCTGGTCGAGGTTGCTGTTGCTGCTGACCGTTTCAAATCCGATCAGCTGCTCCAACAGGCGCCGAGCTTCGGCAAGGATCTGATCCTGCATGGATCAGTCCAACATACCATACAGATTGCGCGGATCTTCCGGGTCGGCCAGCATGTCAAGCTGATCCATGAACGCCGTGCCCTCGATTTTGGTCAGCACATATTTCAGGGCGCTGAAATCCTCGATGGCAAAGCCCACGCTGTCAAAAAAGGTGATCTGGCGATCATGGGTCCGTCCCCGGGCCTGCCCGCGCATCACTTGCCACAATTCGGTCACCGGGTGGTCTTCGGGCAATTGCTGGATGTCGCCTTCGACGCGGGTCTGGGGCGGGTATTCCACAAAGATGTCGGATCGGCGCAGCACCGCCTCGGCCACTTCGGTCTTGCCCGGACAATCGCCGCCGATGGCGTTGATATGCACACCGTCGCCAACCATGTTGTCGGTCAGGATGGTGGCATATTGCTTGTCGGCGGTGCAGGTGGTGATGATCTCGGCGCCTTCCATGGCCTCTTGGGCAGATTTGCAGCTGACCACATTCACATCCGCCGCCGCGAGGTTGGCCGCGCATTTGGCCGTCGCGGCCGGGTCAATGTCGTAAAGGCGCACGTTTTCGATGCCACAGACCGCCTTGAAGGCCAGGCACTGGAATTCGGACTGCGCGCCATTGCCGATCATCGCCATGGTCTTGGCCCCCTTGGGTGCCAGATGCCGCCCGACCAGGGCCGACGTCGCCGCCGTGCGCAACGCCGTCAGCAGGGTCATTTCGGTCAGCAGTTTGGGATAGCCGCTGTCGACATCCGCCAACAGGCCAAAAGCGGTCACCGTCTGCAACCCTTCCCTGGTGTTCTTGGGGTGGCCGTTGACGTATTTGAAACCATACATCTCGCCGTCCGAGGTCGGCATCAATTCGATCACCCCCACGTCGGAATGGCTGGCGACGCGCGGGGTCTTGTCAAACAGCGGCCAGCGCTTGAAATCCTTTTCGATCTCGTCGGCCAGTTCACACATGAAGGTTTCCGCACCAATCGATTTGACCAGCCTGATCATGTTCTCGACGGATACAAACGGCACATAGGCCAGCGGAGAGAATTTCAGTTCCATGAGGTTTCCCCTTTTGAGACACGCGTGCCGGAAACCGCAGCATCCTGCGCCCGGCGATTTGCATTTCGATCCAGGACAAACATGATCGTGCCCGAGATCAGGATGACTCCAATTCCAAGCTGCGCCACCAGACCGGTGCTCTGACCCCACAGCACAAAGGTCCAGATCGCGGCGAAAACCAGAAAGGAATATTCACAGACCGCGACAAAATCCGTTTCCCCGGCCCGGTAGGCCACCGCAATCAGCGACACCGCCGCCGTGGCCCCGACAGCCTGACAAAAGGTCAACCACAGGAATCGCGGGTTCATCGGCTCCCATCCCCGGGTGAAAAACTGCTGGTTTTCAGCAGGAACCGGGAAAAAGGTAAAGTAAAGCAACAGCACAAGGCTGCTGACTCCCATGGTGGCAAAGACCCCGAAGGCCAGCGCCGGGGCGCTTTCCCGCTGGCAGAAATGCCGCGTCAGCAGCGCCCCCGCCCCATATAGCGCCCCGGCCAGCAGCGGCAGCACCGACAGCGCGGTCAGATTGGTCACATCCGGCTGCAACAGCAGCAGCACCCCCAAGAAACCGGCCCCCATCGCCATCACCCGCCGGCGGCCGATGCGCTTGCCCAAAAGCGTCACCGAGAACAGCATCACCCAGATGGGCGCGCTGAACAGCCCCGCCCCGGCCTGTGACACCGGCAGCAGACCCAGCGTGGCAAAATAGACCAGCAGCCCGGCGGCAACCGCGATACTGCGCCCCATCAGCGCCGGCAGGTTGCCGGGCCGGATCGTCACACCAAACACCAGCGCCACAACCAGCAGCATCGGCAGCGCAAACAGCGTGCGCATCACCTGGAACTGCCACAGGCCCGCCATTTCAGAGATCGGGGCGACGAAATTATCCGTAAAGCTCAGGATCGCCGTGGAAAGCAGCGCCAAAGCAGCCGCGGCCAGCGTTGAATTTGGGCGTATCATCGGCGTGTTCCATTCAAAGGCTCACCTGACCTCTGGGCGGCCCCGAAGGGCGGCGCAGGCCGCGCGCCCGCAGGCTGTCCCGCAAGGGGGCACCGGACCTGGGGCGTGCGAGCGTTCAATTGGTGCCGGTCCCGATCCCCGCCCGGCTCAGGGGCCCGTCCGCGACGGTCTCAGGCCGCGGCCCGTGCCTTGTAGGCCTCCATCGCCGCAAGCGTATCATCCAGACTGCGCACGCCACCGGCCTGCAGATACTCCATCTGCTTCAGCGCGGCCTCGTGGGCTTCGGACCCGGAGGCGGCAACACAATCCTCGATGGTACGGCAGTAATAGTCGCCCTGGTGACCGTCGGCAAAAGTGTAGTGAACGCAGACATTGGTCAGCCCGCCCACCAGCAACAGGGTCTCGACCTTCAGACCCTTCAGCAGGATCTCCAGGTCGGTGCCGTAAAAGGCCGAGTAGCGGCGCTTCTGGATCAGATAGTCGTCGTCGCGAAAGCCCATCTGCTCACGCGCGATGTCGGTGTTGGGGTTGTTGTCAAGACAATGCACGTCTTCGTCGCCGTCCAGCTCGCGGCCGAAATCGACCAGGTTGGCCCGATGGATCTCCTGAATGAAAATCACCGGAATGTCACATTCGCGGGCCTTGTCGATGGCAACCCGCGCCTTGAGCAGGCGGGCGGCATGGCCCGGCATATGATCAATGCTGCGCTCGTCATCGTCATTTCCGAGGAAAATGCCGGCCTGAATGTCGATCACGATCAGGGCCGCCTTGCCTTCAATCAGATTTTTGCGAACTTGGTTTGGATTGACCATGATGTTACCCTTTGCAGATCAAGTTGCGTCATTTCTTGCGCCGTATCCGAGATCCCCTACCCGCATAGGCGGCAGTCACCCCGAAGAAGAGCCAGGCCGGCTTGTTGTGCCTGGTTGAATTCAGGATAGGATCAGCGGCGAATTTGGGAAATTAGATAAAACTTGTGCTCACCGAAGCTAAAACCTACGGTGCTCGCTCGTTCAATTCGCTGCGGCACCTGACCGCCCTGCGCGGCACCCGGTGAAAGAGCGGCAAGACCCTTGCCGACTTTGCGCTGGCGATCGATGCGGCGATTGATGGCGAGGGCCTGATCCCTGCGGACGATACCATCTGCGCAATAAGAACGCGCCAGCCCCCCATCCGAACCCCGGATAAAACGGCACCCCCCCCTCTCCCAATCCCAGAACCGCTTTTTGCAACGCTGAGCGAAAGTTATACGCGCTCTTGAATTTTCAACCTTTGTGAAACAATCGCCCCGGCTCCATTCAGCCTTACAGGATGGATCAGATCGTGCATTGGCACACCGCTCGACCTCGGACGCAGCGCCCATTACGGGCCACGCGCCGGGACATGCGGACCATAACAAGACATAACCCGGGACAACGCGATGGCAACGGACACTTCTCACCCCCAGCAAAGACATGCGCATATCTGGTTCAAGATGATCATCGGATCATTGTTTGGCTTTGGCTTTTTCATGATCCCCTTCCAATGGAACGGAGAGCTGACGATCCTGATCTCGCTTTTGCAGGCCACCATCAGCGCCCCGGTCAAAGGCAGCCTGCCCATGGTCATCGTCGTGTTGATGGCTCTTTCCGCTGGCGGATCGCTGCTGGGCACCCTGACGGGCGGCGCTGGCATGAACAGGTATTTCAAATCCATCTTCGTCACCACCTGGGTGTCGCTGGCCTTCCGGCTTGCCGCCGCGGTGCTGTCGATCCTGGTCTATTGGAAGGTGGGCCCCGAGGCGATCTGGAACGACTATACCGGCCAGATCATCGTTGTTGAGCTGATGCCGTCGCTTTTGGTGATCTTCCTGCTGGCGACCACATTGCTGCCCCTGCTGCTGGATTTTGGCGGTGTGGAGTTCATCGGCGTCTATCTGCAGCCCCTGTTCAAGACGATGTTCCGGCTGCCCGGCCGCGCCTCGGTGTTGACCGCGACCTCCTGGATCGGCTCTGGCACCAACGGGATCATCGCCGCCAATCTCGACTACAAGAAAGGGCTCTATTCCGCGCGTGAGGTCAGCATCCTCTGCCTTGGATTCGGCACCATCTCCATGCCCGCGGTGTTCATCTATACCACCAGCATCGGCGGCCTCGACGTGGGAACCTTTCTCTATTTCTTCTTTACCCTGTTTGTGGTCGGCGTCGTCACCACCATGGTCATTGCCCGCGTTCCGCCGCTGTCGCTGAAATCCGACGAATATTACATGGGCAAGAAAGACCCGATGCTGGATGCACCGGAAGACGCCACGCAGACCAAATGGCAGAAAGCCGCCGCGATCGCCTATGAAAAGGCCGAGAAAGCCCCCGGCCTGCCCAAGATCCTCAAGAACGGCGTGCTGACGACCTTTGACCTTTACATGACCGTGTTCCCGCTGATCGTGGTCATTGGTATCCTGGCTCTGGTCGCCACCGAGTTCACGCCGGTCTTCCAATATATCGCCGTGCCGGTTGAGCCGCTGCTGAACGCGATCGGCCTGCCCGAGGCCCAGGACGCCGCCCCGGCCTTCCTCGTGGGGTTCGCCGACCTGCTTCTGCCGTTCCTGGCCGCCGAGGGGATCGAATCGCAACTGACCAAGTTCGTGATCTGCATCACCGGCACCGTCACCGTCATCTGCATGAGCGAAACAGGTGCCATCCTGCTGAAATCGGCCATCCCGGTGCGCTTTGTCGACCTGCTGCTGGTGTTCCTGCTGAAAACCGTTGTGGCCGTGCCGATTGCGCTGGTGATGGGGCGTCTCTACGGGCTGTCGTGACCGGCCAGTCTTGAACCCGCCCCCGATACCGCCCCGGCATTCGACGCAGAAAGGTCCCGCTCATGACGCCTCTCATGGATCACCGCGCGGTTGAAACCGCATTGGACTGGTCAGCCTTGATTGCGCATTTGCGAGACTGGATCGCCGCCGATCAGGTCGAGGCCCCCGAACGCCAGGTCTGCGCCATTGCGCAACCGGACGGAACCGAAGCCTCGCTGCTGATCATGCCCGCCTGGGTGCCCGGACAGGCGATTGGCCTGAAGGCCGTGACCTTCTTTCCCGCCAACCCCGCCAGGGGGCTGGCGACCATCAACGCCAGCTATATGGTCTTTGATGGCGAAACCGGCCAGCTGCGGGCGGTGATGGACGGGGACGCGCTGACCGCCCGGCGCACCGCCGCCGCCTCGGCGCTGGCGGCGGGTTATCTGGCGCGTCAGGACGCCAGAACGCACCTGATTGTGGGCACCGGGCAGCTGGCGGTTTCGGTGGCGCAAGCACATGCGCAGGTCCGCGATTACGAGGAACATCTGGTCTGGGGCCGTACCGCCGCCAAGGCCGAGGAGCTGGCACGGGAGCTGGTGCAAGCCGGGCTCAGGGCCACCGCCGTCAGCGACCTGCAACAGGCCTGCGCCCGGGCGGATGTGATCAGCACCATCACCGCGTCCACCAAACCGCTGGTTCTTGGGGAATGGCTCAGGCCCGGCAGCCATCTGGACCTGATCGGTGCCTTCCGGCCCGACATGCGCGAGAGCGACGATCAGGCCATCGCCGGAGCCACCCTGTTTGTGGATACCGTCGAGGGGGCCGGGAAATCGGGCGACCTGCACGCGCCGCTGCGCTCCGGGGCGATCACCGCGGGTTCTATCAAGGCCGATCTCAAAGCTCTGTGCCAGGGGCTGCATCCGGGCCGCAGCCGCGCCGACGAACGCACCGTGTTCAAATCCGTTGGCATGTCGCTTGAGGACCTGGCCGCCGCCGACCTGATATTGCACAGCCCGGCGCGGTCGACGGACTCTGCCTGACCGCTTGCCGCGCGGAACTGGCGTGGCAACAACGCCGATCCGCTGCGCCCTGCCCAACGCATAGCCAAACTCTGCCGAACGGCAACCCCCTGTCCTTGCGGGCACGGGGAATTTCCGTCGCTTGACATGAATCATGATTCATGTTTCATATATTTGGCAAACCAAGAGGGAGGACTCTTCATGCTGCGCCTAGTTGCATTGGCGACCGCCAGCTCGCTCATATCCACGGCGGCATTTTCAGAAATTCGCATCGCGCATGTCTATGGCAAGACAGGCCCGTTCGAGGCATATGCGGCCCAGTCGCATAACGGGCTGATGCTGGGTCTTGAATATGCCACCGGTGGCTCGATGGAGATCGACGGCGAACCCATCGTTGTTCTGGAAAAGGATACCCAGCTGAAGCCGGATGTCGGGCGGTCCCTGCTGGAGGAAGCCTATGGCGACGATGATGCCCATATTGCCGTGGGCCCGGTCAGCTCCGGGGTCGCGCTGGCGATGCTCCCGGTGGCGGAAGAGTACGAACGCGTGCTGATCGTCGAGCCCGCCGTGGCGGATTCGATCACCGGCGACAACTGGAACCCGTATATTTTCCGTACGGGCCGCAACTCATCGCAGGACGCGATCTCCAATGCGGTCGCCCTGGGCGGCGAGGGCGTGACGGTTGCCACGCTTGCCCAGGATTACGCGTTTGGCCGCGATGGCGTGGCGGCGTTCTCGGAAGCTCTGGAAGCAACCGGCGCAAAGATCGCCCATCAGGAGTTCGTGCCGACGGACACCACCGATTTCACCGCCGCCGCCGAGCGTATCTTTTCCGCGATGGGCGACATCGAAGGCGAAAAGAAGCTGTTCATCATCTGGGCCGGCGGCGGCAACCCGATGAGCAAGATCAATGCCATGGAGCCGGGCCGTTTTGGCATCGAGATTGCAACGGGTGGCAACATCCTTGCGGCGCTGACGGCCTACAAGGAATTGCCCGGCATGGAAGGCGCGACCTATTACTACTATGAAATTCCGCAGAACCCGGTGAACGACTGGCTGGTGAACACCCATTTCGAACGCTTTGACAGCCCGCCGGATTTCTTCACCGCCGGAGGCATGTCCGCCGGGATCGCCATCGTCGAGGCCATCAGGAAGGCAGGGGGTGCCGAGGACACGGAAGCCCTGATCGAGGCCATGAAGGGCATGCGGTGGGAGACCCCAAAGGGGCCGATGATGTTCCGCCCGGAGGATCATCAGGCGATGCAATCCATGTATCACTTCCGCACGGAAATCCAGGACGGCAAGGATTATGGTGTGCCCGTCCTGGTGCGTGAGATCGGCATGGATGAATTGGACATCCCGATCCGCAACTGATCCCGAGAATGCGGCGATGAGGCGGCGCGTGCGGCCTCATCCTATCCACAAAGGATCAAGCCATGTCGCAGATACTTTTGCAGACCGAGGCCCTGAGTGTGCGCTTTGGCGGGCATCTCGCGGTTGATGCGGTTTCCTGCGCCTTTCACGCAGGCGAACTGACAGCCATCGTGGGTCCGAACGGCGCGGGCAAAACCACCTATTTCAACCTGATCTCGGGGCAGATCGCCGCGTCTTCGGGAACGGTGACCCTGATGGGTCAGGACATCACCCGCCTGGGCGTGTCCGACAGATGTCGTCGCGGTCTTGGGCGCGCGTTTCAGCTGACGAACCTTTTCCCGATGCTATCGGTTCTGGAGAATGTGCGGCTGGTCATTCAATCGCGGCGCAACATGGGTTTTCGCCTGCTGTCCATGGCCGACAGCCACACCGCATTGACCGCAAGCGCGATGGAGATACTCGAACGGGTCCGGTTGGCGGACCAGAAGGATCAGGCCGTGTCCGAACTGTCCCACGGCGATCAGCGCAAGCTCGAGGTGGCGCTGCTGCTTGGGCTCGATCCCAAGGTCTTCATGTTTGACGAACCCACCGCCGGCATGAGCGTGGACGAAGCGCCGGTGATCCTCGATCTCATTGCCGAGATCAAGCAAGACAAGGAACGCACGGTCCTCCTGGTAGAGCACAAGCTGGACGTGATCCGCAGCCTCGCCGATCGCATCATTGTTTTGCACAATGGCGCGCTGGCCGCTGACGGGCCTCCGGCAGAGGTCATGTCATCCAGCGTGGTGCAAGAGGCATATATGGGCAAGGAACTGCAAGATGTCTGATCCCATCCTGTCGCTGCGCGGCGTTTTCACCGATATCGCACAATACCATATCCTGCAGGGCGTCGACCTCGAAGTGCCGCGCGGTCAGGTGACGATGCTGCTGGGCCGCAATGGCGTGGGCAAGACCACCACGCTCAGGACGATCATGGGCCAATGGGCCGCCAAGGCCGGAGAGATCCGGTTTGACGGCCAGGACATCGCCCGGATGCCGGTTGCCGCCCGCGCCCGCGCCGGATTGGGATTTGTGCCCGAGAACATGGGCATCTTCAGCGACCTGACCGTCGAGGAAAACATGATCCTGGGCAGCAGTTCGGGGCCGCTGGACCCCGTTCGCAAGGATTGGTTGCTGACCGCGTTTCCGGCCCTGGGTACCTTCTGGACCAGCGAGGCGGGAAACCTGTCGGGCGGCCAGAAACAGATGCTGTCGATTGCCCGTGCATTGGCAGAAGACCGCAAGCTGTACCTGATCGACGAACCCACCAAGGGGCTTGCGCCGGCGATTGTGTCGACCATGGCACAGGCGCTGCGCGAGTTGAAAGCGCAAGGAGCCTCGATCCTTCTGGTCGAACAGAATTTCTCTGTTGCAAAGGCGCTTGGCGACACCGCGGCGGTGATGGATGACGGGCATGTCATCTGGACAGGCGCCATGCGCGAACTTGCCACCGACAAGGACCTTCAGGAACGCCTGATGGGTCTGAGCATGGAGATGCATTGACATGACCGCAGCACCGGATCACAGACCGACCTTTGCGGATATCTCGATATCCGAACGATTGGGCCAGGCCATGCCGCTGTTGCTGGTTCCGCTTTTGATATGCATCGGGTTCGTCGCCATCGGAACGCCCTCCTCCTGGCTGACCCTGACGGTGTCCGGCCTCGCCATGGGAATGATGATCTTTATCATGGCCTCCGGTCTGACGCTGGTGTTCGGATTGATGGATGTCATCAATTTCGGGCATGGTGCCTTTGTGTCCGTCGGTGCCTTTGTCGGCGTGTCGGTTCTGATTGCGCTTGGCGACTGGACCGGGGCGGCGTCGCTGCTACTGAACATGTCCGCCATCTTCCTGGCGGTTGTGGCCGCGATGGCCGTAACGGGCATGCTGGGCTGGGGATTTGAGCGGGTGATCGTCAAACCGGTCTATGGCGCGCATCTGAAGCAAATTCTGGTCACGGTCGGCGGGCTGATCGTGATCGAGCAACTGATCCACGTGATCTGGGGGCCGGATGAGATTTTCATCACCCGCCCCGAGATGCTGAAAGGCGCGATCACCTTTGCGGGTGCCGCGATGGAAACCTACCGGCTGCTGGCGGTCGGCATCGGGCTGGTGCTGTTTCTGGCAATGCGCCTGGTCTTGCGCCGCACCAAGATCGGCCTGATCGTGCGCGCCGGTGTAGAAGACGGCCCCATGGTGGAAGCCCTAGGATATCGCCTGCGGCTGGTCTTTGTGGGCGTGTTCATCGCCGGCTCGGCGCTGGCCGGTCTGGGCGGCGTGATGTGGGGCCTCTACCAAGAGGTGATCACCGCCGGGATGGGCGAAAAGATGATGGTGCTGGTGTTCATCGTGGCGATCATCGGCGGGCTTGGGTCGGTCGAAGGGGCCTTTATCGGCGCGCTCCTGGTGGGGCTGGTCCAGAACTATGTGGCATTTCTCGAACCCAAGCTGGCTTTGGTGTCGAATATCGCATTGATGACAGCGATCCTGATGTGGCGGCCGCAAGGCATGCTGCCGGTGGTAAAGGCAAAGTAAGATGATTGCAAAACTGCTCTCTGGCGATCAGCCCCGCTCTGCTGTGCTCACGGCCCTCTTGCTGGTGATATTCATCTGCCTTGCCGGGGCACCCTTTATCTTTGACGGCGTACGCCCGCTTGATACGGCGGCCCGGATCTGCGTGTTCATCGTGCTGGTGGCCAGCTATGATCTGCTGCTCGGATACGGCGGCATCGTCAGCTTTGCGCACACGATGTTCTTTGGCCTGGGGGCCTATGGGGTGGCGCTGGCCTCGACCCATATGGGGCGCGGGTTTGATGCCATTCTGGTCGGAACCGTGACCGGGGCCATTGCGGCCGTGCTTCTTGCGCTGCTGATCGGGCTCTTCAGCCTGCGCGTGCGCGCCATCTTCTTTGCAATGATCACGCTTGCCGTGGCTTCCGCCGTGGCGGTGCTGGTATCGCAGTTTTCCGCCATCACGGGCGGCGAGGACGGGTTGACCTACAAGATCCCGCGCCTGCTGACCTCTGCCAATCGGATGGGCGAGTTCCTCGGCACCAGGATCACCGGCAAGACGCTGAACTACTATCTGATCTTCATCGTCTCGACCCTGACATTCCTGCTGTTGCTGCGGATTGTGAACTCTCCGTTCGGGCGGGTGCTGCAGGCCATCCGCGAGAACGACTTTCGCGCCGAAGCGATTGGCTATCGCGTTGTCTGGTACCGCACCGCGGCAACCTGCATGTCGGCCGCCGCCGCCGCGCTGGCCGGCAGCCTGTTCGCCGTATGGCTGCGCTATGTCGGTCCCGACACGACGCTGAGCTTTGAGATCATGCTGGACGTGCTGCTGATGGTCGTGATCGGCGGAATGGGCACCATGTACGGGGCCGTCATCGGCGTGACGCTTTTCATCATGGCCCAGACCTATTTGCAGTCGCTGATGGGCAACGCTTCCGAGGCCACCTCTGCCCTGCCGCTTGTGCCGCATTTGCTGAACCCTGACAGATGGCTGATGTGGCTGGGAATATTGTTCATTCTCAGTGTCTATTTCTTTCCCACCGGCATGGTCGGACGCCTTCGCGAGCGGGGCGGCTCGTGACGACACAGCTGCTTTTCCTGCATGGATGGGCCATGACCGGAGATGTTTTCGCCGATCTCGCAGCCCGGTTGGGGCCGGGGTTCGAATGCCATGCGCCCGACCTGCCCGGACATGGATCAAACCAGACCTCGCGCCTCGGGCTGGATGCGTGCTGCGATCTGGTCGACACGCTTGTTCATGATCTGGACCGGCCCGTTCTGGTTGGCTGGTCGATGGGGGCCGGGGCCGCCTGGCGGTATGTCCGGACGCGGGGAACCTCGGCCCTTGCCGGGTTGATCACCATCGACATGAGCCCCAGGATCATGCCGGACGATGGCTGGGACAAGGGCATGAAAGCGCCGGGGGCCGGGGCGATACTCGCCGCGACGGCGCGCATCAGGTCGGACTGGCCGCGCGTGGCAGGCTGCGTCTCGCGCAACATGTTCGCCGCCCGCAGCGCGCCGGTTCTGTCCGCCGAAGAGGTCCGGCTGCGGCTGCTGGCGCAGAGCCCCGAGCATCTCAGCCGGGCGTGGGAGGATCTTGTCACATTGGATGAACGCCAGACAATCCCCCTGATCGACATCCCCTATCTTGTCTGCTCGGGACGCCAGAGCCGTCTTTATTCGGATGCCACGGCACAGTGGATCTGTTCGCAAGCCCGCGATGCCCGGCTTCACCAGTTCGAGGGCTCGGGGCATTCGCCACATCTGGAAGAGCCCGATTTGTTTTGCCAAGTCCTGAGAAATTTCCTGCGGGACCGGCGCGGGCACGCATTGCAAGAAGGCCGTCGGACATGACCAAGACAGCGGGCACAATCCCCAAAACCGCGCGGGGCAAGGAGCGTCGCGCCAAGATACTCGTTGCAGCCGAGCAGGTCATCGGAGAGAAAGGTTTTGTCGCGGCCTCGATAGCCGACATTACCCGGGCTGCCGACACGGCAATGGGAACTTTCTATATCTACTTCAAGAGCAAGGACGAGGTTTTTCGCGAATTGGTTCTGGACATGGGGCGCAAAACCCGCGCGCAAGCCGCCGAACGGATCGAGGCGGCGCAAGACCGGCTGGAGGCGGAACGGATCGGGCTTGAGGCCTATCTGACCGTCATTCGCGACCGCCCCATGCAATATTCGATTGTGGAAGAGGCCCGTTTCGTCGATCCCGAGATCTATCGATCCTACTATACCGAATTCGCTCAGGCCTATGCCCAGCAGCTGGACGAAGCCGTCGAGGCGCGCGAAATATCCGCCGGCGATGCCGAAATCCGGGCCTGGGCCCTGATGGGTGTCGCAAAAACGCTGGGGGAACGTTTTGTGCTGTGGGACGACTCCCCCGACATTGAACGCGTCGTGACCGAAGCCCACAGGTTCATCTGCAATGGACTGGCCCCATGACCCAACGGGCGCAGCGGGAACAGGTCATGTTGCCGGGCGGTCCCCGCCATTGCCGGACCACGCGCGCAGTGCCCCGGGCATTTGCCCGTCGGATCGCCAGGCCCAGGATCCCGTCGCGCATTCACCGGCGCGTTGATTGGACCGATGTTTGATCGGATCCCGGATATGGCTGCAAAGCGGGCGGATTTGACCCCGGATGCGGTTGCATTTCACGACACGGGCACCGGGCAGGACTGGAGTTTCGCGCGGATCAACACGGCCGCAAACGGGGTGGCGGCAGGGCTGAAATCCCAAGCCCTGCAAGACGGTGCGCGTGTCGGCATTCTCTGCCAGAACCGGGCGGAGTTCTTCGTGACGCTTTTCGCCTGCCAGAAAACCGGGCTGATCCTGTGCCCGCTGAACTGGCGCTCGCCCGCCACCGAGCTGGCGGATGTCATCGAAACCGTCGGCATCGATCTGTTGCTGCATGACGCCGGGTATCGGGAAACGGCGCAACGGCTTGCCCAAAGCTGCGGTGTGACCTGCCGCACGCTGGAAGAGGATCTCGCGCGGTGGATCGACACGGGCGGGCCGGATCTGTCCGCCGCCATCGACGCCACCCGCCCCTGGTATCTGCTCTTTACCTCTGGCACCACCGGGTTGCCCAAGGCGGTCATCCAGACCGCGCGCATGGCCTGGGCCAATGCGGTGAACATCGGCCATGCCGTCGATCTGACCTCGACGGACCGGAGCCTGTGTTTCCTGCCCCTGTTCCACACTGCGGGGATCAACCTTTATACCCTGCCCCTGTTCCTTGCCGGGGGGCATTCGACGATCCTGCCCAATTTTGCAGAAACCGGGATTCACCGCCTTTTGGCATCGGGAAACCTGACGCAGTTCTTTGGGGTTCCGGCCATTTACCAGGCGTTTTCGCTGATGCCGGATATCGATGCGATAGACTGGTCAAACATCCGCTGCGGCTGTGGTGGCGCGCCGCTTGCGGAACACCTGATCCGGTTCTTTGCGGACAAGGGCGCCTATGTTCTGAACGGCATGGGGATGACCGAAAGCGGCCCGACCGTTTTCCTGATGGACCCGGCCCATGCGGTGGACAAGATCGGCTCAGTCGGCAAGCCGCAAACCCTCGCCGAGGTTCGCCTTGAAGGCGTAGCCGATGGCATGCCCGGCGAAGGAGAACTTTACCTGCGCGGCCCCGGTATCACGCCGGGCTATTTCGGACATCCGCAAGCAACCGCAAAGGTGATCGCGGAGGATGGCTGGCTCGCCACGGGCGATGTCGCGCGCCGGGACGCGGACGGGTATTACTATATCGTCGATCGCATCAAGGACATGTTCATTTCGGGCGGCGAAAACGTCTATCCGGCAGAGGTCGAGCGTGCCCTGCACACCCATCCATCAATTCTGGAATGTGCCGTTGTGGGCGTGCCGGATGATCGCTGGGGAGAGGTCGGGGCCGCGTTCATCATGCTGCACCCGGCTGCGACGCTCGACCCGGATGAACTTCGGACCTGGAGCCGCGCGCGGCTCGCGGCCTACAAGGTGCCGGCCCATTTGCGGCTGGTAAAGGATTTCCCACGCACCGCCGCCGGCAAGATCCGCAAACCTGACCTGATCGCACAGTTCCAAGACCTTTGAATGGCAATGGCCGGGCAAACCGCGCCGGTCACGCCACCCCGCGCTCAAGATGCGGTGATATGCCGAATTTCTTGCGGTACAGCTTGGAAAAGTGGCTTGATGACGTAAAGCCGCAGGCAACCGCCACATCGATGATGCTCAGCTGGGTTTGCAGCAGCAGCAGCCGCGCCCTGTCAAGCCGCAGGGTCGTCATGTAGATCTTTGGGCTGGACCCGACATAGCGCTGGAAAAGACGCTCAAGCTGCCGGGTCGATAGCCCGATTTGCTCGGCCACCGATGACGGTGAAATCGGGGCCTCAAGGCTGGCCTGTATGATCCGGATGGCATGCCCGAGTTTTTCGTTCCGGTTTCCCAGGCGGCAAAGATCGCTTCTGGTTTGCCGGTCATCGCTTGAACGAACAGAGGCGTATAACAGTTGATCCGCCACGTGGGACGCAACCTCGGCACCGCATTTGTGACTGATCATCGCGGAAAAAATGTCAAGCGTCGCGACCCCGCCGCCACAGGTCGCGACTTTGCCTTCCTGTTCATACACCGAACAGACCGCGTCGAGCCCCGGGAACATCTCGGCAAGTGCCGGCTGGAGTTTCCAATGTGTGCTCAGCCGGTTTGCTTTCGCCAATCCTGTATGGGCCAGCAAGGCCGCGCTTCCCCCAAGGCCGCAGAGCTGCGCGCCAAAGCGCAGCGCCCGCCGCAACCAGGTGGTCAGCTTTGGCGAGGCGGGCTGCTGCTCATCCAGCGGGGCACAGATGACGATGCAATCGCCCCTGCGGGTTTCCGGCAAAGCCCCGTCAACGGCAACCGTCATGCCCGAGGACGACGTGACCGGCGCACCGGTTTCACCGACGATGTTCCAGACAAATCTTGGCTGCCCGCCGACGGCATTGGCCGACGACAGAGAGTCCACACCCGCGCCAAGATCCAGCGAGGAGAAGCCCGGAAGCAGAAGGAATATAAACCGGTCCACCTGAACCAGATCGGCTTGTGCGGTTTCGATTTTGATTTCGGTGCGCCCCATGATCCGTTTCCCCGGTTCAGCAGCGCATGTTGGCGCCGTCGGGATCGTAGATCGGGCCGCCCAGCACCTCCGCATCGTAAAACTCTCCCAGGATTTCGACCTGCAACGCGGTCCCCGGTTCGGCAAGTGCTGACGCGACATAGCCCATCGCCATCGATTTGCCGACCCGGTGGGCATAGCCGCCCGAGCTGACATAGCCGACCGCTTGGCCATCTTTCAGGATCGCCTCGTCGCCCGACACGTCAATACCGTCCACGTCGATCGTCATGGTCACCAGCCTCTGCTTGACGCCCGTGCCGCGGAAGGTTTCGCTGGCCTCTTTGCCGACGAAATCCTTTTTCCAGTTGATGAACGCGTCCATGCCGCTCTCGACCGCGTTGAAATCGGGGCGGAACTCGGTGGTCCAGACGCCCCAGCCCTTTTCCAGCCGCATCGACAGCAGCGCCCGTGCGCCATACCAGCGATAGCCCAGATCACCCCCGGCCTCTTCGATCGCCTCGGCCAGCCGCAGCAGGTATTGCGGACGGCAATAGATCTCATAGCCCAGCTCGCCCGAAAAGCTGATCCGGTTCAGGATCACCGGCACGCCGCCGACAAAGGTCTGGCGCAGATCGCGGAATTTCAGGGCCTCGGCGCTGACGTCGTCGCGGGTGATCCGCGCCAGCAAATCGCGCGACCTGGGCCCCGACAGGGCGATCCCGTGCCAGTCATCCGAGACATTGGCATAGGTCACACCTGTGGGCAGGTCCTTTTCAAACCAGCGGCGATGCGCCTCCTGCATGGCGCCCGAGCCAAATAGCATGAAATGATCCTCGGCCAGACAGGCCACGGTCAGATCGCCATAGAGCTTGCCCTTGGGGGTCAGCATCGGGGTCAGGGTCAGACGGCCGGGCTTGGGGACATAACCCGCAAGGGCCCGGTCGAGATAGGCGCGCGCGCCCTCGCCCTTGATTTCATGCTTGGCAAAGTTGGCGATCTCGATGCCGCCCACGGCGTTCTGCACCGCCTCGACCTCGCGTTTGACATAGTCAAAAGAGCGGTTGCGCTCGAATGTCGGATCTTCGTGGGCATCCTCGGGGCCATCGGCGAACCACTGCGCGCTTTCAAGGCCAAAGCCCTGATCCATCAGCGCACCACGGGCCACCAGACGATCATAAAGCGCGGTGGTTTTCTGCATCCGGCCCTTGGGCAGGGTCTCGTTGGGGAAGGTCATCACGAAACGGCGTTCGTAATTCTCGGAGGACTTGATCGTGCCCCAATCGGGGGTGGCGAATTCGCCAAAGCGGGCAACATCCATCGCCCAGACGTCGATCGACGGTTCACCGTCGATCATCCATTCCGCCATGGTCAGGCCCACACCGCCGCCCTGACAGAACCCGGCCATGACGCCGACAGCGACCCAGTAATTCTTCATCCCCGGAACCGGACCGATCATCGGGTTGCCATCGGGGCCAAAGGTAAAGGGCCCGTTGATCATGTCCTTGATACCGGCCTTGCCGACGGCGGGGATGCGCTCGAACGACATCTCGAGCCGGTCGGCGATACGGTCCAGATCGGGCTGGAGCAGTTCATGGCCGAAATCCCACGGCGTGCCGCCCACCTTCCACGGGGTCGATTTCGGCTCGTATGTACCCAGGAGCATCCCCTGACGTTCCTGCCGGAAATAGATATTGGCCTCGTAATCGATCCCCGCGGGCAGACGGCCGGCCTCGCCCATGCTCTCCATCCGCTCTGCGATCATCGGGATCTTTTCGGTAATGAGGTAATGATGCTCCATCGGCTGCACCGGCAGGTGGAGGCCCGACATCTGCCCGACCTCGCGCGCCCAGAGCCCGCCGCAATTGACGATCTGCTCGGCATTGAGCGTGCCCCTGGGCGTGGTCAGATCCCACGAACCGTCCGGGCGTTGCGACATGGCGGTGACGCCGCAATGGGTGAAATACTGCGCGCCGTGGACGCGTGCCGATTTGGCAAAGGCATAGGTGGCGCCGGAGGGGTCGAGATCACCGTCCTGGTCGTCCCAAAGCGCCGCATGGTAGTGTTTGGGGTCAATCAGCGGATGGCGCTCGGCCAGTTCCCTGGGGCTGATGAACTCCTGATTGAGCCCCATATACCGCGCCTTGGACCGTTCGCGCTTGAGGTAGTCATACCATTCCTTGGTCGAGGCCGCATAGAACCCGCCGGTGATATGCAGGCCGACGGAATGGCCCGAGGTCTCTTCGATCTCCTTGTACAGGTCGATCGTATAGCTTTGCAGCCGGCTGATATTGGGATCAGAGCTGATCGTGTGGATCTGTCCCGCCGCGTGCCAGCTCGAACCCGAGGTCAGCTCGTCCCGCTCGAGCAGGACCACGTCTTTCCAGCCGAACTTGGCCAGGTGAAACAGGATCGAACAGCCCACAACACCGCCGCCGATGATGACCACCTTGGCGTGGGACGGAAGCGGTTTGCCGGTGGCGGTGTCATCTTTTTGTATGTCAGGCATCTTGGGGTTCCTCGGGTGCGTGATGGCCGGCGGCCGGGTGTTGCGGGGCAAGGGAGGGCATCTCAGTACCACGCATCGGGCAGTTCTTCCTTGCGTCTGGCGACAAAGGCCGCCAGTTCCTCGCGCAGGGCCACGTCGATCGGGGGCTCTTGATAGTCCCTGAGCATCTGTTTCCAGCGGGCATGGGCGCGGGCGCGCATGTCCTGCGAACCGGCGTCTTCCCAGCTTTCGACATTTTCGCTGTCGCTCAGCCGGGAGTCGTAAAACGCGGTCTGGTAGTTGCGCATGGTGTGGCCGCAGCCCAGAAAATGCCCGCCCGGTTCGACTTCGCCATAGGCATCGCGGGCCAGAGCGTCGTCGGTGGTATCAAGCCCCTGCCCCAGAACCTTTTGATAGGCACCCAGCCGGTCGGCATCCATGATGAGCTTCTCGAACCCCACGCACAGCCCCCCTTCGAGCCAGCCCGCCGAGTGCAGCACGAAATTCGCCCCCGCCAACATGGTGGAGTGCATTGAATCCGCGCTCTCATAGGCGGCTTGGGCGTCTTCGATCTTGGACGCGGTGAGCGACCCGCCACAGCGCAGCGGCAGACCGGCCCGCCGCGCCAGCTGGCCGATGGCATAGTTCGAGATCACCGGTTCGGGCATCCCGAATGTGGGTGCACCGGATTTCAGGGACATCGACGACAGGAAATTTCCCAGAACGAAAGGCGCGCCCGGGCGGAGCAGCTGGACATAGGCACAGACCATCATCGCCTCGGCCATGGCCTGCGCCACCGACGCGGCGGTCGAGACCGGCCCCATCGCGCCGGAAAGGATGAAGGGCACCACGATCAGGCCCTGTCCCCGGCTGCTATAGACCCGCGCCGCCTCGGTCACGACCTTGTCGACCAGCAGGGGCGAGTTGGTGTTCACATTGCCCATGATGACACAGTTTTCCGCCATCACATCGGCCCCAAAGACGATCTCGGCCATGTCGACGCTGTCCTGCGCGCGGCTCATCTCGGTGATCGCGCCCAGATGCGGCTTGTCCGAAAGCGTCATGTGGGCAAACAGCATATCCAGATGGCGTTTGCTGACGGGCACGTCACAAGGTTCACAGGTGACAAAGCCGCCGTGATGCAGGTTGGGATGCAAGCTTGTCAGGCGCACCAGGTCCTTGAAGGCCGACATGTCGCCATAGCGCCGCCCGCCATCGAGATCCCGCACAAACGGCGCGCCGTAGATCGGGGCGAACACCTGGTTCATGCCGCCAATCGTGACCGAGCGATCCCGGTTGCGGGCCAGCTGGGTGAATTCACGCGGAGCCTTGGCGCAGAGCGCGCGAATCCAGTCTGCCGGGGCGCGGACGATATCGCCCTGAATGGTCGCCCCTTCGCGATTCCACAGCGCCAGCGCCTCGGGATCATCGCGAAACGCGATACCCACGTCTTGCAGGATCCAGTCGACCTGCTCTTCCAGCCGGACAAGCTGGTCTTCATCCAGAATGTCGAAATGGGGGATCTTGCGCCGGATGAACGGAGACGGTGCCGCGCCGTTCTGCGCCACGTCCCGCGACCTTGATATGCGTGCACGACGCGCCATGGGGATCCTCCCTGAATCAGCCACAGTCATGATTACCGCTCCAACAGGCCCTTGTGACGGTTGAAAATGGGAATGGTTTGGATAAACACAGATTATGCAAAAGCTCTGGTCCAAACTGTCTTCACCTCGTCACCTGGTCTTTTTCGAGGCCGCAGCGCGCACCGGGTCATTCACGCAGGCCGCGCAGGAGCTGAACGTTCAGCAACCTGCGGTGAGCATGGCGATCAAACAGCTGGAGTTCTCGCTTGGCACCATGCTCTTTCGGCGCAGCCATCGCAGGATCACCCTGACAAATGCGGGGAGCCGTCTTTTTGCCGACGTGACCCGGGCGTTCGAGATGCTGGAGCAATCCGCCGCGGCCATTCAGCAATTCACCAGCAACGATCACGTCACGCTCAGCGCTTCGTCGGCCTTCAACAATTACTGGATGCTGCCCCGGCTCCGGCAATTTCAGGCCAATCACCCGGATATCGACCTGCGTTTGCAGTCAAGCAACCGCGAACCGGACCTGAACGCCGAAACGATCAGCCTGACCATCCGGCTGGGCACCGGCGACTGGACCGACTGCGACTGTGCATTGATCGCGGAAGAACGGATCTATCCGGTTGCCGCGCCGCGCGTGATGGCCTCGGCGATCAACCTGCGAAATGTCGCAACACTCCTTGCACAGCGATTGATCCATCTCGAGGAACCCATTCGCGAGCGCCCATCGTGGCAACAATGGTTTCATGCAATGGACGTGCAGGAGGCCCCGCCAAGTGGCGGTCTGCGGTTGAATGACTATGCGCTGGTGCTTCAGGCGGCGATGGCAGGCGAAGGGTTTGCCTTTGGCTGGCATCACCTGGTCGATCCGCTGGTCAGGCAGGGATTGCTCGTGGCGCGACCGGAGTGGAGCTGGACCACCGGCAAGGGCTTCTACCTGGTCTGGTCGAAATCCCGCCCGCTGATCCCCAAGGCGGAAACCGTGCGCGACTGGTTCCTGTCACAGGCGCATACCGGCTGAGTTATCCCGGTCAGACGGGCTCAGCCCCTGAACTCTTCCATGTCCTGTTTGCGGCGTGCCATGGCGTGGAAATTCTCCATGCTGAACTCAATCTTTTCACCGCTTGTCCAGTCGAACAAGGCGCGTTTGATCCGTGTCAGCGGGCCTTCATAGACATGGATGGCAATGCTTGGCGCGTCACCATCCGCCGTGATCGCGTGGATGGCCTGGGGCCCAAGGCGCGCCACGTCGCCCGCCCTGACCAGATGATTGCCGCCATGACGCAGCTTGCCCGGTTCCCGGCGGTACAGCACTTCGACCTCGGCACCGCGATAGACGGCGATTTGCACGCCCATGCGATGTTCATGCGGGGCAAAGACCACGTCCGGCGCGTACCGGCAGGTCCAGATCGAAACGGTTTCGTCCTCGTGCACCATGATTTCGTCGTCGTCCAAATCAGCAACCGGTTTGGCCCGCCGCCCCCCTGCGCAGCATCGCCAGCAGCTCGGCGGGGGATGGCGCATTGCTTTCGCCGGTCAAAATCGCCGCGATCCGTGCCCGGCTTTGGGCATCCAGAACCGCCTCGGAATAGTGTTCCAGTTTCTCCAGCAATTCCCGGTCGGGCAGCGGCGCATCGTGATTTCCCCGCGCGGCCATGAACTCCGATGAATACTGGCGGCCGTCACACAAGGTGAGCGTGGCGCGGGCATGGCGCTCGGCGGGAAAGCGCGCGTTGCAGTCATCGGATTCTTCAAGGTCGACCGCATCCACGATGCGCCAGACATCCGGTGAATCGTAAACGTCCGGCAACAGATGCGCGGGCAGGATGGTGCCAAAGCGCGCGGCCAGGGCCACGGCAAGCGGCAGGCTGTACTGGGCGGCATCGCCATCCCGGGGGCGGCGCGTGGCCAGCCGGGTCGCTTCGTGAAAGGTCGAGATGGTGATGCGCCCGATCTCGTCGGGCAAAATGGTCTCGTGGCGCATCACCGACAATACGGCCTCGACCGGCGGATGCGCCCAACGGCAGACAGGGAACGCCTTGAAATTGCTTTCAAGGATGCGCCAGCGATCGCCAAGATCGCTCCAGTACCCAGCAACTTCCGACCCCTCGACCGTCAGCGCCGGCGCCCCCGTGAACCCATCCTCGGCCAGATCAGCGGCAGAAACACCGGACAGCGCTCCCCAGCTACTGCTGTCCTTGACCATGCCGGGATGGTCGATACAGCGCATCATCGGTGCGCGGGGGCCATAATATTCCGCGATGCCAAGAGCCTGTCGCGTCTGCTCCATGGTCAAACCGCGCAACCGGCTGGCGATTGCGGCGCACCCCACCGCGTTCCACGCCCCCGACGAATGATAGTCCGGCGCGGTTGCATGCAGCGAAAGACCGGCGCGGATGGCAATTTCCTCGCCAACAACCAGGTGGCAGAGCAGCGCATCCAGACCACAGGCCGCTTCGTCCAGCCCGCCCAGCAGCGCCGGAACCAGCGCAACGCTGGCGTGACCCTTGCACAGTTGATGCCCGTCATGGGCATCAAGCGCATCAATGCTCGCTGCTCCGGCAAAGGCGAATCCCACCGGGTTGACCGGGCGGCCGTCAAAAGGCAACACCCGGTCTCCCGGGTATCGCCGGGCGGCGTGATCGCGGACGATCCGGCTGGCCCCGGTTGCGCTCCCGGCGGCCCAGACGGCAATTGTATCCACCAGACACCGCCGCGCCATGTGCAGCACCCCGGCGGGCAAATCCGCGACGGTCAGCTCATGGATAAAGGCCGGGGCGGTCGGGCTGGCGGCGGTCATGGGATTTGCAGAACGATCTTGCCGATATGACCCTTTTCGCCAAAATTCTGCTGGGCCTTGCCGATATCTCGCAACGGATGGGTCTCGGCGACCAGCGGTTTGATCTCGCCCCGCTCGATGCGCCCGACCAGGTTGCCGAACACCTCGGGCTCCAGCACCGTACAGCCGAAAAAGCTGAGATCCTTGAGGTAAAGCGTGCGCACGTCAAGCTCGACCATCGGCCCGCCAATCGCCCCCGCCACCGCATAGCGCCCGCCCGAGCGCAGCACATCCAGCAGCACCGGCCAGTTCGGCCCGGCGACCAGATCGACCACCACGTCGACGCTCGCGGCACCAAGCGCGGCGAGGATGTCATCGTCGCGACCAAGCGTCGTGGCCGCGCCAAGATCACGCAGGGCCTCGGCCTTGGCCGGACTGGTGATCGCAATGACCTTTGCGCCACGTGCCCGGGCCAGCTGTACCGCCGCCGACCCGACGCCGCCCGACGCACCGGTAACCAGAACGGTCTCGCCCGCGCGCACCGCCGCCCGTGTCAGCATGTTCTCGGCGGTCGAATAAGAGCAGGGGAAAGACGCCAGTTCCTCGTCGGACAGGTCGCTTTCAACCCGATAGGCATGCCGCGCGGCAACCCGCGTGAACTGGGCAAACCCACCATCGCATTCCGATCCGAAATACCAGGGCGGATCCTGCAATGTGCCCTCCGCCTCGCGGATGCAGGGCTCGACAAGCACCCGTTCGCCGATCCGGCCCGGGTCGACTTGCTGTCCGACGGCCACGATCTCTCCGCAGACATCCGCGCCCTGAACCCGTGGAAACTCCAGCGGCTTGCCTGACCAGCTGGCGTCATCCGCCTCGGCCTCGCCCTTGGAATACCAGGCGATGCGGGTGTTGACATCGGTGTTGTTCACAGCCGCCGCACGCACCCGGATAACCACGTCCTGCGGCCCCGGTTCCGGCATCGTCAGGTCATCGCGCCAGCCCAGCATCTCGGGTCCGCCATGGCCCATCAGCACCACGCCACTCATCTTGTTGCCCTGCGTCACGGCATTGCTCCTTGGGTAGAATGAATCCTCTACTTGCCGTGGTAGAGCAACCTCTCTACATGGTCAAGCATGATGGACACCGCAACCAAGATCGCCGCCGGGCTGGAGCAGGCATTTGTCACCCACGGCTTTGCCGAACCCAATGTCGAAACCCTGCGAAGCGCGGCGGGTGTCAGCCTGCGAACGCTCTACAAATACACGCCGTCGCGCGATGACATGGTGCTGACCGCGTTGGAATTCAGGCATCTACGCTATCTGGATCGGGTTTTTGGCGGGCTTCCCGGCGACGAGCGAACGGCCCTTGGCGCAATCATCGACCGGATTGCCGATTGGATGGCAACCGAAGCCCCCCATGGCTGCCTGTTCCACGCCGCCGTCGCCGCCGCCCCGCAGGATCACCGGCTGATGGACCTGTTGAAACGGCACAAGAGCGAGATTGCCGAACGTGCCGCCAGGGCGGCCCGCCTGGAAAACAAGGTCACGGATATCGCGTTCATCTTCGAGGGTCTGACTCAGAGCTGGCCCTTGCTCGGACCGGCCGCCGCCGACAGCGCATGCAGGCTGGCGGAGTGCCTGCAATACCACCGGCCGGAGCCAGCCGAGGGCGGCTCCTGAGGGCGTCTTGCAGGCTGCTATTTCAGCCGATTGGCCGGCCCGGATCTGCGCGCCGTCTGAGCGGACGCGACGCCATGAGGTTGCGAAGAGGCAATGGTCGCGGGGTGGAAATCCAGAACCGCGCCACCATGCTCAACCGCTGCACCGCCCTTGGCATACATGTCACTGAGCCTGTAGGATAAATCCGTCTGGCGAAAGGCAAGGTCTGCCCGTCACCGGACTTGCGCAACCAAGCCTTTGCATGCTTGGCCCGAAAGGTGCCTGACGACGGGATGGAGAACAGGACGTATTCAGCCACCCACCCCCTGGAGGGGGCGGCCGCGGTGGTGGCCAAGGTCGCCACAAAAGACTTTGGCCAAACCGCGTTGCAGTATCTGTCGACGGCGGCGCGTATCGATAATTTCGGGGCCTACTACATTCCCGATCTGGCACGTCCCAGGCTGGTTCTGTCAATCTGGTCCGGACGCATCAGCGACTATTGGTTTCAAAAGAACGCGGATGCGTTGCTCGGTGATCCGGATATCAATCGTCAAAAGGTTGCCCAGATCCGGAACGCTCCGCGGGACGGGGTGCATATCGACCGATGGCATCCTCCCGAAAACGACCCGCGCCGTCAGGTGTTTGACCGCGCCAAGATCATCGAGCGTGTAGCGGTTTTTTCCCGTGACGAAGGGTCGGGGTTTGAATCGTTTTATCTGAGGGGGGCGGCGGATGGCTGGATGACCGACACGCAGTATGACGATCTGACCCGGCTGGTTCCCATCGTTCACGGGCTCGTCGCGCTGCGCCACCAGATCATCGGCGCCGAGAATTTGCAGTTCACGGCACAGCAGAGAGCCTCGAGCCTGAAGGAACGCAATGTCACCGGGTTTGCCGCCCTGTCACAGCGCGAAGCCGAGGTCTGTGATCAATTGTTGGATGGGCGATCGGTGGCCGGAACGGCTGTGGAGCTGAACCTGTCCGAAACCACGGTCCGAACCTTTCGGCAACGCGCCTATCGCAAGCTGGGCGTCGGCTCAGCAACAGAATTGATGGCGCTGTTCCTGGATTCCCGATGACGGCCCCGCCGCCGTGGCCCACGTCATCCATCCGGATGACATATCTCCCGCTGCCTTCCGGTCTATCTGTCATGGAAAGCCCGAGGAGGACAAAATGAAAGACACCCAGATCACATCGCTACAGGACAAGATCGACGCCCATGGCGATCTTTGGGGCATGTTGTACAATTCGCCCGAGCAGAAATTCCAGTTCCCCGTCCGGCCGGAGTTTTCCAACTGGATCGATGAACAGCGCGCCTGGCGCAATTCGGTCATTTTTCAGAACATGTCCCATCACATGACCGACGTCTATTTCCAAGGCCCGGATACCGTCCGCCTGCTGACGGATCTGGGCATCAATTCCTTCGACGGGTTCGGGGCGATGCAGGCCAAGCAATATGTCGTCTGCAACCATGACGGCCATATCATCGGGGATGCGGTTCTGTTCTGCGAGGAAGAGAACAAAGTCAGCATCGTGGGCAAGCTAATGGCGGCGAATTGGGTCCGCTACCACGCCGAAACCGGGGATTATGATGTCACGGTCGAACATATCGACCCGGCCTCGCCGAACCTGTCGGACCGGCGCGTGTTCCGCTATCAGGTGCAGGGGCCGAATGCCGACAAGCTGCTTGAGGAACTCAACGGCGGGCCGCTGCCCGATATCCCGTTCTTCAAGATGGGTCGTTTCAACATCGGCCCCCATGAAGTCACCGCATTGAACCACCGCATGTCCGGCGCACCGGGATATGAATTCTGGGGGCCGTCCGCCGTCGGAGAAGAGGTGCGCGACCTGATCCTGAAGGCCGGAAAGAAATACGATCTGACCCCCATCGGCGGGCGCACCTATCCCGTGACGGCGGCGGTATCGGGTTGGGTCGGCGCGATCCTGCCCGCGGTCTATACCGGCGAAAGGATGCAGGCCTATCGCGAATGGCTGCCCGCCAGCGGAGTCGAGGCAAAGCAGTCCATCGGCGGGTCGCTGGGGTCCGGCAAGGTCGAGGATCTGTATCGAACCCCCTATGATCTGGGATATGGTTTCATGATCAAATTCGATCATGAATTTATCGGCCGCGCCGCGCTCGAAGCTCTGCGGCCTGAACAGAAGCAAAAGAAGGTGCGGCTGATCTGGAACGCCGAAGATGTCGTCGACATCTATGCCAGCGGGTTCAAGCCGGGCGACAAGTTCAAGAAGATCGAGATGCCGGTCGGCAACTATGCCACGTCGCTCAATGACCGGGTAGAGCTGAACGGCGAAACGGTCGGCGTGTCCTTCTATCCCGTCTATTCCGAGGCCGACCGCGCCTGTATCTCGCTGGCTTCCATCCGGTCTGATCTGGCGGTCCAGGGCCGGCAGCTGGAGCTGGTCTGGGGCGAGCCGGAGGGCGGCTCGGGAAAGCTGTCGGTTGAACGGCATGTCCAAAAGACGGTGCGGGTGACGGTCGATCCCGAACCGATCAAGCGAGATTGACACCGGAGCGCGTTTTCAACACGCGCCGATCCCGCCCGACCTCACCCCCTCGGGCGGGATCGCAAAGTCGCAGATCGAAAAACCCCGATCCGCCCCGGAGATCCCCGCCCATGGCCGATTACATTGTTACGGTGAGCTGCAAGAACAGGCCCGGAATTGTCGCCACCATTGCAGGTTTTCCGGCCAAGACCGGTGGCGACCTCGGGGCTGCGCCGTCGGGACCACCGGCCCCGATCTGGTGAGTCTGGCCCGGACCATGCAGATCCACCCGGACGAGATGTCTCCTGTCTTTCGGGGTGCTGCATCAACATCCACCACTCTTTCCTGCCGGGCTTCAAAGGGGCCGAACCCTTTCACCAGGCGCACCGGCGCGGGGTCAAGATGATCGGTGCGACCGCACATAACGTTACCGAGCATCTCGACGAAGGCCCGATCATCGCGCAGGATGTCGAACAGGTCAGCCATGCCGACACGCCCGGCGATCTGGTCACCACGGGCCGTGGCGCCGTTTCTGGAGCGCGGGGTTCTGATTATCGGGAACAAGACAATCCTGTTCCGCAACTAACCCGAAAGGGCTGATATGTACAAAGCGCGTCTGTTTGCCATTCGCCATGCCCGCAGCTTTGAATGGGTCTATCGCCAGTTCGAGCGGGTGCTCGTGGCGCTCGATCCGATCCTGTCGCGCATCGGATATGACCGGATCGAGGCACCCGTAGCCCTGATCGAACGCGGCATCAAGGGCGCGCTATTCGACTGTCGGATGTGTGGTCAATGCGTGCTGTCCTCGACCGGCATGTCCTGCCCGATGAATTGCCCCAAACAGCTGCGCAACGGCCCCTGTGGCGGTGTCCGGCCGGGCGGTTACTGCGAAGTGGACCCCGACATGCGGTGCGTCTGGCTGCTGGCATGGGACGGCGCGGCGCGAATGAAGCACGGGGGCGACATCAACAGGGTTCTGCCGCCCGTGGATCGCCGCCTTGAGGGACGCTCATCCTGGCTTCGGGTCTGCCGGAAAAAATCCGCCACACGCCGAAAGCCACGCCCATGAGCCTGCGCTGGACCGATCCCGACGTCATCCGCACCTACGAGGCCCCGCCCCCGGGGCATGACACCGATAGCCGGTTGGAACGCGTACTCCGATCAGGGAGATTTGCCGTTACCGCAGAAATGAACCCGCCCGACAGCGCCGATCCAGCGGATGTCTTTCTGGCCGCCGAACCGCTGGCCAGGGTTGCCGATGCCATCAACCTGACGGATGCCTCGGGTGCCAATTGCCATATGTCGTCCATCGGCATGTGCGCGCTCTTGACCCGCAAAGGTCTGGGCACGGTTTATCAGGTGTCCTGCCGGGACCGGAACCGGATTGCCATTCAGGGCGACGTGCTGGGGGCTGCTGCCATGGGGGTCAGGAACGTCCTGTGCCTGACCGGCGACGGGGTCGGCGCGGGCGATCAGCCGGGGGCGAAACCGGTGTTCGACCTCGATTCCATGACCCTGCTGCGCACCATCCGGTCGATGCGCGATGACGGGGTGTTCCTGTCGGGCCGAAAGATCGTCAAACCACCGCACCTGTTCCTTGGAGCCGCGGAAAACCCCTGTGTGGCGCCGCTGGAATGGCGGCCAGAACGGCTGGCCAAAAAGATCGAGGCCGGGGCGCAGTTCATCCAGACGAACTATATCTACGATATCCCGGTTTTCGCCGCCTTCATGGCCCGCGTGCGCGACATGGGGCTGGACCGGCGGGTCTTTATCCTGCCCGGCGTCGGGCCCCTGGCCTCGGCCCGGGCGGCGCGCTGGATGCGGTCAAACGTACCCGGCATACATATCCCCGACAGCGTGATCGACCGGATGGCAAAGGCCCCGGACCCCGGCGCGGAAGGCAAACGGATCTGCATCGAGCTGATCGAGCAGATACGCGACATCGCCGGCGTTGCGGGCGTCCATATCATGGCCTACCGGCGCGAACATCTGGTGGCCGAGATCGTCGAGGAAGCCGGCATATCCCGCGACGACACCCCCTGATTTCCCGCCCGTTTCGCCGTCAAAAGACAGGAAACGGGGGGTTGGATCACCGCATCAGGCGTCAATCTCGATGACGCCGGACGGGTCGGCCGCCCTTGACTGGCACAGGATGATCGAGCTTTCACGCTGCGCCTTGGACAGAACGAAATCGCGGTGTTCAACGTCGCCTGACACCAGACCGCATTTGCACACGCCGCAAATCCCGTCGGCACATTTCAGGTCCACGTGAACCCCGTTTTCCAACAGCACATCCGCCGCCGATTTATCCGCAGGCACCACCAGATCCCGCCCCGATCTGGCCAGGCGCAGGGTGAATTCGTGGTTTTCATATTCCGGCATCTCGGGGACCGAAAAATATTCCAGATGGCGGGCCTCCTCGGGAAAGCCCTGACGCTCGGCGGCCTCCATCACGCTGGTCATGTAGCGGTCCGGCCCGCAGGTATAGACATGCCAGCCCGCTTGATACCCCCTTAGGATTTCATCCAGATCCGCCCGTGTTCCATCCTTGGAAAAATGCAGCGTCACCTTGTCGGCCCAGGGAAAGACGGCCAGATCCTCCAGAAAACCGGCATCCGACCGCCGGGACGCAGAATAATGCAGCTCGAAATCGACCTCCTTGGCATGGCACTCATGGGCAAAGGCAATCATCGGCGTGATACCGATCCCGCCGCCCATCAGAAAATGCCGGGTGCCATCGGCGGCCAGCGGGAAATGGTTGATTGGCTTTGACACGAATATCCTGCGCCCTTCGGTAAA
Organism: Microbulbifer sp. S227A; assembly: GCF_049800935.1. Taxonomy (NCBI): domain Bacteria; kingdom Pseudomonadati; phylum Pseudomonadota; class Gammaproteobacteria; order Cellvibrionales; family Microbulbiferaceae; genus Microbulbifer; species Microbulbifer sp. S227A. The sequence goes on along the minus strand of NZ_JBNAFZ010000017.1, from coordinate 25,343 downwards.
GATTCGATGCAGCAGCTTCGAACCGCCCCGGCCCTCGTCTTCGCGCAGGACACCGACCTGATATTTTGAACGATCCGCCGGATCTCCGCTCATGGAATATTGGCGAAAGTACTCGGGCGCGACGACGATGTCCAAATGCGCGCCCGCGGCCCATTCGGGAAGGGTTTCGCCATTCACGGCTTGAAACTCGTATTTGGTCACACGGTCGGTCATCTGTTGCGCTTTGGTGATCTCGACCTGGATCACCGGAGATTCGCCGGTGTTCTGATACCGGTGAACAACGTCATCCACCTGCCCGGCATCCAGACGCCGCTGGTATTCCTTTGCCGTGATCATCGCCTGATAGGCTTCGATCCCTTTTTCACGATCCATCGGAAACGGAAAGGGCCAGGGATGCGGGGCAAGGTCGGCGGGATAGACCGCCAGGGTCTGTTCCTCGTATTTCAGTTTGAGATCGGTCTGCAATTCCCGATAGTTTGGCGGCTCCTGCTCGGGGTTGACCATCTCGCAGGTCCCGTCACGGTTGACCTTGAGATCCCACCACCAGCGTTTTTGCGGGTTGATGCGGCCATTGCCGACCAGATCGTCCATCTTGGCCAGAACCCCGGCCATGGAAGGCACATTCATCGCCATCCAGCGCAGCGGCTTTTCGTGTTGCAGGCCTTCCATGTTCCAGGGGCAGGTTTTCATACAGCGCCCGCACATGGCGCCGCCCTTTTGGGTGATGCGGTAGGTCGTGCATTTCTGGCTGTCGGATTTCCAGATCTCATAGCCGTTGAACATCAGCTTGGGCCCGGCGGTGATCGCCCCCGACGGACACTCGCGGGCGCATTTGTTGCAGGATTCGCAGAACGCCTGCATGCCAAAGTCGATCGGCTTGTCATGGGCCAGCGGCATATCGGTGGTGATCACACCCGATTTCAGGCGCGGGCCGAGGAACGGGTTCACGATCACTTCGCCGATACGGCTGACCTCGCCCAGCCCCGACAACAGCAGCAAGGGCGGTTGCAGCACATTGCCGTCCATGCTGGTGTGGGTGCGGGCCGAATAGCCAAGGTTGCGGATCTGCTTGGCCACGATCCCCCCCAGCAGGGAAAACCGCAGATAGGCGCGCATGGATTGCGACACCGCGATCCAGTCATCGCCCGAAGACCCTTCGGTGGTGTCAAAACCCTGGTCGATGATGAAACTGATGGCATTGTGCTGGGTCGGGACGATCGGCTCGCCTATCGCGTCATGGGAATACCACGCCCATTCCGGACAGCGAGAGATCCCGACCGCATCCGCGCCCAGGAAATAGGCGGCAGCCTTTACCGCATCGGCATTGCGCCGGGCATCTTTCGCGCCTGCGGAAATCTCGGTGGCGGGCACCCCGTCCTGCAACAGCATGAACGCCCCCAGCGGCCGCCGCACGGCCTGTGAAACCGGCGATTTCGACGCAAAGTACCCTCCCCGCGCGGCCTCCTGGTTGGCTTTGCCCATGTCTCCAAACTTGGAACGGGCAAACATATCCGCCCGTTTGGGCACCCGCGCGACCCGTGTTTCGTCGATATAGGTCGTGGGTTTGTCGACGCGATTGAGCTTTTCAAGCGGGTGGATGCCCGCCGCATACTGGCGCTTGGCAAAGGGATCGGCAGTCAGGGCATTCCTGGGCGATCCCCAGCCGGTTTTCCAGGCCAGCCCGCCGGTCAGCGACCCCGGCTGATCGGCCATTGCCGCCAGTGGAGCGTCGGGGGCCATTTCGAAATTCGTCGTGACCGCAAGGATCTGGAACCTGTCGCCGACAAAGGGGTTGACCAGCCGCCCGTCATCGACCGTCGCAAGGCCCGCCGCAACCGCCAGCCTGTTCAGATCGACATCCGAGGAGGACCCGCTATGCGCCTTTGCGTCATAGCCCAGAACCCGCAGGTAATTCGCCAGGATCACCGCGGTTTCGCTGCCCCGGACACAGGCACGCTGGGCCTGGGCATCGCCGATCCAGTCGAACCCCGGCTCATCCGGGTCCGGGTCGCGGTTGTAGTTGTACAGCAACACAACCGCATGGGTATGCCCGTCGATGGTACGCGGAGGTGCCGCCATGCTGTCCCGCAGGTCGGCCATCAACCCGTCGATCCCCGCGGCCAGCGATTTGACTTGCCGGGTTTTCAGATCCTCGGCCAGCCGGCCGACCTCGGGATTTCGGATCGGCTCTGCCAGCAGCATGGAGCTGTCGAACCGCGCGATCCCCGCCATTGGCGCGTCCTGAAAATAGCCAAAGGACTTGATGTGCCGCGCCCGTTCCTGCGGATCGTCGGGACATTTCGCCTTGACCTTGCTGACCAACCCATCCCCAAGCGCATCCAGCATCGCCTGGTATTCGCTCAGGGCATTCACTAGCGATTCCGGGGTTTCCGCGCGGTCGAACTCCACCGGTTTCATCGGCGGCACCGCCTCCGGCCCGACAGGCGCGGCGACACGCAGCAGACGTTCCAACGGAAACGGGCCAAGGTGGAACGGCCTGCTACGGTTCGAAAAGAATGGGGTCGTCATGAGTGCGTTCCTTCGGCTGAAAGCATGGAATGAAGACTGGGTTCGCCGGTGGACATATCCCCGGCGGCACCGTGCTGAATTTGCGTCCCGTCCAAAGTGGCAGCCCGTATCCCGTGGTGTTTATCGCGCGGGGCCTCGGGCATTGCGGTTAGGCGATGCGGTCGACCCGGCGGCGGGGCCATTGGGGCGGGCAAAATAGAAAACCACGAACACCGAAAGTGCCAGGAACAGCACCGCGAGGGGGCTTTTGAACAGGAAGAATGGATCGGCCCCGGAAACCGCGAAAGCCTGCCGGAAGCTCGTTTCAAGGTTGCCCGCCAGGATGAAGGCAATGACAAACGGCAGCGTCGGCACGGCCAGCTTGCGCATCAGATAGCCCAGGAACCCGAAGGCGAGCGCGAAATAGATGACCTCAAAGCTGGTTTCCTGCACATAGATCGCCGTCAGGGTCAGCAGGAACACAATCGGCAACAGCAGCTGTAGGGGGATCCGCGCCATGACGCCACAGGCGCGCATGAACCGCCCGCCGATCAGCCAGTTGATGATATTGGCGATCATCATGGTGGTGAACAGCCCAAAGGCGATGACCAGTTCGGGGTTCACTTCCGAAGTGGTAAAGCGGAACACCCCCGGCCCCGGGTTGAACCCACCAATGGATTCCGCCGCAAGGATGATGAACACCGCGCCCACATTACCCGGAATGCCCAGCGACAGCACCGGGATCAGGTTGGATCCGGACACCGCGCTATTGGCCGCTTCGGTCGCGGCAATGCCTTCGGGCGCGCCTTTGCCAAAGGGCACCGGCCCCGTGTGACGCTTTTGCCCCAGAGAATATCCAAGCGTTGCCGCCAGCGTGGACCCGATCCCCGGAAGTGTTCCGACAAATGTGCCGGCCAGAGCGGATATGCCGATATACGGCATCAACTTGCGCCGCTCAGCCCAGCTCAGCCCATTATCGCCGGATTGCGGGATTTCTCTTTTGCGAATGTTCCCGCGGCGGTCGCGCCACATCTGCTCCATGCCGTGGATGACTTCGCCCAGGATCAGGACCCCCATGATCACGGTGATCATCGGAAAACCGTTTTCCAGAGCGCCGGTGCCAAATGACAGGCGCGAGTAGTTGTCCTCTCCGGTTCCGATCGACGCGATGAACAGCCCCAGGAACGCCGCGATCATGCCCTTCATCGGGGACGCGCCGACAACGGCAGAAACGAATGCAAGGGACAGAAAGATCAGCGCCGCCTTTTCGCTGAAACCCAGATAGGCTTCTACCACGATGGCCAGGAACGGGGCGCAGGTGAACAGGACCAGATCCGAAAAGGTATCCCCCGAAACCGACGAAAAATGTGCTGTGCGCAGGGCTTTGCCCGCCTGCCCGTTTTGGGCCATGGGGTATCCGTCCAGCGTCGTCATCACCGCATCGGGCGTGCCGGGGGTATTGAACAGGATTGCAGGAACCGCACCGCCGACCGTGGCCCCTTTCATGATCCCCACGAGAAAGCCCAGCACCGGCAGCAATGCATCCGGGGTAAAGCCGAAGATAGACAGAAGGATCGGCAGCGAAACCGCCATCAGGAACGGCCCGGCCAGCCCAGGTGTCGCGCCGCCGATGATGCCGACAAGGAACCCCCCGAGCACCATCAGGACCGTCAGCGGAATACCGATCCCGAGGATCTCGAAGGCGGCGGGTCCGGCGACAACAGCCATGATGCCCGCCCAGACATAGTCGAACACACCCATCTCAGAAATCTCCGTTGGGGGGCAGCAGGATCGTGTCGAAGGGCACATCGAAGACCAGGATCAACCCGGCCACGGCCAGCATTGCCATCAGCCCCCGGCGCAGAGAAAATCGCCCGTCGCACAGGGCGCAAAGACCGAAAACCATCAGAAAGCCACCGAGCCCGAATCCGATATACTTCCAGGGGGCCGATCCCCTGAGCTGGCGATACCCGACAGCCTCTTCACCCGTGGGGCCGAACAGCGCCACCGACAGCGGCCCCGCCCAGAACATCACCCCGAGGGCGACACATACGACCGCCGAAAACATCAGCAGGAACACCCCGGAATATCCATCGAAGGGCGGCCTTGTGCCGTCGGTCGCGCGCCTGAGGCATAAGACGAGGTGCAGCCCCGAGCACACCGCTATCCCGGCCGCCGCGATCATCGGCAACATCGCGTCACCGATGTAGGTCTGACGCCGGAAGCTGTAGATCGGGGTCGTGTCCGTATCCAGCGGCACCCAGATGAGGGCAGCCGCCAATGACAGGCCAAGGCATGTCGCCGCCAGCCAGATTTCTGTGTTTCGACCAAGCATGATGCCCTCGACTTCGAAGGGTCCAGGAGACCGGTCAGGGCCGCCTGCAACTCTGGTTAGTTAGAGGTTTCGGCCAAAAGCGCGGCTTCTGCGTCATGGCTTCTGTCGATGAACGCTCTGAACTCGTCACCCTGAACGACCTCCGGCCCCGAGAACAGCTTGGTCACAAAGGCATTCACCTTGCTGTCGGGATCATTCAGGATATCGGCAATGGCCGTCATGTAGCTCTGCTTGACGTCATCGGGCAGACCCGCGGGGGCCACCACGACGAATTTCGAGCCAAGCGCATAAGGCACCCCGAAATCGGCGAGCATCGGCGCATCGGGAGACAGCTTGAGAGGCGCATCCTCTGCCGAGACAAGATTGACCAGATCGCCCGACCGCACGGCCTCGGCCTGAACACCGGCGGCCCAGGCAATGTCGATATCGTCGGCCACGACACCGTTCATGCCCCCCTTGCCCCCTTTGACCATCACGATGGTAAACTCGACACCGTTCTTCTCACCGATCAGATAGGCGACATCGGCGAGTTTCTGGGTCATGGCACCAAAAGAGACCGACGTGCCGGTCTTCATGTCCGCCAGCACGTCGTCCAATGTCGCCCAGCCACGGTCAGTTTTGGAAACGATGCCCATCTGCGACCCCGTCAGGATCGAAATATAGTCGAAATCGTCCCGCTCATATCCGGGATCGCGGCTGGCCTGGATGGTATAGGTAAAGGCTTCGGCGATGCTGATGCCGATCGAAAGGCCATCGTTGGGTTCGTCCTTCAACGCGTTGGCCATGGTGGCCCCACCCTTGCCGGCCAGGTTTTCGGGGATGATTTCCCAACCCTGACGGGTGCCCAGCTCTTCGGCAAGCAGGCGGCCCATCGTATCGACACCACCCCCCGGCTGGAACGCGATCATCATCTTGATCGGTCCGCCCGGCTGCCAATCCTGTGCCTGGGCAATGGATGCAGAAGCCAGGATGACCGTGCTGGCAAGCGCTTTTGCTAAATCGCGGAATTTCATCGATGAATCCTCCCTGGATCAGTTTTGCGGTGGCTCGGCAGAAATCACTGTGCCCTCGCCTTGTGTTCTCGCGTTGTGTTCTCTGACCATGGTAACCGCCATATATTGCGGTGACCTTCCCACCTTGAGCTCCTCCCAAAGGTTCGGTGATGCTTGGCCATCAATTATCTTGGTGATACTGTATAATAGGCATCTGCGCAACATCTATGTTGTCGAAACAACATTAAGAGGGAACATGCACATATCAGCAAAACACCTTGAACATCAGCTTGAAGGCGTCCGGGCGCTTGAAGACAGGCTGACTTTTCGTTTGTCAATTCTGAGCAAATTGCTGGATCAGGAAGCGATCGGATTGCTCGAGGGAACCGGTCTCAGCCTGACCGCCTATCGCATCCTGAATGTCACCACGACCTTCGGCGATGTCTCGATTTCCGACATAAGCCGCTTTTGCGCCATTGATCGGGGCCAGGTCAGCCGCACCGCGGTTCAATTGGAGAAGCAGCACCTTGTCGAGTTTCTCAGTGATCCGGATAGCAAACGCAAGAAACTGGTCAGGATTTCGGACAGCGGAAGAACACTCCTTGAAGCTGTGAAGCCCAGGTTTCTTGAGCGCAACAGCAAGCTCGACACCCTGCTTGGCCCGGAACGGCGCGAGCAGCTTATCGAGATGATCAACATTCTGACAGAGCAGGTTGCGCAATGAACACCCCGCGCCGAGCAGCAGGAAAACGCCAAGGTGATCAGGACACAGTCTACTCATCAATGATTACGCGGCCACCAATATCAGCGATAGACCGTGCACCGATCTGGATCATGTTGTTCTCAAGATCCTGGCGCAGGATCGTACAGGCGTGATCCGCGCCCCGATCCCCCAAAGCAGCAACCGCATAGAGAAACGCACGACCGAGAAAGCAGAAATCAGCGCCCAGGGCCAATGCCCGCAGGATATCAAGCCCGCCGCGAATACCGCTGTCAAAGAGGACCGGCACCCGGCCTGAAACCGTCTTGACAACACCTGGCAGGGCATCAATGGCTGCGGGTGCGCCGTCAAACTGCCGGCCGCCGTGGTTCGACACCCAAATCGCATCGGCACCATGGGCAATCACCTTTTCGGCATCGGCGGGATGCAAGACACCCTTGACCACCAGATTGCCCTCCCATCCCGCACGGATACGATCCAGGTCGTCCCAGTTCGGGCGCCCATCAACGATCGTGCCAATCAGCTTTGCCGCCTCTTTCATCGACGCCGCGGGGAAATAGCGTTCGAGCGTTCGGAACCGGGGTTGGCCATAGTGCAACGTCGCCAGCGCCCAATGCGGCCGTTTCGCCACCCTCCAAAAAGTTCGGGGGGTCATTCTGGGCGGCACCGTCAACCCGGCGGCCAGTTGCCGTTCCCGTCTGCTGCCAACCGGCACGTCCACCGTGACAATGATCGTGTCAATCCCCGCCGCCCGGACCCGGGCCAACAGATCGTCCAGCACGTCCGCTTCGCGGGGCGGATAGATCTGCATCCAAGTCATGTCCGGCGCGTGCCCGGCCACCATCTCTGGCGTTTCATTGGCGACCATCGACAGGCCAAAGGGCAAGGAATGGGTCTGCGCTGCGCGGGCCAGCATGTTTTCGGCGCCGGGCCACATCAGCCCCGACATGCCGACCGGCGCAATGCCGAAAGGCACGGCATAGTCACGCCCCATAAGACGGGTCGCGACATCCGGTGTGTAACGCCCCTGCATGACCCGCGGCACGATCCGAACGGCGTCAAGTGCTGCGCGGTTTCGGTCCACCAACCGCTCCATGCCCGTGCCGCTGTCCAGATACTCCCACGCAAAGAACGGCATACGCCGCTTTGCACGCGCCGCCAGATGCCAGGTTGATGGATAGCTGTCTGCCAGATTGGCCATGGCTCAGGCAGGCCCCACAGGGATCCGGTTTGGTCCGATATCATCCGGCCTTCGGGCCAGGAAACCTTCAAGCGTTTGCCGGCGTTCGGCATAGGCCGGATCGTCAAAGACATTGATCATTTCCTGCGGATCGCGGAGCAGGTCATACATCTCGCCCACCCCCGACCGCATATCCATCGTCAGCTTGTCGGTCCGCGTGCGCACACAGCGCAAGGACAGCGCCACCCCGACGCGATTGGGCAACAGTTCCCATTCGCTCATGGCAAAGTCGCGCGGCGCGGCCTGCCCCTCCATAAGGGGGCGCAAACTGGTGCCATGTTGCGTCTGCAAGGCTGAGACACCGGCAAGGTCATACAGGGTCGGACCCAGATCGAGCACCGAGACAGGCTCATCCACCACCTGCCCCGCGGCCACCCCCGGCCCGCGCACAATCAATGGCACTCGCAACAATCCTTCGTAAAACATCGGACCCTTGAGCACCAAGCCGTGATCGCCCAGCCAGTCGCCGTGATCGGCGGAATAGATGACATAAGTGTTGTCATCCAGACCCGCCTGGCGCAGCGCATTCAGGATGCGCCCGACATGATGGTCGATCAGCGAGATCTGCCCATAGGTATTGGCAATGATCTCGCGCAGCTGGTCATCGGTCTGCGGCGGGATCCGCGAATAGGATTTGCGGATTTCAACCTCGGCCGAATTGCCCTGCGGTTCGCTTGCCACCGCCGCGTGGTGCCACCAGGGGCGATTGTCAAAGTCGCGGCTGCGGTTTTCGGGCAAATCCACCTCTGCCGGATCATGCAACAGCGACCATGGTTCCGGGCAATCGAACGGATGGTGCGGATCAGGAAAGCTGATCCAGGTCATGAAGGGTTTGTCGGCGTCGCGCCCGTAGTTCAGCCAGTCAATCGCGCGGTCCGCCGTCCAGGGCGTGTTGTGATAGGCCAGAGGCAATTGGCTGTGCCAGGTCTGGGCCGCGCCCCCGGTGTCCCTGCCGCCCTGGGCATAAAGCGCATTCAGTTCGTCGCCGCGCCCGCTGCCATAATAAAACCGCTCGTAATGCTGACCTCGGGGCGGCTTTTGAGGCGTGAACCAGTTATGGCCGTGCAGCATGATCTCGACATGCTCAAACCCCATATAGGGTCCGGACCAGGTGTCGTCAAAATCCTCGGACGACAGCACGCTTTCGGGCGAACCGGTCTTTTCGCGGGCGTCATAGCTGGAGAAATGGGCCTTTCCGAAAAATGCAGTATCATATCCCGCGGCGCCAAGCGCCCCGGCAAAGCCCTTCTCGCCGACTTCGGGATCAAGATCGATACCATTGTCATGCACGCCATTGGTCCGACACAACTGGCCGGTCAGGATTGCCGCCCGAGACGGCTGGCACACAGGCGAAGGACAGATCGCCGACGCAAAGCGGGTGCCTTCACGGGCCAGCTGGTCCAGGTGTGGCGTACGGATATTGCGCCCTTCCACACCCAGGCAATCTCCACGATGCTGATCGGCCGTGATAAAGATGAAATTCGGTTGGGGCACGGTTTTCTCCGGTAGCTGGCAAGACAGTCGGCATCGCCGGGCACCCGATCATCGACGCCCGGAGTGATCACCAAGATCTAGTGCATTTATGATGTTTCTGCAACATTATTGTTGCTATGGCATATCTTTTCGATTTAGGCGTCAAAGCCCCAACCGGTTCACGGGAGAGACACTCACAGCAGGTTCCGCAGATGTACATGAGGGTTTGCAATCTCCTGCCTGGACGGGCTGTTCGCAGCCTCCAGAAGGCGCCTTCCGATCATGTAAGCTCTGGGTGCGTTCAGGGCATCGACCGCAACAAACGTGTTTCCCCTGAAATACCAATGGGAGCGCCCCTCTTCCTTGACATCGCGCACCAAGACGTCGCAATCGGCGGTGGAGTGGCCCGCCATCTGAAGTTTGAAATCATACTGATCGGACCAGAACCACGGGCGGGGCACATAGCGGGTTTCCGTTCCGCTGATATTCGCCGCGACGATATTGGCCGTATCAATCGCGTTTCCAACGCTCTCGAACCGAACCGGTCCCGTGTCCAGATGGTAGCGCGCGCAATCTCCGACCGCCCAAATCCGCCGGTCACAGGTCTGTCCCATGCTGTTTACGGAAATTCCGTTGTCACAGGGCAACCCGGCATCCCTGGCCAAGTCACAGGCCGGCTCGGCACCGATACCAACAACCGCGCACTCGACATTCAGAACATGACCGTCGGTCAACCTGGCACTGATTACACCTTGTTCACGCTCCAACCGTTCAAGCCCGATCCCCGTCCTGATCTCCACGCCCCGACTCGCATGCAAGTCAGCGATCCAGTTTGCAGTCTGCGCGCCGGCGACCCTGGCCAGTATTCTGTTCTGGGCTTCGATCAGCACGACGGACAGCCCGATTTTCCTGGCCACCGCCGCCATTTCCAACCCGATAAACCCGCCACCCACGACAAGAAGCCGGTTTCCCGACTTCAGGTAAGGCCGAATGGCATCAATGTCCTCGATGCCCCGGATGGTGAAAACACCTTTCAACCCGCCCCCCACGGCCCCCGGTAATCTGCGCGGTTTCGCTCCGGTTGCGAATATCAGGTTGCCATAAGAGATGGTCCTGCCGTCAGAGAGTGAGACCGACGCGGTTTCGCGATCCACTTTCATGGCCCGAGTGTTCTTAATCAGAGCGATCCGGTTGTCCTCGTACCAGCTCTCCGGTTTCAGGACTATTCGGTTCAAGGGCACGTCGCCCAGCAGATAGGTCTTGGACAAGGGGGGACGCTGATAGGGGGCAACGGCTTCCTCGCCGATGATCGTTATCGGTGCACCATAATCGCGGCGGCGAAGCTGCTCGGCAGCTGTCAGCGCCGATTGCCCGGCACCGATGATAACCGTGCCGAAATCCGAACCAATGGAATTGGACATTGCAAATGGCCGGCTCAGTACTGCGCGTCGGGAAGTTCGAAGACTGCCCCTGCCAGGTCCTCAGAGACCGTGATCTGACAGGACAACCGGCTGGTTGCCCGAACCGGACACGCGGCAAATTCCAGCATATCCTGCTCGATGGTGTTACGTTCCGCGAGCTTTTGGAATGATGTCTCATCGACAAAGACATGGCATGTCGCACAGGCCAACGACCCGGCACATTCCGCTACAATCCCATTGATGCCGTGCGCAATGGCGGCCTCCATGACCGTATGGCCATCGGTGGCCTCTACTTCACGACGCGCCCCTCCGGGTTCCACAAATACAAGTTTGGTCACGATATCAGTTCCTTTCTGCATGGGGTTGGGATCAGGCATTCAGGCGCACGCACAGCGCCGAAGGGCCTCGGAAAGACAGCGTCTTGGTCCACGAGATTTCCTGGCCGGGGACAAATTCCATACGCGGGAACCGCTGTGTCAGTTCTTCCAGAAGGATCCGCAACTCCAGACGTGCCAGAGGGGCGCCCAGACAGGTGTGCAGACCGTTGCCAAAGGCAATGTGACGGCGGGCGTTGTCGCGGCTCACGTCAAAGGTTTCGGGGTCGGTGAACACTTCGTCATCGTGATTTCCCGATCCGAGCGACAGCAGGAACTTTGTGCCTTCGGGAAAGCGCTTGCCAGCCACCTCGACCTCCCGTTTGGCAATCCTGCGCCAGGCAACAACCGAGGATGCATGACGCAGCCCTTCTTCGACGGCATTCGGAATGAGCCCCGGATCCGCAACCAGTTTCCGCCATTGATCGGGATGACGCATCAATTCGTAAAACAGGTTCCCCGCCGCATTCGTCGTCGTTTCGTGCCCGGCCAGTTGCAGCCCGAACACGAGGTTGCGCAGCTCGTTCATGGTCAGCTTTTCGTCGTCGCCATCGCGCAGCTTGAGCAGAACACTGGGATAATCGTCACCCGGTTCCTCTACGCGGGCATCAACCAGCGCGGAACTGAAATCCCAGAAATCGGCGATATCCCGGGCGGCCTCGTTCAGCTCCTGTTCAGTTGGGCGGCCAAAGATCGTCTTGATCCGCAGATCGCCCCATTCCTTGATCTTGCGCGGATCGAAATCGGTCACACCCAGCAACAGGAAAACGGCCTGGGCGGGGAATTCATAAAAGATCTCCTCGACCAGGTCGACCTCATCCTTTTGCGCCATCCGATCGAGATATCCGCGCACCAGTTCCCTCAGCTGGTCTTCGTAGAACGAGAATTGCCGGATATTCAGAAAGCGCGCGGCAATATGGCGGATGCGGGTGTGTTTCGGCGGATCGCAGGCCACCTGCACGGATTCATTCCTGAAGTCCCGCTGGTCCAGATAATCCCGCATGGTTTGCGGCCACGGACAGATCGGTCGGGTCGCGATCGCGGCCGAATAATTCTCTGAATCCTGTAGAATGGGTTTGATGTCATTCTGGTGCGTCACGACCCAATAGTCGATCTCGGGAGAATGAAAGACACGCACCTCGGGGCGGATCCTGGCAAAGAATTCATACATGCCGTCGTGTTCAAACGGCTGGTGATCCTGGCCCGCGTTGTGAAACGGACAGGTTCCGTTCCGAGAGTCTTTGCCTTCCATCTCTTTCACCATGCGCTGTGTATCGTTGTGGTCGATCTACATTCCCGATGTTGTCGTGTCAACATTAAGTTGCCACGGCAACACATCAAGCCTGACCGGGTTGTTGCCATTGGCCAGACACCATAGAACGGAACCATGATGACAACGGACCTTCCAGACGACCTGTTCACGGTGCAGCTTGAAGACCCTGACACCGGAGAGATCAGGGAAACGCTCAGCTTTGAGCGTTCTCCTACCGTCCTGCTCAATTTTGCCGCCGGCAGGTTCGCGCGCTATGGGGTGCCGATCTTTGCCGAAAAGCTGGGACTGCCTGCAATGGATTGGCGCATGCTGGTGATGTTCACCCAAGAGCCCGGTGCAACGGCAGCGCGGGCCTGTGAGACCACTGGTTTCGACAAGGGTGCAATCAGCCGCAGCATTCATCGGCTGGAAAAGGCAGGCCATGTCCGTTCCGGCGACTTGCACAGCAATGGCCGCAGCCGGGGGTGGTATCTGACCGAAGCCGGCAAGCAGCTTCACGACAAAGGGCTGAAGATCTCGATTGAGCGGCAGAAAGATCTGTTTCGGGGATTCGAGATGCACGAGATCGAAACCCTCTGCGACCTGCTGCGGCGCTTTCTGGTCAATCTCGACGACAAGGACCGGATCTAGGTCGGTGCCCGGCGACTTGGCCGGCGTGGAGGTACGCCATGCAGGCCGCGCGACGGAGCGGCTCCCTCAGATCGCGTAGTGTTTCAGGAAATCCCGGTCCGGCGTCACGCCCAGCCCCGGCCCTTCGGGGATGGCCACATAGCCGCCGGTGGCCTTGACCTGACCCTGAATGTCCAGGGGTTCGGCCAGCAGGTCGTCGCGAAATTTGTTGTCGGTGGTGTCGAACTCCAACAGCGGCTCCCATGGGAACAGCCCGCCCGGCAGAGGCGGCATGGCCGCCAGAAGATGCAGGTTCGTGGCCACGGCAATGGCGGACCCCCAGACATGGTTCACAACCGGCGTGTGATGGGCGTGTGCCAGCGCCAGAACCCGCAGGTATTCGCTGATCCCGCCAAGGGCGCAGACCTCGGGCTGAGCGATATCAAGTCCGCGGTTTTCCAGGATCTGCCGCCAGCCCCAGCGATTGAACTCGGCCTCGCCACCCGAGATATTGACCTTCAGCCCGGCACGCAATTCGCGATAGCCGTCCAGATCCTCGGGCGCGACCGGTTCCTCGAACCAATAGGCATCAAGCTCGTCCAGCGCGCGGCCGACATGAAAGGCATCCGCGGTGGTGTAGCAATGATTGGCATCGACCATGAAACGGAAGTCGGCACCGACCCCTTCGCGCACCGCGGCGCAGAGCTTGACGTCGTCGCGCGGACCAAGACCGACCTTCATCTTGGTCGCGGCAAACCCCATGTCGCGGATCATCGCCGCCTCGTCCCTGAAGCGGGCAATGTGATCGGCAACGCTCTGGCGTTTCAGCATCATGCCATAGCCATAGGCCTGTACCCGGTCGCGGTGACGCCCACCGGCAAGCTGGCACAGGGGCAGACCCGCCACTTTGCCGGCGATATCCCACAACGCGATGTCCACCCCGGACAGCGATTGCAGGGGCATGCCCTTCTGGCCGTGATCGCGCAACAGGTTATAGACCTTGTGCCAGACCACGTCCCGGTCCAGCGGGTTCATGCCCAGAACCAGGGGCTGGATCACCTGCTCGACGATGGTCCTGTTGGCGATCGCCACGTTGCCCGGCCCGAAACACTCGCCCCAGCCGGTAATGCCCTCGTCCGTCTCAACCTCGACGATATGCGCGGTGCGGCGGGTGTAATACTGCTGCGAATAGCCCAGTTCGGAAGGCAGGTCATATTGCAGCACGTGGCTGGTGATCCGGGTGATCTTCATGGGTTTACGCTTTCAAAGAGGGTGGTGTCCCGCGCACGGGTGATGCGCTTGAGGACAAGATAGTCATGCAGCGCCAGATACGAGCAGTCATGCCCGACCCCGGCATATCCGATGCCACCATGAGGCAGGTCGATGTCGTATTTCACGCCGTTGATCTGCACTTCGCCATAGCGCAGCGCGGCGGCATAGCGTTCCGCGCGGGCCAGATCGCGGGTAAAGACATAGGCCGTCAGCCCGCCCTGCCCGCAATCATTGGCTTGCCGCAACAGGTCGTCTTCGGTGTCAAAGGGGATGATGCTGACAATTGGACCAAAGGTTTCGTCGCGATAGACGTCCATCGTTTCGGTCACATCGCCCAGAACGGTCGGCGCAAGGAAATGGCCACGATCCAACCCCTTGGGACGATCACCGCCCGCCAGCAGGGTGGCGCCATCTTGCACCGCGCGGTCCACCAGCCCCTTGATCCGGCCAAGGGCGCGAGCGTTGATCAGAGGGCCGGTCGTGATGTCGGCCTCGCGGTCAAAACCGATCTTGGCGGCCCTGGCCCGCGCCACGGCCCGGTCGGTGAAGGCCTGCAGTACCGACCGCTGGACATAGACCCGGTTGGGCGAAACGCAGATCTGCCCCGCGTTCGAGAACTTCACGCCACAGACCACATCCGCCGCAAGATCGAGATCGGCGTCATCGAATACCAGAACCGGGGCGTTGCCGCCCAGTTCCATTGCGTATTTCTTGATCGAGGTAGCGCCGGTGCGGATCACGTGCTTGCCGGTCTCGGTCGAACCGATCATCGTCAGCACTGCCGGGATCGCCGAGGCCGACAGCGCATCCGCCGTGGCATGGGTCTCTGTCGCCAGAACCTGCACCACGCCTCCGGGCAACCCGATACGGGCGCAGATTTCGCCAATGGCATAGGCCGAGATCGGTGTTTCGTTCGAGGGCCGGATGATGATCGGGCACCCTGCCGCCATCGCCGGGCCCAGCTTGAAGGCAAGGTTCAGCAACGGGAAGTTCCACGCCAGGAACGCCACCGCCACCCCCGCCGGCTCCCAGACCATGCGGTGCGAATGGGTTCCGGCCCGGTCTGGCAGGCCGAATTCCTGAAGCCGCGCGATTTCCTCGGCGTAGAAATCCAGCGACGCGACCACGCGGTCCCAGTCTTCTTCGGTCTGCGCCCAGGGCTTGCCCATCTCGTGATGCACGCAGGCCCTCAGGTACTCTTCGTTCGCGATCACCTCGTCGCGCAAGCGGCGCATCCAGCGTTGGCGCGCGGCGATCGGGGTTGCGGCCCAGCCGGGAAAAGCATCGCGCGCGGCGGCCAGCGCCCGCTCTGCGTCATCGAAACCGGCGGCTGCAACGGTGGCCACGCGGTCCTCGGTGGCCGGGTTGAACACGTCGATCTGTCCCTGCCCGCCGGTCAGCGCGCCATCGATATACATGCGGGTTGGAAAACGCATCTTGGCCTCAATCAAACAGTGTTGCGATATTGGTTTTGATGCTGTCGCCGATATACAGCGCCAGCGCCTGGATCGTGGAGGTCGGGTTGACGGCTCCGGTGGTTACAAAGATCGAACCATCGACGATAAACAGGTTCTTCACGTCATGGCTGCGGCCCCAGCTGTTGACCACCGAGCGTTCCGGGTCATCACCCATGCGGCAGGTGCCCATCTGGTGCCAGCCAGCGCGCCACCAGACCTCGTCGTCAGTCTTCGAGATCACCGTCCTGGCCCCGGCCGCCAGCAAAAGCTCTTCTGCCCGCGCCGTGCCATGTTTCAACATGGCCTTGGTGTTTTCGCCAAGGCGATAGGTTATCCTGGGCGCGGGAATGCCATCGCTGTCGGTCAGATCGGGGTCGAGCGTAACGCAGTTCACCTCTTCCGGCAGGTCTTCGGTCACCACGGTAAGGCTTGCGAGATACGGATAGACGTTGTCCATGACGTCGCGATGTTCAGCACCCCAGGGGATCGGGTTGTCGATGCCAAAGCCACCGAGGGCAAAGGTCATCGGGGTGGTCGAGCGTCCGGAGTGAAGCCCATAGCCGCGCACGAAACCGCGTGAGGGGTCGGATTCATAAAATTCCTGGCTGAGGATCGAACAGGCCATCGGCCCTTCGTGCCCCCGCATCGGCTCGTCAAACACTCCCGAAACGCCGGTTAGCGGGTGAAACATCAGGTTCTTTCCGACAAGCCCCGAGCGATTGGCCAGCCCGTCGGGGAACAGCTTTGACTTTGAGTGCAGCAACAGGCGCGGCGTTCCGACCCCATTGCTGGCCATGATCACCAGTTCGGCCTTTTGCTCATACACCTGCCCGTTCGGCCCGTGGTACAGGACACCCGTCGCGAACCCGGTGGCCTGGTCAATGAGAACCTCGCGCACGCGGCAGCCTGTGCGCAGCTCGACACCGGCGTTTTCCAGCATTGGCCAATAGGTGAAATTGGTTCCCCCCTTGGCCCCCGCCGCACAGCCAAGATCGCAGGTGCCGGCGTTGACGCATTTCTGCCGGCCATCGTGATCGCGGCTCAGGATCGAGACATCCGACGGCCACCAGTGCCAGCCCTTGCGGTTGAACCCGCGGGCCAGCGTCTGGCCCAGCTTGCCGATGGGGATGGGGGGCAGTTCCGGTTCATAATGCGGGTATGCCGGATTGCCGCCCAGTCCGGACACGCCGGTGTTGCGGTCGTTCAGCTCGTAAAACGGTTCCAGCGTGTGATAGTCCACCGGCCAGTCCGCGCCGACCCCGTCCAGCGACCGGGCGCGGAAATCCGACGGGCGCAGCCGCGGCCAGTGGCCAAGGAAGTTCATTGTCGACCCGCCGACGCCGTTCCAGTTGACCGGCGTGATGCAGCTGTCTCTGGAATTGATCGGGTAATCCTGCTTCAACCCGCGCACGTTGGGATCACAGGAAAAATCACCATAGCGCGCCAGTTCGTAATCCTCACGGCGCGAGGGAAAGTCCGTGTCCGCCAGATGCGGTCCCTGCTCGAGACACAGGATGCGCATCCGCGTTTCCAGAAGCGACCACGCAATGGCAGCGCCCGATGCGCCCGCACCGATGATCAGAACGTCAACCGGGTCCTGGCTCATGACTTGTCCTCTATCCTGCCTGTCGGGTCGCGATAGATTGGGCCGCGCGCCCGCACCGGTGCCGTCAGATCGGCCATGAATTCGGCGCTTTCCCGGACAACCTCATAGCCCTTTGGGTGTACGGGTTGCGTGCCGACGCCGACAAAGCCACGCGCCTCGGGGCGGCTGTAATAGCCCTTGTATGTGGCGGCCAGCAGCTCCTGAAACGCCTCGGGCAGGTCGCGTTCCAGCTGGCGGACCGTATCGGGAGACATACCGCCCGCCAGCTTGCGGGCATGGCCCGCGACCGCCGCAACAGCACTTCCGAGAGCGGGGTCAACCGCGGATTCAGCAAGGATGAATTCCGCCACACCAAACTCGCCCGCCCCGGGGATGCCGCGCTTGGAATTGGCCGGAATAAGCTGATCGAGAAGCGTGTCGAGAAGCTCGCGATCAACGGTGTCAAAGGCTCTGGCCATCTCGATCTCCTATCGCCCGTCCGCACCGGACCGCGACACCGCGTCGATGGCCACGGCCAGAAGCAGGATCGCCCCCGATACCATCAGCTTGTCCGCCGCGCTGGCACCGGTAAGGTCCAGCCCGTTGCCCAGCGAACCGATGACAAGGGCACCAAGGATCGCGTTCCAGACCGAGCCGCGCCCGCCAAACAGCGACGTGCCACCGATAACCGCCGCGCCAATCGCCTCGAGCAGCAGCGACCCCCCGGCAAAGGCCGTATAGGACACCGACCCGAACCGCGACGCACCAAAGATGCCGCCGATGGCCGCCATCAACCCGACGATCCCGAAGGCCGCCACGCGGATGCGCTTGACGTTCATACCAACCCGTCGCGCACTTTCCTGGTTGCCGCCAACCGCGAACAGCGACCGGCCAAACGGGGTCGAGGTCGTCACCCAACCCAACAGCGCGGTGATCCCGATCAACAGCACGATCAGCAACGGCAGCGAGCGATAGGCGTTCAACGTCAGCACGACGGCGATCACGAGAAGACCAAAGACGATCACTTGCCCCCAGAGTGCCATTGGCGACTCGAGATCGAGATTGCGCGCCTTGCGCTGCGCCTGCTGGCGCAGGTTGACATAGGCAAAGGCCGCGACACAGACCACTGCCAGCACGACCCCCCACATGTCAGGGATCAGCACCCGCGCGATTCCCCGCACGAACTCGTCCCCGACATTGAGGTTCCCGGTCGGCAGGATCTTCTGCATCAGGCCCTGATACCCAAGCAGACCGGCCAGCGTCACGACAAAGGACGGGATGCCGACATAGGCCACGAGGACCCCCTGCGCCGCGCCCATCACGATACCCACGGCCATGACGATCAGACAGGCCAGCCAGCCTGGCACACCCGCCAGAAGCATCACCCCCAAAAGCGCGGCGCAAACCCCGGCCGTGGCCGCCGCGGACAGGTCGATATCACCCAGCAACAGAACCATCGTGATGCCAACGGCAAGGGTGGCAATCACGGCCGATTGCATGAACAGGTTGTAAATGTTGCGGGGGCTGAGAAAAATCAGCCGGAATTCGTCAGCATCGCCAAAGGCATAGTCGACGAACGGCAAGACCAGACCGAAATACAGCCAGATCGCCGCCAGCGCCAGAAGTACCGGCACGAAGGCACCGAACCGGGTCTCGCGCATCGCGCGGAACCGGTCGAGGAAAGAAAGTCTGGCGTCAGCTTGCATTGCTCGATCCATCGTCAAGGCCGCGCGTCATCGCCACGACAATTTCGTCCGGGGTTGTTTCGGCTGTTCTGTAGGTCGCGACATTGCCGCCATGCCGCAGCACACAGATTCGGTCGGCAACTTCGAAAATGTCGCGCATGTTGTGAGAAATATAGACAACGGCATGGTTGGTTTCCCGCAGCCGCTTGACCACTTCCAGCACCTGCCGTGTCTGCGCCACACCCAAGGCGGCGGTCGGCTCATCCAGCATCACGACGCCGCTTTCGGCGCCAACGGCCCGCGCGATGGCAATGGCCTGTCGCTGACCGCCGGACAGCCCGCCGACCTTGGCGCGCACCGATTTCAGGGTCCGCACCTCGAGACGGTCAATCGCCTTCTTGGCCTTGACCTCCATCTCCAGCGTATCCAGCGGGCGCAACAGGCGCGGCAAGAACGTCCAGCCCGGCTTGACCGGCTCAACGCCAAGCGACAGGTTGGCCGCCACGTCCAGGTTCTCGCAGAGCGCGAGGTCCTGATAGACAATCTGGATCCCGAGATCCGTGGCGTCATTCGGGCTGTGGATCGACACCTGTTGCCCATCGAGGAAGAACGCGCCCTCGTCGGCGACATGGGCGCCGGCGAGTGTTTTCATCAGGGTCGACTTGCCCGCGCCGTTGTCTCCGACAAGTGCCATGACCTCGCCGCGCGCCACTTCGAAATCGACCCCGCGGAGGGCATGTACGCCGCCAAAATGCTTGTGAATTCCGGCCACGCGCAGGTGAGGCGGCGGGGCATGATGCTCCGCCTGATTGTTTTCAGACGTCATTGTGCGACCAGTCAGCTACAGAAACCCGTTGCCGCGGCTTCGCCCTGGCAAACCATGTCCCTGGTGATCGACGGATCATTCTCGATCACATAGCCGACGCCCTCGGCACCAACCGCCGAATAGCTGTCGACCGGGACGAACGCGACATCGGCACCTACGCCGTTCTGCACCACTTCGGTCGCCAGATCCGAATAGTCATCCCCGTTCAGAAGACGAACCGAAACATTGGCGGCAGCAGCAGCCATTTCGTGCAGCGGACGCCAGCCACACTGGGTCTGCTTGCCCAGAAGCATCAGTTGCTGCGCCTGAACCGTGCAATCCAGACCGGATACCGGCACCGTGCCGGCCATGCCCTGCTCTTCCATCGCGGCGATGGCAGCACCGGCATTGCCGTCGTTCGAAGACACCACGCCCTGCACATTGTTGTTCAGCTGGGTCAGCGCCTGGTCCATCGAGCGGCGCGCAATCGCCGGGTCCCAACCCGGGGTCCAGTTCTCGTACCCCATAACCCGCTCGCCCGCGTCAAACAGCGGCTGCAGAACCGAAACCTGGCCCGCATGGATCACGGCGGCATTGGGGTCGGTCGGCGAACCCTTGAGCAGAACCAGCGTATCGCCCGGCTTGGTGTTGTCGACAACGTGCTGTGCCTGCGCAGCGCCCGTGGCGAACATGTCCGCCTGCACCCAGAACTTGGTATTGGGCGAATTGATCATGCGATCATAGGCAATCGTGGGAACGCCTTCCTCTGCCGCGGTATCGGCAATGATGGCCGAGCTTTCGCCATCGATCGGAATGACAACCAGAACTTTTGCCCCCTGTGTCAGCGCCTGCTCCGCCTGCCGCTGTTGCACCGAGGTGTCGTTGTTGGCGTTGTAGACCTCGACCTTCACGTCAGGTGCGATTTCTTGCATCGTTGCGACAAAAGCGGCGGCATCCTGCTGTTCCCAGCGGGGATTGACATTTTCCGGCAGAAGCAGCGCAACCATGTCCGCGGCCATCGCGGGCGCGGCACTCGTTAGCGCCGCCACCGCAACGCTACCGGCCAAAAGGCCTTTTTTATATTGGGAAAACATCATATCCTCCTCGTTGATGTTTTGGCGCCTCGCAGCGCCTGAAGATCAGGTGGCAAATTGCTGTTCGAGCATGTTGGTGCCGTGAGTTGTTGACGCAGATCCCGGCACCGCCACTTGTTCGTCCACCATTTCGAACCAGCGGCGTTTTTCAGATCGGAATGACAGGCCCCGCCCGCCGGTCCGTATCAGAAACTTGTTTTTCCTCCCTGGCGCGCGCGGTCTTCCAGCGCCGCCCCCAGTCGTTCGCTTGTGTTTTCCAGATGCAGAAACATCTTTTCCTCGGCGGTACCCGCATCGCGCGCCAGGATCGCGTCCAGCACCTCGCGGTGGAATTCGATCGACTGTGGATTGTCACGCGGATCCGCATTGGTAAGCCGGATCGAACTGAGCAACGCCGAAAAGATCACACCCTCCATCGAACGCAGGATTTCGTTGTTGGCGGCCCGAAAGATCGCGCGGTGAAACTCAGCATCGGCGACAACGTAATCTTCTGCCGACGCGCCGCTGCGCTCCATCCGGTCCTGCGCCTCACAGATTTTCTGGTGCTGCGCCTTGGTTCCGTTCTCCGCCGCCCAGGCTGCCGCCTTGGGCTCCATCACCCGGCGGATTTCCATCAGCTGCCTGAGAAAATCGGGCTTGATATCGACCGACAGGTGCCAGGCGAGGACGTCATCGTCCAACAACGCCCAGCTCGTGCGCGGTCGCACACGGGTACCGCTGCCCCGCCTTACCTCGAGCAAGCCTTTACCCACCAAGAGCTTGACCGCCTCGCGAATGACCGACTTGCTGACCCCGTATCTCCCGGCAAGCTTGGTCTCATCCTCGATCAGCTCGCCTTCCCGGCAATATCCTCCGACAATGCGCCGTCCGATCTCGCGACAGACCTGGGCGGCCAGACCAGGCGTCAACGCATTCACGTTTTTGAGGTCGTAGTAAAGAATCTCATTCATATGACTAAGATAAACATCTGATGTTTCCTGTCCACTCATTTTTGAACCTTTCAGACCGGGGCGCAGATCAGTGAGCGGTAACCATGCCGATCCCCGCCCGCCTTGCAGGCCATCCCGATCCGTGAAACCCGGGGAAATCTTCATTCATGGCCCCTCGGGCGGATCGGGTCGGCAAGGCGACCTTCGACCTCGGTCCGGCCGTCGTCCGGGCACCGACTGGCATCCACGACACACTTGACGGACGAGACACCCGCGCCACCCCCGGCGCACCATGGGCAGACCTTGACCACCGCGCTCGCCGCCCCACCGCATGCGAAAAAGGCTCCGAGGCAGGTGAACCTTGCAAGCATTCTGCACAGGTCGGCGGCGAGACATCTTTCGCTGTTGCTTGCGTCCCATCTGCCTCAGAACCACCAACTTGGGATCCAATAATGCCCATAGATCTAAAAATTCGGTACATATTCCGGAAGAATATAGATTTTGGGATGCAAAACCGGCTTAGCCTTGGCAAGCGGCGAAAATCATCAGAGCGCGCCCGCCTCAATCAGCCCACGCATGCGGCCACCCCAGCAACTCGGAGGAACATCATGACCATTCTGGCTTTCATCCAGGGCAAGGCATCCAGGTGGTCATCCATTCTGGGCGGTTTGTCCGCTATTGTCCTGGCTTTCAACACAACCGGACCCGCGAATACACAGAACCTGTGGGAAGGTGAAATCACCCAAGAGGCCGCCGGCTTCCCCTTCATCACCAAGTTGATGATTGTTGACCCTGACCTACAGACAGGCAAACACAGATCAAGCCTTATGGGAATCCTGAATCGGAATCGGCGCAACACGCTCTAGCTCCTTTCAGCCATTCCCGTTGATTGTAACTATAGCTCTCTGAAATCGTGCTCACGACGCTGTCGGTGACTGACAAGAGGTTGTCCCGATTGGTCCAGCCAAGGTTGACATCGCGCAATACCGTCGTTCCAAGCGTGTCCTTGAGCCGCGTCAGGCGATAGGATTGATCATAGCTCAGCTTCATCATCAGAGCCGGTTGTCAACGGCGGAGTAAAATTCGGCCATTGTGGCGGAGCAAAAGTCGGCCAGTTTGGGGCGAGCGCCTTGGAGCGTGCGGCCCTCATATAGCAAGCCCGGTCCAAGGCGCATTGGCCGTCAGGCCAATTCTGTGAGGTTCATTTGTTAGCGGCGGCGAGGCGGGCGCGGCTTTGATTGAGGCGGTAGCTTTCGCCGTTCATCTCGAGGATGTTGACGTGGTGTGTCAGCCGGTCCAGCAGCGCGCCGGTCAGGCGTTCGGTGCCGAAGGTTTCGGTCCACTCCTCGAAGGGCAGGTTGCTTGTGATCAGGGTCGACCCTCGCTCGTAGCGCTGTGAGATCAGCTCGAACAGAAGCTCGGCGCCGGTTTTGCTCAAGGGGACGAATCCCAGCTCGTCGATGATCAGCAGTTTGACCTTGGCGAGTTTGCGCTGGAGTTGCAGGAGGCGTTTTTCGTCGCGGGCCTCCATCATCTCGTGCACGAGGGCTGCGGCGGTCACGAAGGCGACAGGCAATCCTTTCTGGCAGGCAGCCAGTCCCAGCCCGAGGGCGACATGGGTCTTGCCGGTGCCGGAGGGACCGAGCGCGATCACATTCTCCTTGCGTTCGATCCATTCGCAGCGCGCCAGCTCCAGCACCATCATCTTGTTGAGCGACGGGATCGCCTTGAAGTCGAAGCTGTCCAGGCTTTTGATGGTCGGGAACTTTGCGGCCTTGATCCGGCGTTCCACCATGCGCCGTTCCCGGTCGATCAGTTCCAGCTCGGTCAGCCGGGCCAGGTAACGCACGTGATCTACGCCTTCAGCGGCGCAGATACGGGCCTGCTTGTCATGTTCACGCAGGAACGTGGGCAGCCGAAGCGTTTTGAGATGGTGGGCCAGCAGCAGTTCGGGTGCATCCGTCATGCCCCACCTCCTGCCAGCAGGCTCATGTAGGATGCGGCGGAGGTGGTGGTGATGTTGGTTCTGGGCAGGAAGGGATAGACATCCAGATCCAGCCTCGGAGGCCTTTGCTCGACCCTGCACAAGATCAGGTGCTTGATTGCATCGAAGCTGACCGCTCCCATTCGCAGGGCATCTTTGACGGCAAGATGCAGCACGTCAATCTCGAAGCGCTCCAGAAGGCGCAGGACCTGCACATACTCGCGCTTGCCGGCCTTTCCCTGCCGGGCTTCCAGCAGTCGGCGCAGGGTTTTGAACGCTTCGGGCAACTCCCAGCCCTGCAGAGGCGCGGCCTGATCGAAGGACATGATCTTGCGTTCGATCAGCGCCAGGTAATGCAGTGGATCAAACACCATGTCGCCGGTGTCATAGGAGCGCGAATGCTCAGCGATCACCTCGGCGCCGCAGCCGATGACAACCCGGGTCACGAAGCCCTTGATCCAGACCGCACGGTGGCCGTAGGCAACCGGCACCGAGTAATCATTGCCGCGATAACGCACCACCGATGTCGATGTGACCTGGCCACTTTGCAACTCACAGGCCTCAAAGGGGGTGCCGGGCAAATCCCGCATCGCCGCGAGATCGGCCTTCAGCCGTTCCCCGATGCTGACCTTGTGGCCACGCAGAACATCACCCTGGCGCTTGCGGCACTGCTCTTCCAGGTGAGCGTTGAACGCGTGCCAGTCCGGAAAGGACGGGATCGGCACCATGAAGTTGCGACGTCCGTAGCCGACCAGCCCCTCCACGGCCCCTTTGTCATTGCCCTTGCCGGGACGGCCATAGCGGTCCCGGATCACGTAATGCGACAACATCGCGCTGAACCGCTGGGTTCTTTGCCGGGAGCCATCCGGCAGAATCCGGGCAACCAGGCAGCGGTCATTGTCATAAAGAACCGACTGGGGAACCGCGCCGAAGAACGCAAAGGCATGGACATGGCCGTCAAGCCACGCCTCGGTATTGGCCGCAGGATAGGCCCGGATGTAGCACGCGTCGCTGTGCGGCAGATCGAGGGCAAAGAAGTGTGCCTTCTGCTCGACGCCGCCGATCACGACAAGCGCTTCACCAAAATCGGCCTGTGCATGACCGGGCGGATGGCTCAGCGGCACGAACATCTCCTTGCCGGTCCGCTTCCGGTCTCGAACGTAATCCTTGACGATGGTGTAGCTGCCATCAAAACCGCACTCGTCCCGCAACCGCTCGAAAATACGCTTGGCGGTGTGACGCTGCTTGCGAGGGCGGCTCCTGTCTTCAGCAAGCCATTGGTCCATCTGGCTGGTGAACGCATCCAGCTTCGGGCGCCTGATCGGCGCTGTCCGCCGATATCCCGGCGGTTCCGAATAGGCCAACATCTTCGCAACACTGTCCCGGCTGATCCCAAAATCCCGGGCAATCTGACGCCCGCTCAATCCATCCTGGAAATGAGCGTGACGCACCTTCAAATACAAGTCCACGGTGTATATCCCCAAGCCCTCCCGAAATCCGAAAGGGCAAAAGTGGACGACTTTTACGCCGCCCGCGACAACACTATGCCGTCGCTACCGTGGCCGAGTATTGCTCCGCCGTTCACA
>NZ_JBNAFZ010000016.1:0-78199 GCF_049800935.1 Microbulbifer sp. S227A | reverse complement strand
CGAAGCGCAAACAGCAAGGCGACCCATGTCATACGCTGGCGCTGCTGACACGGGACCTTGCGAGGGGCGGCAAGCCTCCCCTTCGAACCCCACCGGCGCGGGCAAAGCCCCCGCCAAAGAGCCGCTGGCCGAGACCTTCGTCTTCCGCTGCACCGCGTCCGAGAAGGCCCAGCTGCGCGCCAAGGCCGAAGCCGCTGGACTGCCCGCCTCGACCCTTCTACGCGAGGCGCTGGGGCTCACCGAAGCGCGTCGCCGTAAACCCATCCCCCGCGTCGATCCGGCGCTTGTGCTGGCCGTCGGGCGCATCGGCGGCAACCTCAATCAGATCGCCCGCTGGCTGAACCACGCCATGAAGGTCGGGCGCACCGACCTAGACACGCTGACCGTTGCCCGCCGCCTTGTGGTGGTCGAACGCCAGCTGGCCGCGCTCCTCGATGAGGCGCAGCAGTGCTGATCAAATTCTTCCCCAACGGCAAAGGCGCGGGCGCGGGGCCGGTCGGTTACCTCGTCGCCGAGCGCGTGCTGGCCTATGACGGCAACCGCGACCTGATCCGCGATGCTGATGGCCAGCCGATGACCGTCACACGCGATCCGCTGCCCGAGGTCCTGCGCGGCAATCCCGACCGCACCGAGGCACTGATCGACGCCAGCCGCCACCAGTGGACCTACCGCGCAGGCGTGATCTGTTTTGCGGATAGCGACAACCCAACCGAGGATCAGCAGGCCGAGGTCATGGACAGGTTCGAGCGGCTGTCCTTCGCGGGGCTGGACCCTGAGCAATATGAGGTGCTCTGGGTCCGCCATCGCCACGAAGGCCGGGTCGAGCTGCATTTCTGCACGCCGCGCCTGGAGCTGACGACAGGCAAGAGCCTCAACATCGCCCCACCGGGCTACCAGGACGCCTATGACAGCCTGCGGGATGTCATGAACCAGCGCCACGGCTGGGCCGATCCGATGGACGTGGAGCGCGCGCAAGAGGTCCGCGACACCGTCGAGGCCCCGACCCGTGCGCAGGGCCGTGACGAGCTGCACGCCTGGATACAGGACCAGATTGATATGGGCCTGATCACTGACCGAACGACCATGGTCGATGCGCTCACAGACGCGGGCTTCGACCTACCGCGTACCGGCAAAGCCTACATCACCGCCCGTGATCCCGAGACCGGTGAGCGCTGGCGGCTGAAAGGAGAGATTTTCAATGAAGACTGGCAAGCCGACCCGGCTGAGCGAGAAGCTGAACGCGGAGCTCGACACGATCCGGGCAGAGCACGTCGCCTCGATCTCGTCCCAGCTCAAGAGCTTCAGGATCGATTTGAAGAACATTGTGGGCGCCGCGCAGCATACCATCGCGAGCGATACGCGCCGCTTTCAGACCGAGACGGCGAGCCTGTTCGAGACGCGGCTGAGGTCGATCCGCCTCTGGCTGACGATCTCGCCCTGGCTGATCGCGGCGATAGTGCTGACGGGGATCGCCTCGATGATGGCCGCGAGCTTCTTCTGGACGGTGCATCTGACCCGCTCGGAGCTGACGGGACTGGGACTAACACGGATCGAGCGGCCCGAGGGGACATGGCTGATCCTGGACCCGTCGAAGACGCGCCTGCGCACCTGCACGATAGGCGAGAGGCCCGTCACCTGCATTCGGATCGAGGAGGACTAGATGACCCAACTGACAGCCTTGGAACGCGACTTGCTCACCTGCGTCGAGCGGTTGGTGACGGCCTCAGAGGCCTCCGCGAAAGACTTGACCACCTTGGAGACACGCTCGACCGGCAGGATCGAGAGGGAGCTGGCTGGCTTGAAAGACTGCGTGACTTTGCTCATTCGTTCACAAGCCGCATCCATGAAGGCCTTGAGCGGATTGCTGAACGACGAGGCGAGCTACAAGACGCTGGACGAGAGCTTGCAGCAGAGCTTGACCTTAGCGAGGGCCGCCGCCGAGAGATTGAGGGACAGCTAGACAGCCAAGAGGCGCATGCGGAGCGGGGGTTGAGGCATTGAACTAACCGCAGCACATGCTGCAACCGCTGCCATCCATTTCTCACTATCGAAAAGCGCTAATGATACCTGTAGCGGTCACTCGTTCTCCGGCTCGGGTTTTGGGCCAGCACCATTGTTTGTCAGTGACATACGAGACCGCTGCGCAAAGATCGTTGGCCAAACAGATCGCTTGGCATTGATTGAAACTGATTCCGCGATGTCCTGTGCTTGTCAGGTCGTGTCCAATGAAGTCTGTTCGCGGTAATATCTGCATCGCCTGCGAAGGGCCTGTTGGGACACAACTCTCCGTCATTTCACGCACACGTTCGTCGCGGATCGTTTGCTCAAAACCATAGAAGACGTTTCCACCTGGTGTGTGCACTCTGGCTCCCAAGCTGCGCGCGTCAAGCAGTTGGTTTGCGATTCTGTTTGGTACCTTCAGAAACACGCGTGTTCGGGCATTTTCACGGTTTAGGAGCTCATAATCTGCAATCCGATGATCCACTCCGTCGATTACAAACGAAAACCAGCCAACCATGGCCAATTCTGGTTCATCTAGAACTGCATAGGCGATCAAGCCGTCGCCACAGAACAAAGTCATCTCATTTGTTCCATAGAGGGACTCGTGGAACATATACAAAGCTACCTTACCGTTCAGATTCCGATACTCCATGCGTTCGTCGTAGACGGCACCTGTCACGACTCGCCAACGAAGCAATCGATCTTCACTAACCCATGTGATCTGGCTCGGAGGTGTGCTCGACATTTGTTCGAATAGCTCGACATCGACCCTCTGTTGGTCGAGTAAGCTGACAATCTCTGAGGCTAGACGTTGAGCCAGATCGATCCCGACATCAGCTTCCACGGTTCCGCTTGAATCGGCAAATTGATGAACACCGATCTTTCCGTTCTGTGCCAGATAGCGCAAGTCGGCTCCTAGGTAGGCAATCACGCAAGCCGATGCGCATTCTGCGTTCGGACGTTCAGAAGTTCCAACTTGGGCGCTCACTATCTCAGTCCGCGTTCTGAGAATTCGGGCGATTTCCAAGCCTTCAACGAGACTTCCCCCAGGGCTATCAAACAGCACGAGGATGTCGCGCATCTCTGGGTCCGCATGTTCGGCGAGCACTGCACGGATGCGATCAGCGTCTCCGTCTACGATCGGGCCTGTTAGGGTTAGGGTAAGACCAAGCGGAGCGATTGGTCGAAGATCGCGGACTTCTGCTTCAATGGTAAGAGCGGTGGCGGGAACAATGGCAAGGAAGTACAGAACGAACGCTCGGAACAACATGAAAAATATTTTCCTTCAATCACTTCAAACGTTCATCAAATCGTAAAACGGACACAGTGATGTTTACTAAGCAGCGTAAAGCGGCTCAATGTCCGAAACGTCAATCTCCTTGGCAGCCAGCGCCATGTCGTAGTTCGTCTGCAAGTTCACCCAGTAGGCCGGGGTCGTGTTGAACACACGAGCCAGGCGTAGCGCCGTGTCCGGCGTGATCCCGGTCGTTCCTTTGATCAACCGCTCGATCCGCGTCCGAGGCACGCCCAGACGCCGCGCAAACGCGATGGCCCCCATCTCCAAGGGATCGAGGTAAAGCTCTTTCAGGATTTCACCGGGGTGCATCGGGTCTTCAAGCAAGCTCATCAGCGTATCCTCTCAATGGTAGTCCACAATCTCGACATCGGCGGGGCCGTTCGGCGTCCAGACAAAGCAGATGCGCCATTGCCCGTTGATCCGAACAGAGTGTTACCCGGCTCGATCCCGATTCAGTTCTTCCAGGTTCATACTGAGCGGGAAGCGCTGATTTTTCAGCCTCTGTATATACTACTTGCCTGCAGCCAAACGACAGATATTCAGAAGTGTATCGTTTATTCCAGACGCCAGATCATCAAATTCGACCGAGTACACACCCCTGTTATCCCAAAGTTCGATGTTGGGGTCAGGTTTCCTGCACAGGCGATAGCCCCAGTATCTCTCCACCTTTGCGTGTTGGTTTCTTTTTTGAACTTTTTCGAGCAAATCAACGAGCCGCTCGTCGTTTCCTGAAAGACCTACAAAGATACAAAACCGGGTCGCGAACAAGTTTTCCAACGTGCTTTCCCAAGGGGTAGCGACTGTCTTGTCATACTGGCTTTGTGCCAACACGATTTCTTGGCTTCTGGGAAAACCAGTTTCAGGGTGAGGCAGAAATCCATGGGGATGGTACACAGTGATATCTGCTTTTCTTGTCGGCTGATTTTCACTGAGGACAGGCACAACAGACAGTCCATGGTGTTGAAAGTAACTCTCCAATAAGCTGTCGTAGTTGAACGTCACAATGGTATCGACGGTTCCTCGTTTCGAGCCCACACCCATCGTCCCAATAGCTCGCAGAGAAGCATCGTCTGCAATTTTCTGGATTGCTAAAGCTTCGGCATCTGGACCATATAAACCATTGTGGACGGCCTCCAAGAATTCGGCGTCGTTCCCGACGAACAGCCCTTCCAAAATTTGTTGAGCCCATCCGGGGTAGTCGTGGATCTCGGGGATGGAATGACCAGTACCTTTGTTCTGCAGACCTGTCAAAAGATCGCGCCAACTAGGCAGGCCATAGAAGAACGACACTCCGGCACCCAGCACCAAAGCAACGTTCCCGTAATTTAGTTTGTTCGCAATCTGCACTTGAGCCTCTGGGGAAGCCCATCCACCTTTATGAGGCCAAGCCTGTGCCATATCCTAGCTCCAAAAAAAGCCGTTCTCACTGATGTAATGCAAACAGTTCTCTGCCCTTGAGACATGTTTCTCTGGAGGCTCGTTTGACCGGCTGGGCACTTGAACCGCAGTCGAGTCCTCGAACCTGTCTTCTTCGCTTTCACCAAATGAGATCGCGATGTAGCCGCGATTGCTCAGTCGAATTGCTTCAGTTTCAACAGGGTCTTTTCGCGAGCGCATTCCCACGTAATGCGGTGTCATCAGCCCTACGAGTTGGCGGACAATAGAAGCATTGGCCAAGTCTTTCCCTTCGAAGCTGATTTTTTCCAAGTTCCGGCCAGAAGCAACAATACGGGCCCTAACAGAGGTCAGGGCGTATTGGTCGACTCCTTCACCAAGTAGGTGATTTGTCAAATCCAGAATGTTTACTTGAAGGCGAACCAACCTGGGCGACAAGGAGTGGTTCAGGACCTTGTCCACTAGATGATAGACGATCCCTGAGCCTGTGGACAACAAGACCACAGTGCCGGTAAGTTCATTAACGCGCACAAGAACCTCGTACGGGAACGGGCCGGTATGGTTTAACTCCATCTTTTGAAACCGGTGAAATCTCGACAACGGCTCGGGCGAAAAGTAGGTATAGCTCTTCCACGAATTTCGGTTCCGGCCCGTTGAGTACTCTGCAACGAATTCAAAGTTTCCAGCTTCTCGAAACTGTTCGTCCCACTTCGACTGAACTCCCGATTTTGGAGCTGGCGAGGTTTCAGTGCCCCACCTGTAGAGATATCCGTGGTAGACGGTCATTCGAAGCCACCAACATTGAAGGTCAATAGGTGAAAGAGCCACGCACTATCCGCAGCGCTGACCTTTTCGGAGGTCGAAAACTCCTGCATCAACCTTAGCGGGTTGGTGTAAGTCTTGTTGGAAAACTCACCTTTCTTGACATCGTATCCATCTCCTGCCTCCAAAGCGGCGTCACGATAAAGATGTGTACTTGCCGCATCAGAGTAGAGAAAAACCACGACAAATCGTGCCGCGACGCTACCGGCGGTAACAATTGGCTCGAGTGTCGAAGCCCAGTAGTCGTCAGACTTCACGCGATCCAGAACAGTCTCATAGTGCGGATTGTTCGCCTTAATGTAATCCGTTTCGAAATTGATAATGAACTGTCGGCGCGCTTCTTGAATGCTATCGTTGAGGTGAAGAGTATTCGCACTCAGCGCAACGATGGTCCTTGCGATGTAGTCGTCTAGCTTTCCTTCCAAGTGCGGGATGATCCCCCAAGACAGCCAAAGAGACTGAACATACTGATGAGGGTCGCGCGAATAAAAGTAAAAGAAATCAAACGTGTGCACCATAAACTCTTCAGCTTGATCGGAAAAATCAATCAAGTAGTCGTAGAGCCTTGGGTACTGTTCGAAGTCCCGATTTGCATCGTCGATGAAGCCAGGCTCTTGGCTTCTTGCAAGTGCCATCAAGGAGTCCAATAGGCCAACTTTCGCGGCGTCGAGAAGGTCATTTGGAAGGTAGTCCATGTGAAGTTTCGAATTGCCATCCGCGTCAAGCATCTCGACATGTTCAGCAGGCAGTAGCAGACCAAGGATAGGCTCTATTATCCTGTGGGTGAGCTCATGTGTGATGGTGCGAAGCGACCATTGATGGCAAGTCGCAGCTTCCAGTGTTTCGAGAGGCAAGCTGAGAGAATACACGTCATGCTTAAAGCTATCTCGGCCACTGAAAAAGCAGATTGGAACCATCTTCTCAGTAGTGGTCGAAGGTGTCGTAGTCAGAAAGTCAGCATTCATTTCGTCCATGGTCAGGTCAACCGGACGTTCAGTGAATGGATAGGGCTTTCCTCCCAGATCAGCCACTCTTTGAACGAAGTCAAACTCGCCCACGCGAGCGGATATGAACGCTGCGACGTTTCTTACAGCGTTGCTGGCGATGCCCACACCGAGCGCAGAATGAGGCCAATAGTGCCCCTCGGAATTATCGATCGGCTGAATGCCTGTCAGAGCTTGTGACGTAAAGCGCGAAATTGCGGAGTTCGCGTTGATTATCCGGTAATATGCAACGTCGAGGAAGTGGGCACGCTCGGCTTCGTCACAGTTTTCGATCACTGCGAGGCTCTCGCAATACGACGAAAGCACTTTTTCCAGATCGCCTTCCAACCACGGAAAGTACATCTCTCCCCTTCGTGCCGCAGCAAGAGTATTCGTGGCCAGCTCAACGTGCTTTGACTTAAGCTTCAGCTCATCGGATTTGAGTTTTTCTAATCCAAAGTCAACGCCCGATCCGTCAGTTCCTTTCGACCGAACCGACATTCCATGACTAACACTGTCGACCAGTTCCCATTCTTCAAAGGCAAAATTGCTATCGTCTAGGTAGTCTCCGATGACTTTTGCTTCTTCCTCTGCGCTCACTGACAGAACGATGTTGAAGACACCTAGGCTGCTTAGGACGCGAAGGCTTGGCGTTTCCTTTCTCACTCTTGGAAAGAAACCGACTTCTAACTCTGCTGGGTTGGTCATTCCGACAAAAAACAGAAAGCCCGTTGGAAAGACATCCACTCCACCATCTTCCAGTACGTCGTTTTGAACTCTCCAGATAGGAGACATCCGAGAGCCGGAATTCCACTCCCCAATGACCAACTCAAAGCTATTGACCACATTGAGCGTTGTTTCGAAGTCTTTGCCTTCTTCAGAAGGGTGTAGGCTGATGTGTATGAACTTTTGGTCTTTATCTATTCGCACTTAATTGTCTCACCCAGAAACCTCCGAGCGAAATTAGATCAAATGCAAATTACTTACCAGACCGCAAAAGACCTGTGGACTTCTCAACTTTGAAGCGAGGAGTGCCCTTCTTGGCCTTGCCGGGGACAACCTTCACACCGTGGCGCTTCGCAGCCTTGTCAGGGCCCTGCAAAAGACGTGCATCCCGTTCCAAAGACGTGAGCACATTTCGACCGGCTATCTTCCGCTTCCGAAAGATAAGGTCTGTATCACGCTGAGAAAGAGACATATGACGCCCTTAAGATAAAATTTTGCGGCTGATCACACAGATCAAAACTGGAGTCAAGCTTGCGGAGGATCGTACAGAGGGGTGTACAAATCGCAAACGTAGAGTTCGGTATATAGCAGTTTACAGCTAGAAAATCAACTTCTGTTCCCTCAGCGACACATCCACTCTTGCCAGATATCGGTTGCAAAATAAGGGGAAAAGCCCTTGAGCCGAGCCACTTTAGGCCGCTTTCCGCTCTTCATAGCCGGACGCAACACCAATCACTGCAAACTGATTACCTAGCTTTTGAATGAGTGCGTCCTGTGCCAGGCAAGGAACTGAAGCCTAGGTCTTTCACTCAGCCGCGTCGGCGCTAGAAGTTTTCCGGAAGTGTTTACCAGACTACTTACTGCATCTTGGTCGTTTGTCTGTCGAGACACCAAGATTTCGAGCTCATCGGATATGCCGATCAAACCTCGATCGAACATCCAGTGGGCCGTTCCAGACAAGGCAAGCCCGTTTGACACGATGTCGGGGCCATTCTGCTCAACCGGCATGATGTGAGCCGCTTCCACTTCGGCACGCCCACCGCCGTTGATCAAGCGCAGCCCGGTGATGGCACATCGTTCTCCGTATGAACGGAGGACGTTCTTCCGAAAGTTACGGTCCCGCACTGCCCTGTTTGTAAGCTGATTGATGCGCTCGCGCGCCGGCATGTGTTCAAATGGAGCTTGGGCGTCTTCGAAACCAGAAGTGGCTGCAAGGTCTCCCACGCGAGGCAGAATGTCGTCGTCTGCGCCTAACCCACGTTCGACAATCCGGGCGAAGTCTTCATTCGAAAGCGTTCTAACAGCTGCTTGTGCGCGGCCAGATATGCGGCCTTCATCGTTCAGCAAGCCTCTCTCAACGATGTTCTCCGTATCGCGGAACGGCACCGGATCGCCGAAATCGAGATAAGTCCCAGGCTCGATCACGGCCAAGTACATGTCAGATTTTCGAGGGTCAGAGATGATTTCTTGAACCTTTGCGACTGCAAAGTACCCCTTCGTGTCTTTCACCTTGCTGGGCTCGAGATAGACGATCCAGTCACCTTCACATTGCTGCGCGCGGGACAAATATTGGGGCGGGAACTGATAGCGTTCCGAGGGAACGTCATCGTAGATCGAGTCACTGCGGTGAATGAAAACTCCGAAGGCCATTCAGGTTAGGCCTTTCTGCTGCGCGCGAGCATCGTGGGCCAGTCGCTGCGCGGCCCGAGACCCCATCATTGCAGTGGTTTCATTCACGGAGGAGCTTTCCCAGGCGTCGGTCGGTGAAGTGCAGGGTCAATGCTGATCCTGTCAGAACAGGCACAAGTATTCCGGCAGCAGCTGCGAGGAGAATGAAGGCTCCAGAAGCCAGCGAGAATTCGCCGGTTTGACCGAACAGATTCAGGCGCAAAAATCCGGCTAAGTACAATGCACTGGCTCCGAGAAGTGCGAGGTGAACGACCTCCAAAGGTTCGATCATATTGCGTCGCGCGCGATCCAGTGCTGCGCGGCGAAGTTTCTTCCATTGGTCGCTTGGTTTTTGCATTTGCTTACTCCCTTACGAGTTCGATCCAAGTGTGAACGTCATCATCCGTTACTTCTCGCCCCTCGACATGCGACTGGTACCAACGCGCGACGATGGCCCCGCGCTTTTCACTTTTGATTTTGATGTTTTCCGCGTTCAGGTGCTGATCGAGCGAGGTCTCGATCTCCTTTAAAGCGTTGAAATCGTGTCCCGCGCGTATCGCCTTGGTGCCCAATAAGAGCCAGGGCACGTCGACATCGAATTGCTCTCCAAAGGCCACCAGGGCTTCAACTGGAATGCCGCGCTGGCCCTTCTCATAGCTGTGATAGGCCCGTGGCGAGACACCAAGGGCTTCAGCCATCGCGGCCTGAGATAAGCCCGCTTCGTTGCGTGCAATAGTCAATCGTGCACCCATCGAAGCAAACAATTCAGCGTCTTTCCGCGCCATTCGCAGTTTCCATTTGACGAGATCGTATTTTTTCGCGAACATTGCAAAAAATAACGAACTATTTCGGCTATTCCCATCTGACCACGTCAAATGGTGCTTAACAAGCGATTCCATGCGACGTGCACTTTCAACTCAAGCGGACAAGGACGACTGAAATGGCAGAGACCGACAAATCAGACAGCTCGCAAATCCTGGGGCTTGGCAAGACACCTGCTCAATGGGTTGATGTCATGTCCGGCATGGGGATCGAAATCTCGGAGCGCACGCTGCGCGAACGGGCCAACGACACAGGGGCATTCTACCGCCTTGGCCGCACCATGCTGATCACACCCGCGCAGATCGATAAGATTTTTGAAGGAGGCCAGGCATGCCGCTCCAAATCTACAAGAGGGGTCGCTTCTACTGGGCTAAGGGCTGGGTCGAGTACAACGGCAGGCCAATCGCAGGCCCATACCGGCGAAGCACTAAGGCATCTACAGAAGCGGGCGCACGGGACTGGATAAACCGCGAGACCGAGCTTCAGATACGTCGCCATGTTGTTGGCGATGAGCCGAGCAAGACGTTCTCGGATGCGATCATGCTCTACAATGCCTCTCCTAAGACAGCGAAGCAGTTGATCCCGATTGTCGAAGAGATTGGCGACGTGCCACTGGGTGCGATCTCTGGTGCGCTTTTGAAAGGGCTTGGGCCAAAGCTCAAACCCAAGGCCTCTACAGACACTTGGTGGCGCGAGATTGTGACGCCCGCGAGTGCGGTGATCAACAACGCGCATGAGCTGGAAGGAACGCCGCTAATTCGGGTAAAGCCCTACGACAAGTTTGAGCGGATCGCTCAGGACAAGCGCCGGGGGAAGCTCAGCCGGGTTGAACGCAAGCCCGCCGACAAGGACTGGATCGAGGCCTTCTGTCGGGCTGCTGATCCATACAACGCCGCTTTGGTCCGGTTCATGTTCGAAACGGCGGCGCGGATCGATCAGGCTGTCTCGATTGAGCCTGACGATCTGCGCCCAACCGAGAACAAGGTCAGGGTGAAGGCGCAGAAGGGCCACCCGGAAAGCTGGATCACCGTTTCGCCCCAGATGATGGACGAGCTGTTGGCGCTGCCTCCGAAGTGTCCCAAGAACCGCAAGACCGGCAAGTTCATGAAGCCGCGTGTTTTCGGTTACGGAAGCTCGACCGGCTACAACACGCGCTGGAAGACGATCTGCAAGAGTGCAGGCATTCCGTACCTCTCGGCGCACCCAGCAGGGCGGCACGGGTTCTTCACTGAATTGGTCGTCCGTCAGGGCGTCGATCCGGTCACAGCGGCCAAGGCTGGCCGCTGGTCAGACCCGAATTTGCCTATGCGCATCTATGCCCATGCAGAGACTGATGAGGCCGATGTCAGGGCCCGTTTTCGTACAAACCACGTACAGGCGGACACTGTACAAACACCCAAGAGCAAGAAATCACAGAAGGAATAGCGCTATGAACGGTTCCCTCCTAAGGGGCAGGTTGCAGGTTCGAATCCTGCCGGGGTCGCCAGCACTTTCCTAAGTTTTTGATTCTCCTGTTTTCTTTTGTCGACTTGGAACTTCGGTCGGATAAGTTGGAACTTTTTGTTCGTTTTTCGTACTGCTCAGAACCCTCCTTATGCTGAAATTTCGAATGTAGCGCTCAATCTCCGACAGGCTTTCGTGACCTGTCCAAGCACCGATTTGGGCGGATGTACCACCTGCCTCAGCAAGCGCACGCGCACGGCTTTTGCGAAGCCCGTGCGCGGATCGACCGGGTACGCCAGCGGCCCTTGCCTTTGCTGCCAGCCATTGTCCGGCGGCTTTCACGCCGCGTGACCTCGAATGCACGGTGATGATCCATGTCATGTGGCGACCCTCGCGAGCGTCCAACGCGGCATGTAGGAGTGCCAAATCATCGGACATAGTTTCCGCAAAATCCGGCAACGCGCGATCAAATGGGATCGCCACCTCACCGCCGGTCTTTTGCTGGCGGAACACAAGCCATCCGGCATGATCGACGTTACCCGGACCCAACCGTACTACATCCGAAATGCGCGCGCCGGTTCAGAAGATCAACTCGAATGCCAGGCGTTCCGGCGTGTCGATCAGCCAGTGCGCGCGGAAGGCCTTGATCTCGGCCTCTGACCACGGTGGATGACCCTCTGACTGTGCGACGTGCGCCTTCTTGGCGTCTGTGGTTGGATCTGCGATCTTGTATGTTTCAGCGAGCCATTTCCCAAAGCCCCGCCAAGCTTTCAGGTGGTTGTTTCGTGCGTGTCCCGTGAACCGGTTCAGGTCAGATTCGATATGCTTGGCTCGCGAATGATCGCGCGGCCGGATTCGGGGATCGTGTGAAAGCCGCGGCGGGCGAGCTCGGTGATGAGGCTGGTCTTGCCCGCACCGGGGCCGTCCGTCACGACGAAGAAATGGTCGCTCATGGGCCATCCTCGGATTTGACAGGGGAAAGCGCTGCGAAGCGATCGACACGCCAGTGGCGGCGATCAAGGCAGCATGGATTTTCGTATGGAAAACAACACCGGTCTGCTTAGCAGAGGCAAATCTTCTGACGAGAAATGCAGAACTATCTGGTGCTTATCAAGTGAGTTTTGGTGGAGCCTAGGAGGATCGAACTCCTGACCTCTTGCATGCCATGCAAGCGCTCTCCCAGCTGAGCTAAGGCCCCAAAACCGTGACGTGGTGTCTAGGCGTAAGAGCGGGCGGGATCAAGTGGAAAAATGCCCGCCCGAAACGTTTTTCGGATCACTCTTCGTCTTCGACCGGGACGTCCGCGATTTCGTCCAGCGAGACATCATCATCGTCGTCATCGTCTTCGAGCAGATCATCGTCCAGATCGACATCCACGTCGTCATCTTCCAGCACTGCGTCATCATCGCCGCCGACCTTCTGCTTGGCCTTCAGCGTTTCGGCGTCTTCGGAATCGGCTGAGATCATCCGGCTCTTGCCCGCGACAATCTCGACGATCTCGCCCGTGTAGGGGCTGACGATCGGGTCTCTGTTCAGGTCGTAAAACCGCTTACCGGTTGTCGGGCACAGGCGCTTGGTGCCCCATTCTTCGTTGGGCATGTTTATCCCCTTGATAATCTGCTGAGTCGCATCGACGATTCCGGTCACGTGCCATATGAATTGGGCACTGTCAAAGGCTTTAGTCCCAGTTGGAGGATGCATCATGGCGCAACACGTCCTACCCGGTACGCCTCCGGTGGCCCTGACGCTGCGGCGGTCGGGGCGGGCACGGCGGATCAGCCTGCGAATCTCGCAGCTGGATGGCCGGGTGACGTTGACGATGCCCAATGGCGCGAAAGAGACCGAGGCGCTGGAATTCGCCGCGTCCAAGGCCGACTGGATTCGCGGTCATCTGGATCGGCGGCCGGATGAGATGCCGGTTGCCCTTGGCGCGTGCCTGCCGATCGAGGGACGGGCACATCGGATCAGCGCCACGAACGGGCGGCGGATTATCCATCGCGAGGGCGAGATTTGCGTGCCGGAGGATGGGGTTGGCCGACGTTTGCAGGCCTGGCTCAGGGAGTTGGC
Source organism: Microbulbifer sp. S227A (assembly GCF_049800935.1). NCBI lineage: Bacteria > Pseudomonadati > Pseudomonadota > Gammaproteobacteria > Cellvibrionales > Microbulbiferaceae > Microbulbifer > Microbulbifer sp. S227A. The sequence continues at coordinate 64,975 of NZ_JBNAFZ010000016.1, read as the reverse complement.
ACGGGACCGGTTGACCGCTGCGAGCGACCTCTATGCGGGGCGGCTGGGGCGGCGTTATGCGCGGATCGCCTTGCGGGATACGCGCTCTCGCTGGGGGTCGTGCACGTCGGATGGCGGGCTGATGTTTTCCTGGCGGCTGATCCTGGCGCCGCCGGAGATCCTGGATTATGTCGCGGCGCACGAGGTAGCGCATCTTGCCGAGATGAACCATTCGCCGGCCTTCTGGGCGACGGTCGAGCGCCTTTTCGGTCCATGTGATGCCGAGCGTCGCTGGCTGCGGCAAGAGGGCGCGACATTGCACCGGTACCGGTTCTGACGGGGCCGGTTGACCTGTTCCGATTTTGTGATCACAAAGGGCCATGATCACCACGCGCCCGACGGAATCACCACTGGTTGCCGCCCATGACAGGGTCTATCGAACCCTGCGGGCGCGAATCATGCATGGCGAGCTTGAACCCGGAAGGGCGCTGACCTTGCGGGGGATCGGCAAGGAATTCGGCGTGTCCATGACCCCCGCCCGCGAGTCGGTGCGGCGGCTTGTGGCCGAGGGGGCGCTGTCGCTCACCGCTTCGGGCCGGGTGTCGACGCCGGAACTGTCCAGCGACCGGATCGAGGAATTGGCGGCCTTGCGCGCGCTGCTCGAGGTCGAGCTTGCCAGCCGGGCGCTCCCGCGCGCGCATATCGCGTTGATCGACCGCTTGCAGGCAATCAATTCGGGCATTGCCGATGCGGTCACGGCGCGGGATGCGGTGGGGTATATTCGCACCAATCTGGAATTTCACCGCACTCTCTACCTGCGGGCGCAGGCTCCGGCGATGCTGGCCATGGCCGAGACTGTCTGGCTGCAGCTGGGGCCGACGATGCGGGCGCTGTATGGGCGGCTGCGCCGGACGGAGCCGCCGCATTTTCACAAACTCATCATCGCGGCGCTCAAGGCGGGGGATGAGCCGGGGTTGCGGCTGGCGGTGCGCTCGGACGTGACGCAGGGGCTGCGCATGTTAACCGGTTAGGCGGGATCACCCCGCCTGTGTCAGCGCCGCGAGCGCCATGCCTGCCACCCAGAGGCCAAAGCCGAAGATCAGGTGTGACAAGAGGCTCTTGGCGCGGGCGAGGTTGGGATTGGGGGTGCATCGCGCCGCAAGGCCCGCCCCAAGACCCGGTTGCAGGATCAGGTACGGCACGAGCACCGTCACCGCCCCGAATCCCAATGCGGGCAGCAGGCTGGGCGAGGCAAGCCAATCGCGCCCCGCAAGCGTCAGGAACGCGGCGGCGAAACTCGCTCCGGTGAGATAGTGAACGCCCCAGCCAATCGCCGTTTCCCCGGGGAGCGCAGGGCTGGCCGCGATTGGCCGGTGAATGACCTGCCCACGCAGAACATGGCCGATCCAGCGCCCCACCATCGCGTAGTCCAGGGTCTGCATTGCAAAGACCCGCCTTTGCACGATTGCGGCAAGGTCCATGAACATCGTTGCACCGATACCGATCAGCGCGGCGGCGGTGAGGACGTGTAGATCAAATGCGGTCATGTCGATGATTCCGATTGCTGTTTGTCGAGATTTCGGCACTCTGCATCTTCAAGTGCACTTGAGGTAAAGCCATGATCGACATTTCCGCACTGTCCCGTGCCACGGGGCATCCGGCGTCAAAGCTGCGCTATTACGAAGAGGTCGGGCTGATCCGCTCGGTCGGGCGGCGCGGGTTGAAACGGCTGTATCCGGACGAGGTCAGGATGCGCCTTGCGCTGGTGTCCCTGGCGCAAGGTGCCGGGTTTTCGCTGGCCGAGATTCGGCAGATGATCGGCGCAGAGGGGCGCCCCGAGCTGGATCGGGCCGCGCTGACCGCCAAGGCGGATGAGTTGGCCGAAAGGATCAAGCGGCTTGCCGTGCTGGAGAAGGGGTTGCGGCACGTGGCGGGATGTTCGGCCGAGAACCATCTGGATTGTCCGCGATTCCAGCGCATCATGCGCGTGGCACTGGACCGCAACCGCTAGCGTCTGGCCACACGGCTTAGGGCATGGCAAAAGACCCGCCTGTTGCCAGACGGGTCTTTCGAATTCAGGTCTTTGCCGGAAATCAGGCGGCCAGCGCGGCCTGTGCCTTGGCAACGATTGCGCCGAACGCGTCGGGCTCGTGCACGGCCAGGTCGGCCAGAACCTTGCGGTCGACTTCGATGCCTGCCAGCGTCAGGCCGTTGATGAACCGGCTGTAGGTCAGCGCTTCGTCATGGCTGCGCACGGCGGCGTTGATCCGCTGGATCCACAGCGCGCGGAAATTCCGCTTGCGGGCCTTGCGGTCGCGGGTTGCGTACTGGTTGGCCTTGTCGACGGCCTGTGTCGCCACCTTGAAGGTGTTCTTGCGACGGCCATAGTAACCCTTGGCGGCCTTGACGATTTTCTTGTGACGTGCGTGGGTGACGGTCCCACCTTTTACTCGTGCCATGTGATCAGCCTCCTATCAGCGGTCGTAGGGCATGAAGCCCTTGACGATCTTGGCGTCGGGGGCACTCAGCGTGGTGGTGCCGCGCGCGTCGCGGATGAATTTCCGGGTGCGTTTGATCATACCGTGGCGCTTGCCGGCCTGTCCGGACATGACCTTGCCGGTCGCTGTCACCTTAAAGCGCTTCTTCGCGCTCGATTTGGTCTTCATCTTGGGCATTTCCGTCTCCTTGTCTTCGGGTCGGTTTCAAACACGACTCGGCATGCCACTTTCGGCCGGTCGCGCGATCAGAGGCGTCCTCTACGAGAGACAGCCCCGGCTGGCAAGGGGCATCATGGAGATCCCTGCGATTTTTATGCATTCACAGCCCAAGACGAGCCATCAGGCCGGGAAAATCGCGCAGGAACGCCGCGCGGGTGCGCAGGCCCGGAGACCGTGCGTGCCGCGAATCGTCCTGGGTCAGGCGCACGAATACCACGCGTTCGTTGCCGCGGCTGGCCCAACCCACGAACCAGCCCCAGCCATGGTTGCGATCAAGGCTGCCATCGGCGTGGCGGGGATAGGCTCCGCCGGTCTTGCCATGCAGCACCCAACCGTCCGGCATGTCATGGGTCGCGACCACGTCAGCGGTATGTTCGATCGCGTCCTTGCGCACCGGGAGCTGTCCGGTCACCATCCGTGACAGGAACCTGGCCTGCTCACGCGGGGAGATCTTCAGCGATGAACTGATCCACGCGCGCTCCAGGCCGTTATTCTTGCCCGCGTCGCCGGAAAAATCGCCATTGCCGTATTCAAAGGCGGTCGCGTAATCATGCAGCGTCCCGGCCCCCAGCTGTTTGGCGATCTGCTGCGAATACCAGACGACGGAATAGGCCATCCAGCGGGTCGGATCGGTGTCCTGCCGCCAGTTGTCGCCGCCCCAATCCACGTATTCGGGCCTGTAGGGTAGGACCGGCGCATGGGCATCGACGAGCGCCCCGCTGTCAAACGCCATCAGGGCCAGCGCCACCTTGAAGGTCGAGGCGGGCGTGACCCGGCTGTCACAATCGCCCGCCTCGCTCAGGACCTCGCCGTGATCCGGCTCCATGACCAGCTCACAGATCTGCCGCGCCTGCCCGGCCTGCGCGGTCAGGCAGGCCGCCAGCAGGAAGACAGGGAACCAGCGCAGCGGCACGAACGGTTTCCGCGTGGGGCGCACCTATTCCGGGTCGGTGCTGTAGATCAGCCGCTCGTCACAGGGGGCAACGCGCAGGATGTTGGTGGTGCCCGGCACGTTGAACGGCACACCGGCGGTGATCACGATCTGGTCGTTTTCACCGGCATAGCCCACGGCGCGCGCCGCGCGGGCGGCATTGACCACCGCGCCCTTGAACCGCTCAAGCTCGGGCGTCATCAGGCAGGTGCATCCCCAGCTCAGCGCCAGCCGGCGTGCCGTTCCCCGTTGGCTTGTCATCGCGATGATCGGAACATTGGGCCGTTCCCGCGCGGTCAGCAGGGCGGTTGTGCCGCTCTGGGTGTAACAGCAGATCGCCTTGATATCGGTGGTTTCGGCAATCTCGCGCGCCGCGGCGACGATCCCGTCCGCCACGCTGCTGCCCTTGACGGTACGCGATGCGGCGATGATCTGGGTATAGGTGGGGTCGGCTTCGACCTCGATGGCAACGCGGTCCATGGTTGTCACCGCCTCGACCGGAAACTGGCCGGCGGCGGATTCCGCGCTCAGCATCACCGCATCGGCACCTTCGTAAATGGCGGTTGCAACGTCGCTGACCTCGGCGCGGGTGGGCATCGGGCTTTCGATCATGCTCTCAAGCATCTGGGTGGCGACGATCACCGGTTTGGCCGCCGCCCGGCAGCGGCGCACCAGCCGTTTCTGGATCGGGGGAACCGCCTGCACCGGCAATTCCACACCCAGATCGCCGCGCGCGACCATGACACCGTCACAGGCATCAAGGATGTCCTCGAACCGGTCCACGGCCTTGGGCTTTTCGATCTTGCACATGATCGAGGCACGCCCCTTGACCAGGGCACGCGCCTCTTCGACATCCTGCACCCGTTGCACGAAGGACAGCGCCAGCCAGTCGACGCCCAGCTCGCAGGCGAATTCCAGATCGCTGAGGTCCTTTTTGGACAGGGCGGCCAGCGGCAATTCCACGTCCGGGACATTCACGCCCTTGTGGTTGGAAATCGTGCCCCCGGCAATCACGGTGCAATTGGCAAATTCGGGGCCGCAATCCTCGACCTTGAGGCGGATCTTGCCATCATTCACCAACAGGGTGACGCCCGGCACCAGGGCCTGGAAAATCTCGGGATGCGGCAGGCACACGCGGGCTGCATCGCCCGGCGCGCTGTCCAGATCCATCCGGAAGCTGTCACCGGGGGCCAGTTCCTCGCTGCCATTGGCGAACTTGCCGACGCGCAGCTTGGGGCCCTGAAGATCGGCGAGAATGGCAATCGGGCTGTCCAGATCCTTTTCCACCTGCCGGATGTGTTTGTGCTTTTCGCGGATTTCGTCCTGCGTGCCGTGGCTCATGTTCAGGCGGAACACGTCAACACCCGCTTCGTGCAGCGCCCGGATCATTTCATAGGTTTCCGAGGCGGGGCCCAGCGTGGCCACGATTTTTACATTGCGCAGGCGCTTCATTCTGTCCGAATCCTCTGTCTCAATTCATGTTACCGCAAACATTTGCCGGCGTTATGCCTCATTTCCCATTTGCGGGCAAGCTGTGCCGCGCCTATAGCTGGCGTCAAAGAGATGACAGGCACATGACATACACCCCGTTCTATCGACTTGGCGAAACCCGCCCGGCGCGTTGGCTGATCACTTGCGACCATGCCACCAACACGGTTCCGCCGCAGATCAATGGTGGCGATCTTGGTCTGCCGCGCGAAGACATGGAGCGTCACATCGCCTATGATGTCGGCGCCTATGACCTGGCGCAGCATCTGGGGCAATTGCTGGACGGGCCGGTGATCGCGTCAAATTTCTCGCGACTGGTGATCGACCCGAACCGGGGCGAGGACGATCCGACGCTGTTGATGAAGCTCTATGACGGCTCTGTCATCCCGGCCAACCGGCACGCGGATACGACCGAGCGCGAACGCCGGCTTGATCTGTGTTATCGGCCCTATCATGACGAGCTGGCGCGGATGGCGGCCTTGCCCCATGCGGTGATCCTCTCGGTTCACAGTTTTACCCGGCAATTGCGCGGGCGCCCGCCGCGCCCCTGGGAGGTTGGGGTGCTTTATGCCGATGATGACCGCCTGGCGCGTCCGCTGATTGATCTGCTGGCCGAGGACGGGCTGTGCGTCGGCGACAACGAGCCGTATTCCGGGCATCTTCCGGGTGACGCAATCGACAAACATGCCATTGGTCCGGGGCGGCCGAATGTCCTGATCGAACTGCGTAACGATCTGATCGCCGATCACGCGGGGCAACGCGCCTGGGCCGAGCGGCTGGCCCCGATCCTGACACGGGCGCTGGACAGGTCGGGCCTCTGACGGGGAAACCTGACAGCGGGGCGCTTGCCGGCGCGTGGACCTGCCCCCATATCTACCGGGCCTGCAACCAAAGCAAAAAGAGGGTTTTGCCATGGACGAACAGACAGAAATCGAACTTCAGGCCGCCGCCTTTCGCCGGTTGCAGCAGCACCTGATGCAGGATCGCACGGATGTGCAGAATATCGACCTGATGAACCTTGCCGGGTTCTGCCGGAACTGCTTGTCGCGCTGGTATCAGGAAGCGGCCAATGAAAAAGGCATCGAAATGGACAAGATGCAGGCGCGGGAAATCTTTTACGGCATGACGATGGACGAGTGGAAGGCCAACTTTCAGACCGAAGCCAGCGCCCAGAGCCAGGACGCGTTCAAAACGGCATTTGCCGAGAACGTCGGCAAGAACGGATAACCCCAGGCCCAACCCGGCCCAACCGATTTCAAGGAACACCCGGTGACCCGATACTCGGTACTTGACCTGTCTCCGATCGTCGAAGGCGGCACGGCGCAACAATCGCTGCGCAACACGCTGGATCTCGCGCAACATGCCGAGAGCTGGGGGTATTCGCGCTATTGGCTGGCGGAACATCACAACATGCCGGGCATCGCCAGCGCGGCGACATCGGTGGTGATCGGGCATGTGGCGGCGGGAACCAACAGCATTCGGCTGGGATCGGGCGGCGTGATGTTGCCCAACCACGCGCCGTTGATCGTGGCCGAGCAATTCGGGACATTGGCGACGCTTTATCCCGGACGGATCGACCTGGGGGTCGGGCGCGCGCCGGGCACTGACATGCAGACCGCTCGCGCCCTGCGCCGGGGCATGGACCAGACCGACAGTTTTCCGCAGGATGTCATCGAATTGCTCGGATACCTGGGTGACGCCACGCCGGATCAGCCGGTTCGCGCGGTTCCCGGTGCCGGCACCCATGTGCCGGTCTGGATACTGGGATCGAGCCTGTATGGCGCGCAACTGGCGGCGCAGCTGGGTTTGCCCTATGCCTTTGCCTCGCATTTCGCGCCTGCTGCTCTGGCCGAGGCTGTCGAGATCTATCGGCACCGTTTTCAGCCCTCGCAATACGCGCAGGCGCCGCGGTTCATGTTGGCGATAAACGCTTTTGCCGCGGATGAGGCCGATGCCGGCCCCTATCTGAAAACCTCGATGCAGCAGGCCTTTGCCCGGCTTCGCACCGGTCGCCCCGGCCCCTTGCCGCGACCGGTGGACGACATCACCGGGGTTCTGGATGCCGGGGTGCTGGGCATGGTTGACCAGGCGTTGCAATGTTCGGTCACCGGCACGCCCGCACAGGTGCGCGAGTCGATGGCCGCGCTGTTGCGGCGCTATCGGCCCGACGAGGTGATCATCAGCGCACCGATCCACGATCACACCGCCAGGTTGCGCTCGCTGGAGATCACGGCGGAGATCATGCAATCCCTTGGCGAAAACGACGAGGCTGGCTAACTCCGATCCGTCTCTAAAATCGGCTTTGGGCTGAGCAAGCGCACAAATTTTCTGCAAATGCGCGCGTAGACCCGTGCCGATTGCGCCCGTCGCTTGTCCCGGCGGCCGGCGCGGGTCTATCCGTGGACCAGCGAATACGGGCGTGGGCCCGTCGCAGGTCGCAATGCCGCGACATCCATTTCTGCGCCCGGATACGGGCGGCAGCAACGAGGCTGCATCTTTCGGCTCCGGGTCAAACCGGGCCCGTGGGAGCGCGGCCAATCCCCTCCGGGTTCCCTGACCAATGCAGATGCAGCCATCCGGCCAAGCAACCGGCCCTGTCACTCAACAAGGAAACCCAGATGTCATATATCCAACCCAAGGAATTCGCGGCGAAAATGGTCGATGCCGGCGAATCCAAGATTTTCATGTCAACCAAGGACACGCTGATCCGGTCCTACATGGCGGGCGCGATTCTGGCCCTCGCGGCGGCCTTTGCCGTCACCATCGCGGTGAATACCGGGAACTTCCTGGTGGCGTCGCTGCTGTTCCCGGTGGGGTTCTGCATGCTTTACCTGCTGGGGTTCGACCTGTTGACCGGGGTGTTCACGCTGGCCCCCCTTGCCGTCATCGCGCGGCGTCCGGGCTGTACGTGGAAAGGCGTGCTGCGCAACTGGGGGCTGGTCTTCTGCGGGAACTTTGCCGGGGCCATGACCACGGCGGTGTTCATGGCGATCATCTTTACCATGGGGTTCAGCCAGGAGCCGAACGAGGTCGGCCAGCGCATCGGGCAGATCGGCGAAGCACGCACGGTCGGCTATGCCGCCGCCGGCGGGGCAGGGATGCTGACCGTTTTTGTCCGCGCGGTGATGTGCAACTGGATGGTTTCGACCGGCGTGGTCGGGGCGATGATGTCCTCCACCACCCAGGGCAAGATCATGGCGATGTGGATGCCGATCATCGTGTTCTTTTATCTCGGGTTCGAACATTCCATCGTGAACATGTTCCTGTTCCCCTCGGGCATCATGCTGGGCGGTGAATTCACCTGGTTCGACTATTTCGCCTATAACGAAATCCCCGTGGTGCTGGGCAATCTTGTCGGCGGTCTGACCTTTGTCGGCGGCATGATCTACATGACCCACTTTCGCGAGTCGCCCAAGCGCAGCAGCGCCGTTGCCGTCAACAATGACGCGGCGGGTGTCGCTGCCGAATGAATGATCCCCGGCCCCGGACGAGCGGGGCCGGTTTTCCATTGCCACGGAGGGGCGCGGCGTGCCACGCGACAGCACCATCACCACCGGGATTGACGTCTCCATCGGCCAGCACGCCGATCGCGGGCGCAAGACGCGCAACGACGATTTTCACGGCGCGCTTGTTCCCGACGGCCAGGCGCGGCTGCTCAAGGGTGTGGCGCTTGCGCTGGCCGATGGTATCTCGACCAGCGCGACGAGCCGGGTTGCAGCGGAAACCGCGGTCAAATCCCTGCTGACCGATTATTACGCCACACCCGACAGCTGGACCGTGCGCACCGCCGCCTCGCGGGTGATTTCGGCGACAAACGCGTGGCTGCACGGGCAGAATGGCGCGCTCAGCGACATCAATACCGGGCAGGTTTGCACCCTGTCCGCGCTGATCCTCAAGGGCCGCGTGGGGCATGTGCTGCATGTGGGCGACAGCCGGGTCTGGCGGTTTGCGGGCGGCGAACCCGAGAAGCTCACGCGGGATCATCGCCGGCGCCTCTCCACGGGGGAAGATTATCTTTCGCGGGCCCTGGGGCTCGGAGCGGAGATCGAGATCGACTATCGCGCCATTCCGTTGGCACAAGGGGATGTTTTTGTGCTGACCACAGATGGCGTGCACGATTTTCTGACGCCGGACGACATGGCGCGGATCCTCTGCGGGGCCGACGATCTGGATATGGCGGCCATGGCCCTCGTGACACAGGCCATGGCGCAGGGCAGCGACGACAATCTCAGCGTGCTGATCACGCGGGTTGATGCCTTGCCGGAAAGCGATGCGGATGCCCGCTGGCAGGATGCCGGCCTGCCGGTTTCGGCGCTGCCCCAAGCGGGTGACGAGGTTGACGGATTCCGCATCGTGCGCCCCTTGCAGGCCAGCGCGCGCAGCCATGTGTTCCTGGCGGTGGACCCGCAGGGGCGGCGCGCCGCGCTCAAGTTTCCCGCGCGCGAAACCGCAGAGAGCGGCGCCAGCCTCAGGCGGTTTGCGCTTGAGGATTGGATCGCCGCGCGCGTGTCCTCGCCGCATGTTGTGCGCGCCGCCGCCAACCCGCAGCCGCGAAGTGCGCTCTATGTCGCGACCGAGTTTGTCGAGGGAAAATCCCTGCGCCAGTGGATGCATGACACCCCGCGCGCCGACCCCGACGCGGTACGCCCCATCATCGAACAGATCGCCAGCGGCCTGCGCGCGCTGCATCGCCGCCAGATGTTGCATCAGGACCTGCGCCCCGAGAACATCATGATTGATCCCGACGGGACGGTTAAGATCATCGATCTCGGTGCGGTCTCTGTTGCGGGCATCCACGAGGCCGCGCCGGGCTTGCTCGGGGCACTGCCCGGAACCTTTCAATACACCGCGCCGGAATACCTGTCGGGCGATGTGGTCAGTTGGCGGTCGGATCAATTCGCGCTTGGCGTGATTGCCTATGAAATGCTGACCGGGCGGTTGCCCTATGGCGCGGCGGTGGCCCGCATCAGCAACCGCAATGAGCAGAACCGGCTGCGCTATGCGCCCGCCTGTGACGATGACACCGGCCTGCCGCGCTGGATCGACACGGCGTTGCGCCGTGCCACGCATCCCGACCCGTTACGCCGGTATGACGCCCTGTCCGAGTTCGTCGCCGACCTGTCACGCCCGGGCGCGGCCTGGGCGAAAGAGCGGCACCTGCCACTCGCCGAACGCCACCCGGTACGTTTCTGGCAAGGCGTTTCCGCGATCCTCGCGGTGATCTGTTTCCTACTTGCCGCCCGGCTGGGCGGTTGACCCACAGCAACTGGAGACCCTGAAATGAAAGACCTGACCCTGTCTGACGACCTGACGCGCGAGGACGTGACCGCGCTGATCCTGACCGCCAAGAAAAAGCTGGGCCTTGAATGGCGTGGCATTGCCGATGCGATTGGCATGTCGCCGGTCTGGACCCATTCCGCGGCGGTTGGAATGAACGCGATGCCCGAGGACAAGGCCCTGGCATTGGCCAACTTGTTGGGTCTGCCCGAACAGGCGGTTGGGGTGTTGACGGAAAGCCCGACCAAGATCTGGCAGCAATCGGTGCCCACCGATCCCTGCATCTATCGGCTGTATGAAATCGTCGGGGTCTATGGCCCGACGATCAAGGCGCTGATCCACGAGGAATTCGGCGATGGGATCATGTCGGCCATTGATTTCGACATGCAAATTTCGCGCGTGCCCAGTGAAAAAGGCGATCGCGTCCGGCTCGAGATGTCGGGCAAATACCTGGGTTTCAACGCCTGGTAGCACGAACAAGGGGCGCCGGCGGCGTTTGATCCGCCGGCGCCCCTGTCAATTCGCCATCGCAACCGGGTCAGCCGGCAGGCTTGTCCTTGGTCGCGTCGTCGTCGGGCCGAGAACCGTTCTGATCGGTGCTGTCTTGCGGCGCGTCGCCGTCGGTTTCAGCTTCGATAAGCTCTTGTTCCGCGACGATCTCTGTCGATTCCGGGGTGTTTGCAATCAGCGGCAGGATATGCGCGCCCGTTGCGCTGCTGACTTCGTTGGTCTGGGGCGGTTTCCAAGCCAGCGTGTCGAAACTTTCGCAATTTTCGCAGACCGGCGACCAACTCGCATGGATGTGGTTGCAGTTCTCGCAGACCCATTGCGGGCCACGCGGCGCGTTCAAAGCCTTGGCGAGCCAGCCCTGCACCACGGAATCCGGTGCACCTTCTCCGCGCTCGACCGCCGCCATCAACGTCAGCGCACGAGCATCCGTCGCGGTTTCGGCCAGATCGCCAAGCGCGCGGCGGGCTTCGGGGAAATCCTCGGCCACGATGTTCAGTTCGGCCCGCACCAGCCGGGTTTCCGGATGCTGCGGGTGAATATTGGTCAGCGTGGCAAACCGTTTCACCCGGTCTTGGGCGGTTTCGGTCGGGTTGATCTCGGCAAAGGCGGCGGCCAGATCGGGATGCGGCTGGGCGTCCCATGCCTTTTTCAGCACCCGGATCGCCTTGCGTGGCTTGTCGGCTGCGATATATGAGCGCGCCGCCATCGCCGCCGCCGGCACAAGGTCGGGTGACAGGCGGTTGGCCTCGATGGCCTGTTCCTGCCCCTCGATGCCGGTGCCTTCGGCGATGATGTCCCGCGCTTCGGAGAGCGCCAGAACGGCCTCGCGCCGGGTCACCACGTCACGCGGCAGGCTGCCGGATTTCAGCTTGGCGTTCAGGGTGTTGCGCGCCCCGGCCCAATCGCGTGCCTGGGCTTGCAGCTTGAGCAGAACATCCTGCGTCTCTTCGTGGCGCGGCTTGAGCTGAAACGCCTTTTCCGCGAGCTTGCGCGCGGTTTGCGTGTCGCCTTCGGAGAGCTTCTGTTTCATGATCCCGCGAACCCCGACAAAGCGCGTGGTTTCGTCCTGGATCAGTTTTTTGTAAGTTTCCGTCGCCTTGCGCGTATCGCCTGCCATCTCGGCCGCCTGTGCGGTCAAGAGATTGGTCAAACCGGGCTTTTGCAGGTATTTCTCGGCCTTTGCGGCCTTGGACATGGCGGTCTTTGCCTCGCCCGACGCCAGCGCCAACAGACCGTCGGACAGGGCCTCGAAGCCTTTCTTCTCGCGGTTGCGGTCAAAATACCGGGACAAGGCGGTTTCGTCGCCATTGAGGAAATGCAGGGTCGCGACAAGCAGCGACAGCAGTTTCAGGCCGATCCAGACCAACACCACCAGAACCACCGCCGCCATCACCGATTGCAGCGGGCCAAGCGTGTATTCGGTTCCCGCGAGGGTGATCTGTACCCCGCCTTCGGATTCCATCAGGTAACCCGCGCCCATGGCGAGCAGCGCGATGATCGCGACAAAGATCAGTATCTTCAATAGTGACCAGAGCATGGCGGGTCCTTCAGTTGGTGTTCAGGCTGGCAGCCAAAGAGTCGGCGGCGGTGACCGCAACCTGTCGTGCATGCGCCCGGTCAACCCAGGTGCCCATCGCCGCCTGTGCGGTCTCGGGCAGCAGGGCGATATCCGACAGCGCCGCGTCCAGTTGTCCATCGGCAACGGCGGCCTCGGCACGCGAAAGGATCGCATCCGGGTCGTCGCCATCGCGCGGTTCGACCGAGCGCGCGCCAAGCTGGCGCTTGAAAAACGCGCCGATACCGCGATCTTCGTCTTTTGTTTCAGCCCGCGCCGCCGCCAGAGCCGCCCGCGCCGCCGGGGGGAAGCTGTTGTTCAAAGCGGTCAGCGTCGCAACCCCTTCGGCGGCATGTTCCTCAAGATCGGCGGGCACGTCCACACCGGCGGATTTCAACTCCTGCGACTGTGCGGCAAACGGGGCCCCGGCATCCAGCGCGGCGCGCAGTTGCGCCATCGTCGCCCGGTTGGCGGCCTGCTGCGCGGCCTTGGCGGCGTTGGCTTCCAACGCGCCGGCCTCGGCCTTGATGGCGCGTGCATCGGCGATCAGCCCCTCGACCTCGCCACGCTGGGTTGCCATCGCCTTTTGCAGGTCGGCAAGTTCCTTTTCATAGGCGGCGATCGCGGCTTCGGACACGCCTTCGTCGATCGGGCGTTTTGCCACTTCGGTCAGGCGCTTGTCCATGTCCGCGAGGTCGCCACGCAGAGCGTCGATACGCTCACCCAGCGGCGCGACCTGTGTGGTCAGATCCGCGATGCTGGCCTCGACCGGAGCAAGATCGGGGAGCTTGATCGCACCCACCTTGCCGCTGACCGCCGAAACGGCGTCGGTTTGCGCGGCAAGACCGGATTGCAGCTCGGCAATTTCGCCCGACAGGTCCTGCGAGCGCAGGAAATCGGGCAGGTAGGGGTCGATCGCATCCGAACGGGCGGCAATGAACCCGATGGTGGCGGCAACGATCCCGCCAAACAGCGCCGAGCCAAAACCGCTGCGGGTTTCGATGATCTTTTCCTTTTCGATCACGCGTTCGGCCGGGGCCAGAGCATCCTGTAGATCCTGATCGGGATCGGGGGTTGCATGGTTCTCATTGCTGTCGGGGGCGTCCGTTTCGACGTCGGTCTTGTCGGGTTCGGTCTGGCCGTCGGCGTCTTGGTCGTGTTCGGGCGTCTTTTTTTCAGCCACCGTTAATTACCCTTTCGATTCTCAGATCAATCATACCAAAGCCCACGCGAATGTTACTGTGCGCCCGGGCCACTCTCAACCCGGCAGTGCCGATGTACAAGCATTTCAACGACTGCGGCCATACTGGCGCTATTCGGCTCTGGCGCAACCGTTAGTGTCGTTTTGGCCATGCCAGACAGGGGTTCGGCGACGGCGGCGCTCATCGCGACAAGGTGCAGATGCCCGGTTTGCGGGCATTGGTTGACAAATTGCCGCGCGGTGCGGGGCGAAAAGATCGGCGCGATGACACCGGCGCTCTGGCGCAGAATCACGCGGGTTTCCTCGCCAAAGGGGAGCAGTTTCTGGGCATAGACCTGTTGCCGTGCCGTGGCACAGCCCGCGGCGTTCAGGCGTTCGGCGATCCTGCCGCGCGTATGGCTGCCGCACAGATGCAGGAGCGGGCCCGTCGATCCGGCCCGGATCAGCGCGGCAACCAGAGCGTCGGCATTCGCCCCGAGCGCACCCACCGCCCAGCCCCGTTCACCCGCCAGCCGCGCCGTCGCCGTGCCAACACAATGGGCCGGGATATCATGTGTATCGACAGATACGGCGCGTACCGCGTTGCCCGATGAGAACACCACCCCCGCGATACCGCCAAGATCGACATCCGTTCCACAGGGTTCGATCCCCAGCAGCGGGGCGACAACCGGGGTGATCCGCCGGGTCACATCACCGTGCAATTGCCGCAGGAACCGCTCGGCCTCGGGGCGCGGACGGGTCAGCAGCAAAGTTACCGTCGGATCCTTCATCAACACGCACCGGGATTGTTTGGCACCGCATAGGGTGATACCCCCCGGCGGGACAGGGTGCAATGATCGGGCCTATGGCACAGACACTTACCGTATTGGGGCTGGAGAGCAGCTGCGACGACACCGCCGCCGCGGTGGTGCGGCAATCCGCGACCGGAGCCGCCGAAATCCTGTCGTCGATCGTGTTCGGACAGACCGAGCTGCACAGCGCCTATGGCGGTGTCGTGCCCGAACTGGCGGCACGGGCACATGCGGAAAAGCTTGATCAATGTGTGCGTGATGCGCTTGTGGGCGCAGAACTGGCGCTGACGGATCTTGACGCGGTTGCGGTGACCGCCGGTCCGGGGCTGATCGGCGGGGTGATGTCCGGGGTGATGTGCGCCAAGGGGATTTCTGCCGCGACCGGCTTGCCGCTTGTGGGGGTCAACCATCTGGCCGGTCACGCGCTGACTCCGCGGCTCACGGATGGCATCGCCTTTCCCTACCTGATGCTGCTGGTCTCGGGCGGGCATTGCCAATACCTGCTTGTGCGCGGCACCGATGAATTCACCCGCCTGGGCGGCACTATCGACGACGCGCCGGGCGAAGCCTTTGACAAGACCGCGCGCCTTTTGGGGCTGTCTCAGCCCGGCGGCCCGGCGGTGCAGGCCGAGGCGGCCAGGGGCGAACCGGGGCGGTATCGCTTTCCGCGCCCGTTGCTGGACCGGGACGATTGCAACATGTCCTTTTCCGGCCTCAAGACCGCGCTCTTGCGCCAGCGCGATCAGATTGTCGCCGAAAAGGGCGGGATCACCCGGCAGGACCGGGCCGACATGTGCGCCGGTTTCCAGCAGGCGGTGGCCGACGTTCTGGCCGCCAAGACCCGCCGCGCCCTGGGTCTCTATCTCGCCGAGAACCCGTCCGAGCCGACCCTTGCAGTTGCCGGTGGCGTGGCCGCGAACACCGCGATCCGGGCCGCGTTGCAGACCGTAGCGCAGGAGGCCGGGACACGGTTCCTCGCGCCGCCGCTCAGCCTTTGCACCGATAACGCGGCGATGATTGCCTATGCCGGGATCGAACGGTTTCGCGCCGGGGCGCGGGATGGCATGGACCTCGCCGCTCGTCCGCGCTGGCCGCTGGATCAAAGCAGCCCCGCCCTGCTCGGCAGCGGCCGCAAGGGGGCCAAGGCATGAGCGTCGGCGTGATCGGCTCGGGAGCGTTTGGCACCGCGCTGGCGGTGTCGTTGGCGCAACATGTTCCGGTGACCATGTGGGCGCGATCCGCCGAACAGGCGTCGGTGATCCAGCGAGACCGGGTGAACCGGTCGCGCCTGCCGGGGGTCACGCTGCCCGATCAACTGACAGTGACATCGGAACTGGCACAGGCCGCCGAGCATGACACGGTGTTGTTGGCCGTGCCGATGCAGCAACTGCGCGGGGTGCTGGCGGATCATGCGGACCTGTTTGCCACGCGTGTTTTGGTCGCCTGCTGCAAGGGGATCGAGTTGAAAACCGGGATTGGCCCGGTTGCGGTGATGGCTCAGGTGCTGCCGCACACCCGCGCCGCGCTGCTGACCGGACCAAGCTTTGCCCATGACATCGCCCGCGGGTTGCCGACCGCGCTGACGCTGGCTTGCCGGGACGCGACCCTGGCGCGCGGGCTTCAGCAAGAGCTGACAACCGCCAACCTGCGCCTCTATCGCACGGGCGACGTGATCGGCGCGGAACTGGGCGGCGCGCTCAAGAACGTGGTGGCGATTGCCTGCGGTGCGGTCATGGGGGCCGGGCTGGGTGACAGTGCCCGCGCGGCGCTGATGACCCGCGGATATGCCGAGATGCAGCGCATGGCGCTGGCACTTGGCGCGCAGCCCGAGACGCTCGCCGGGTTGTCGGGCTTTGGCGATCTCACGCTGACCTGCACGTCGGAACAATCGCGCAACTACCGGCTTGGCCTGTCGCTTGGCCGGGGCGAGGGGTTTGATCCCCTGGTGACGGTGGAAGGGGCGGCGACGGCCCGCGCGGTTGGTGCCAGGGCCGGCGCGATGGCGCTGGACATGCCGATTACCCGCGCGGTTGTTGGCCTGCTGGACGGAAATTTGACACTCACCGACGCCATGGCAGACCTGCTCGCGCGTCCCCTAAAGGAAGAATGACATGCTCGTTGCCCTGATTGCCCGTGACAAGAAAGACGCCCTGCAAACCCGGCTCGACAATCGCGCCGCGCATCTTGCCTATATCGAGGAAACCGGCGTTGTGACGCAGGCGGGTCCGCTTCTGGGGGATGAGGGCGCGATGATCGGGTCGCTTGTCATTCTCGATGTTGCCGATGTCGATGCCGCGCGCGACTGGGCGGCAAACGATCCCTATGCCAAGGCCGGGCTGTTCGAGAATGTCGAACTGATCCCCTGGAAAAAGGTCGTCGGCTGATGGCTTATTGGTTGTTCAAATCCGAGGCTTCGACCTGGAGTTGGGAACAACAGGTGGCCAAGGGAGACTCCGGCGAGGAATGGGATGGCGTGCGCAATTACCAGGCGCGCAACTTCATGCGCCAGATGCAGCTCGGCGACCGGGGGTTTTTCTACCTGTCGCAGAAGGATCGCAAGATCGTCGGGATCGTCGAGGTCTGTGCCACCTCTCATCCGGACAGCACCACCGACGACGAACGCTGGGACTGTGTTGACATCAAGGCCGTGCGCCCCTTTGCCGAGCCGGTGACACTTGATCAGATCAAGGCAGAGGAGCGGCTTGCCGAGATGGTTCTGGTCAGGAATTCGCGCCTCTCGGTACAGCCGGTAGGCGACGAAGAATGGCGTGTCATCTGCGGGATGGGGCAGACAAAACCGGATTGATCGGGCAAGGTTTCGTCAGAGAGCAAGCGACGGAGAATGCCATGGAGTTTCTGAGCGTGATCGCCGCCGCCGCGGCGTCCTTTGTCCTGGGGGCCGTGTGGTACATGGCGCTGGCCGAGCCGTGGATGCAGGCGGCACGCATCCCGCGTGACGCCGATGGCAAACCCGAGGGCGGGCAATCACCCTTGCTGTTTGGCGCGACGTTCCTGTTGCAGCTGGTGGTCGCAGGGATGATGCGCCATGTCTTTGCGCTGACCGGGATCGATACCCTCGGCGCGGGTCTGGTGGCCGGCGGCGGGGTCGGATTGTTTCTTATCTCCCCGTGGATCGCGATCAACAACGCCTATGGAATGCGTCCGCTGCGGTTGACCGTGATTGATGGCGGCTATGCGACCCTTGGCTGCGCCGCGATGGGTGCAGTGCTGGCGCTGTTGTGAGGGATCGGCAAAGCCGCCGCGCAAACGGGGGCCGTTAATCGAAGATACCGGCTTTGGTGAAAACTCAGGGAGGGCCCGAACGTAGTCGGACCCTCCCTCTCACCCCGCGTGTTACCTACTCACCACACGCGTATTGAAATCTCAGGTCCCGACCGTCCTGGCCGTATCTGTTGCTACCCCATCCACCACCGATTCCGCAAATGCAAAGCCCGAACGATCTGTCTAAAATGCGAAACGCCCGGCACAAGGCACGGGCGTTTCGGGGTTGGGATTCTCCTGGAAATCAGCCGTAAACCGACTCTTTTCCAAAATGCTTGGTCAGCATGTAATAGATCACGGCGCGGTATTTGTTGCGCTCGGATTTGCCATAGGTCTCGATAGCCTTGTCGATGGCTTCGGACAGCGCCGGGCCGTCTTCGAGCCCGAGTTTCTTGATGAGGAAATTCTTCTTGACCGTTTCGAGTTCGGCGGGCTGCGATCCCGCGACGGTCGAGGCGTCGGCGTCATAGATCGCCGGCCCGCACCCGATGGTCACCTTGGTCAGCAGGTCCATATCCGGCGTCATGCCGCACTTGGTCTTCAGATCGTCCGCATATTGCGCAATCAAATCGTCACGTTTGCCCATCAAATAACTCCCGCATTGCAAACACAGCCCCATTGGCTCGCAGGGAGGTTAACGGCGAGAGGATGGTAAACAAAGGGGAAATATCGGCAAAGCTTCCCGTCGGCAACAATCCGGTTCTGTGCGATGCTGCCGATGCGTCAAATGCCTGCCGTTCCGGGCATTCGCGTGTTTTGCATCCCCAAAACACCATGGGCAGCATTCAGACGAATGCTGCCCATCTGCGTTCCGGTCGGAAAATCAGTAGCGATAATGCTCGGGTTTGAACGGTCCATCCGCCGAGACACCGATGTAATCCGCCTGTTCCTTGCTGAGCGACGAAAGCTTTACGCCGATCCGCTCAAGGTGCAGGCGCGCGACCTTTTCATCCAGATGCTTGGGCAACACATAGACTTCGTTCTTGTAATTGTCGCCGCGGGTCCAAAGCTCGATCTGCGCCAGCGTCTGGTTGGTGAACGACGCCGACATCACGAAGGACGGGTGCCCCGTAGCATTGCCAAGGTTCAGCAGCCGCCCCTCGGATAGCAGGATCAACCGGTTGCCGTTCGGCATCTCGATCATGTCCACCTGGTCTTTGATGTTGGTCCATTTGTGGTTCTTGAGCGAGGCGACCTGAATCTCGTTGTCGAAATGGCCGATATTGCCGACGATCGCCATGTCCTTCATCTCGCGCATGTGCTCGATGCGGATCACGTCCTTGTTGCCGGTGGTAGTGATAAAGATGTCGGCAGTGCTCAGCGCGTCTTCCAGGGTCACGACCTCAAAGCCGTCCATCGCCGCCTGCAGGGCGCAGATCGGGTCGACCTCGGTCACTTTCACCCGCGCGCCGGCACCGCTCAGCGAGGCCGCCGAGCCCTTGCCCACGTCGCCATAGCCACAGACCACGGCAACCTTGCCCGCCATCATCGTATCGGTGGCGCGGCGGATGCCGTCCACGAGCGATTCCTTGCAGCCGTATTTGTTGTCGAATTTCGACTTGGTCACGCTGTCATTGACGTTGATCGCGGGGAAAGGCAGGTGGCCCTTTTCCATCATCTGATAGAGCCGGTGCACACCGGTTGTGGTTTCCTCGGTGACGCCCTGGATCATGGCGCGCTGCTTGACGAACCAGCCGGGTGTTTCGGAAATGCGTTTTCTGATCTGGGCGAACAGCGCCTCTTCCTCTTCGGAGGTGGGCACCGCGATCAGGTCGTCTTCGCCCTCTTCGACGCGGGCCCCCATCAGGATGTACAGCGTTGCATCGCCGCCATCGTCCAGGATCATGTTCGCGCCGCCTTCCTCGAACTGGAAGATCCGGTCGGCATAGTCCCAGTATTCCGGCAGGGTTTCGCCCTTGACCGCAAACACCGGCGTGCCGGTGGCGGCGATCGCGGCGGCAGCGTGATCCTGGGTCGAGAAAATGTTGCACGACGCCCACCGCACATCGGCGCCCAGATGCACCAGCGTTTCGATCAGAACCGCCGTCTGAATGGTCATGTGCAGGCTGCCGGCGATGCGTGCGCCCTTGAGCGGCTTGCTGTCGCCATATTCCTTGCGCAGCGCCATCAGGCCCGGCATCTCGGTTTCCGCGATGTCCAGTTCCTTGCGGCCGAAGTCGGCCAGCGAGATGTCTTTGACGAGATAATCTTCGGACATTGGCCCGGGCTCTCCAGTTTGATTGCATCGATTGGCGTCGCCCTAACATCTCTTGATAGTCCCGGCAACATCGACCAAAACCCGTAGGGTACGGGTAACGCTGGAACAGGCAGCATATGGCAGGCGACGCGCTGATCGGCCGCAACAGGTTCGGCCTCTATCACATCCCCGCAGCCGTCCAGTCGCGACCGGCCGCAAGGGCGGTTCTGGCCGGACGGGTATTCGAGCCGGACACGATCGATTTCATGCGGGCCAATTGTGGCGATGGCGACATCATCCATGCCGGGACCTTCTTTGGCGATTTCCTTCCGGGCCTGTCTGCCGGCATGGCAAAGGGGGCAAAGGTCTGGGCATTCGAACCCAACCCCGGCAGCTTTGCCGCCGCGCAACAGACAGTGACGTTGAATGATCTCGGCAATGTCGAATTGCAGAACTCCGCCGTGTCCGACCGGGCGGGCGAACTGCTGTTTCAGACCCACCGCAAGGATGGATCCCCGATGGGCGGGGTCAGTCGCGTGGTCGAGGCACCGGGCCAGGGGGTCAGCGCAGTCGGGTCCGTGATGCTCGATTACGCGGTGCCGACCGCGCGCAAGGTCTCGATCCTGCAACTGGATGTGGAAGGCCACGAGAAAAGCGCGCTGCAAGGTGCTTATCACATCATCAACCTATGGCAGCCGATCCTGGTTCTGGAGTATTTCGAACAGGCCCGCTGGATCAGCCGAACCTTCCGCAACCTGAAATACCGGGCGGTTGGCAAGGTTCATGGCAATCATGTCTACGCAACCGGTCCGGTCGACATCTGACGCCGATCATCCGCCGGCCACAGGAGGGGCCGATACATGGCAGTGCAAAACCGCGCCTGGCAACGCATGCTCTCGGGGCGCAGGCTCGACCTGCTGGACCCGACGCCGGTGGATATCGAGATCGACGACATTGCCCACGGGCTGGCTTTTGTCGCCCGCTGGAACGGCCAGACGGTCGGCGATTTCGCCTATTCGGTGGCCGAGCATTCGCTGTTGGTCGAAGAGCTGTTCGTCCGGATCGCGCCCAAAGCCCCGGTCAAATGGCGGTTGGCGGCGCTGCTGCATGATGCTCCCGAATATGTGATCGGAGACATGATCTCGCCGGTCAAGGATTCGGTCGGACCGGGGTATGACGAACTGGATGCGCGGCTTGCGGCGGCCATCCATATCCGGTTTGGCCTGCCTGCCGCGCTGCCGGTTTCGATCAAGCGACAGATCAAGCGCGCGGACCGCCTGAGCGCCTGGATGGAGGCAACCCAGATCGCCGGCTTTTCCGAGGCCGAGGCCAACAGGTTCTTTGGCAAACCCGATCGCGGCCTGATTGCCGACCTTCACATCCGCCTGCGCCCGCCGGTCGAGGTGCGCCGCGATTTCGTTGCGCGCCATGACGGGCTTTTGCGGCAACTGGGCTGAGGCCGGGATTCAACCCGCGCGCCGGGCCCGCCGCATGGCCCGCACCCGCTGGCGCACGAAATACGGGCTCTCGATGAAATCGTCCGACCGGTTCAGCCCCTTGTCGGCAAAAACCTGTCTGCGTTGCGTGTCGCTCAGCGCCGGCCATTGCGCGGTTTCCGAGATGAACCCATCCCGCGCCAGCGCCGCGCCGATGACCGTATGGTCGAGTTCACCGAATGAAAGCCGGTTCGATTTTTTCTGGCTCTTGCGCAGCCATTCGGTGCGCAGCGCCGAGATCACCGTCGGGGTGGTGCCGCAGAAATGCCGGACGTTTTCCGCCAGCAGGTTGGTTGAGCGCGATTGCCGCCGCAGGATCATGGCGACCGACTGGTCGGGGCGGCCGACCATCGCATATAGATGCACGGCCGAGCCATCGGCGGCGACCACCTTGCGCGCCGCTTTGTAGCGGGCGACCTGGGTGGCGAGGTCATGCTGCTCGGGGTGAAAGATGTCATAGCCTTCGGCCCGCAACAGCGTTTCCATGTGCTCTTCGCCAAGCAACCCGCCCTTGCCCAGACCCAGGGCCGAACGCGACAGGTAAATCTTGTCCGGGCCGTCCGGTGCGATGTCCTGCGCGAAGCCGGAATGGATGGCGTTGCGGAACCGCTCGGTTCCGGCGGTGATCTTGCCCAGGCCAAAGCCCTGGCCCGGCACGATCAATTCCTCGACCTGCACGGGATCGGCGGCGACACGTATTTGCAGGCCGGGGGCCATCATGTCGAGAAAACCGGTCTGGAACCCGCGCAGGTTCTCGCCGGAACGGGGCCGCTTGGGGATGAACAGGATGCCATCGACCGGTTGATCGAGATGCGCCAGCGCCCAGAGACGCGAGGTGCTCTCGACAAGGAAGTGGCCGAAATGTGCCCACAGGACCCCGCCCCACAACCAGCGGCCTGTCAGCTTCTGCACCGGGCCCCCGGGGAGGGTCGGTTCGGTTGTCAGGGGGCGAAACTTGCGCCACAACGCGCCGTGGGCGCAATAGGCACCGTTGCAGTCCAGAATGCCGGCGGCCTGCACGAAGCCGTTCTCGACCGGGGGCAGCACGGTGGCATCCGTGAGCTGTCTGATCTCTTCCGACCAGCCGCCCTCGGGCAGGGGTTGGCTCTCTGCCGATCCCGGCATCGCTATCGCGGGCTGCGCTTGGCCAGGATACGCTGCAAGGTACGCCGGTGCATGTTGAGCCGGCGCGCGGTTTCGCTGACATTTCGGTCGCACAGCTCATAGACCCGCTGGATATGTTCCCAGCGGACGCGATCCGCGCTCATCGGGTTTTCCGGCGGTGGCGGCAATTCATCGGTCTTGGCAAGCAGGGCATTAGTGATGTCGGTGGCATCCGCGGGCTTGGACAGGTAATCGGTCGCGCCGATCTTGACGGCGGCAACGGCGGTGGCAATCGCTCCGTAACCGGTCAGAACCACGACCCGGCTGTCCGGGCGCTTTTCACGCAGAACCTCGACAACATCCAGCCCGTTGCCGTCTTCGAGCCGCAGATCGACCACCGCATAGGCCGGCGGTCTTGCGGTTGCAATCGCGCGACCGGCGGCGACCGATGACGCCATTTCGATGTCAAAGCCGCGCTTTTCCATGGCTTTTGCCAGCCGCCTGAGAAACGGTTCATCGTCATCCACGAGCAACAACGACTTGTCGGGTCCGATCTCCTGCTGTGCTGGTTCCGCCATAAGGTTCCTCCCCCGGACAGTTTTTCTTATTGTGTCCGACGAGTATTAACAGCGGTCCGCCAAAGGTCAAACGCTGTGTCGGAATTACATGTTATCGACAAAGCAGCCGATTGCATCCGCCATGTCATCCGATGTCATGTCACGGCGGAAAAACTCGACAAAGCCCTGTTCCGGCAACACCAGGTAGCTGAAGGTCGAGTGATCGACCAGGTAATAGTCATCCTCGGCGGGGTGGGCCTTGTAATAGGTCTTGAAGGCCTGGCTAGCGGCTTTCACCTGTTCCGGCGAGCCGGTCAGGCCGATCATCCGCTCGTGCAGGTTCGACGCGAAATCTCCGACCACCTCGGGGGTGTCGCGGGCCGGGTCGATCGAGATGAAGACCGGCGTGACCGTCTTGCCGCGCTCTTGCAGGATGTCGATGGCATCGGCGTTGCGCGCCACGTCCAGCGGGCAGACATCCGGGCAGAAAGTATAGCCGAAATAGAGCAGCGCGGGTTCGGTGATGACATCCTTGTCGGTCACCGTCTCGCCATTGGCATTGACCAGCTCGAACGGGCCGCCGATCTGGTCGGCCCCCCCGGCGATCTGGCTGGCGCGGCACTGGGCGAACCGGTCTTCGGTGCGGCCGCCGATCATGGTCGCGACCCAGATACCCCCGACAAGCGCCGCCAGAACGACGGCAGCGATGATCGCATATTGACGTGACATGGCGGGGCGACTCCGGGGCTGATGTGGTTGACGTTTCGACGCGGACTCCTATCAACTTAGTCAGCCGTTGCAACCAGTCAGGGGGGGCAAGATGATCGCATCCGAAGTGGGCCTGCTGCATGGCCGCCCGCGCAGCACATGGATTCGGCTGCGCACGATGATCCTGTTGCGGTGGGTGGCCATCGCGGGGCAATTGGCGGCGATCACCACGGCGACGCAGTTCTTTGGCCTGCAGCTTGAAATGGGCCTGTGTTTCCTGACGGTCGGGATCTCGGTGATCGGCAACCTGGTGGCGATTTTCGTTTTTCCCGAGAGCAAGCGGCTCTCGGAATTCGAGAATTTCATGATGGTCCTGTTCGACCTGCTGCAACTGGCGTTCCTGCTTTACCTTACCGGAGGGCTGAGCAATCCGTTCGCGCTCCTGCTCTTGGGGCCGGTCACGATTTCGGCAACGGTACTGGGGTTGCGTTCGACGGTGCTGATCGGCAGCAGCGCGATCATCCTCGTGACGTTCCTGGCGATGTTCAACATCCCGCTGCGCACGGAATTCGGACTGATCCTGCGCATCCCCGATTTCTTCATCTTTGGCAACTGGGCGGCGATCATCATCGCGATCATATTCATGGGGGCCTATTCGCGGCGCATCAGTTCGGAAATCCAGTCGATGAATGACGCGCTAGTTGCGACACAGATGGCGCTCTCGCGCGAGCAGAAGCTGACCGATCTGGGCGGCGTCGTTGCCGCCGCCGCGCATGAGCTTGGCACGCCCCTGGCGACGATCAAGCTGGCCAGCAGCGAGTTGGTCGAAGAGCTTGAGGACACTCCCAGCCTGCGCGAGGACGCCGTGTTGATCCGGGAACAGGCGGATCGGTGCCGCGACATCCTGCGGGACATGGGCCGCGCGGGCAAGGATGACCTGCACCTGCGGCAGGCACCGCTGACGGCGGTGATCAACGAGGCCGCCGAGCCGCATATGCATCGCGGCAAGTTCGTGCATTTCGAAGAAGGGCTCGATCTTGACGAAAACCTGCCGCAGCCCTCGGTGTTGCGCAAGCCCGAGATGATCCACGGGTTGCGCAACCTCATCCAGAACGCCGTGGATTTTGCCCGCGCGAATGTCTGGATCGAGTCGACCTGGAGCCAGAACATGATCTCGGTCAGGATCATGGATGACGGGCGCGGCTATCCGCCGCAGATGATCGGCCGGATCGGCGATCCCTTCGTGCGCCGCCGCCGCACCGAATCCGACAGCAAGGCCCGCCCGGAATACGAGGGCATGGGCCTGGGGCTGTTCATCGCCAAGACCCTGCTGGAGCGCTCGGGGGCCGAGTTGAGTTTCGCGAATGGCTCGGACCCCTATCACAGCGGCATCGGCAAGAGCGAGCGGCGGGGCGCGATTGTCGAAGTCGTCTGGCCGCGCCACAAGATCGACGCGCTTGTTGGAGAGAATGCGATACCGATCGGCCGCAACCAGCCGATCAAGATCTAGCGCGAAACGCCCTCGCCTTGCAGATAGGCGGAGATGGCGGCCTCGGTGCCCTTGGCGTTGATCATGCTGAGCCAACCGTCAAAGGCTTCGGCAAAGGGGGTTTGCGTGGCAAGGTCGCCGTAATATTGCTCCATCTCCAGCCAGGCGCGCGGTCGCTTCCGGGCCTTTTGTGCGGTCGTATGCAGGGTTTCCCAGTGCGGATCGTTGGGGTCGACGCTGCTGCCATCCTCGCGGGTGCCCTGACAATAGCGCGCCCAAAGCGCGGAGACCAGCGCCAGCCCGGTGACCGGCGCGCCGCTTCGCAGCCCGTCGCGGATACTCGGGATGACAAAACCGGTCTGCCGGCTGGACCCGTCAAAGGCGACGCGGCGGGTGGTATCGGCAATCTCGGGATTGGAGAACCGCCGGTCGATCAGGTCGAGATATTCAAGCGCGGTGAACCCCGGAACCGGCGCCACATGGCGGGCAACCTCGTCGGTCATGACCTTGCGCAGCAATCCCCGGATGGCCGGGTTTTGCATCGTTTCGGCGATCGAATTGATGCCAAGTATCTCTCCCGGAACGGCGATGACCTGGTGGCCGCCATTCAGGATGCGCAGCTTCATCGTCTCGAAATCATGCACCCGGTCGGTAAAGGTTGCGCCTGTTTTGTCCCAATCGGGCCGCCCGTTGCAGAAATCGTCTTCGATGACCCATTGGCGGAAATTCTCATGCGTGACCGGGGCGGCGTCGGCGATGCCGAACCCCTTGACCAGTTCCAGTTCCCTGGGGCCGGTGGCGGGCACGATGCAATCGACCATCGCGTTGGGAAAGGAACAGTTGTTGTCGATCCAATCGGCCAGGTCGGGATCGCTCAGCCGGGCCAGTCCCACAACCGCCTGCCGCAGGACCGCACCGTTGCCTTGCAGGTTGTCACAGCTCTGTCCGGTGAACGGCCCGGCGCCGGTGGCGCGTCGCTGTTTCAGGGCGGCAACCATGGCACCGAACGCGGTTCTGGGGCTGTCGGGATGGGCGGCGTCATGCACGATGTCGGGATGTGCGGTGTCAAAGGCACCGGTCACGGCGTCGATGTAATAGCCCCCTTCGGTCACGGTCAGCGCGACGATACGGATCGCCGGATCGGTCATGGCCTTGATCAACGCGCCGTTGCCGTCCTCGACCGGCAGGAAATCGATCATCGAGCCGCAGATCTCGGCGGACATGCCGGCGGGGTCCAGTTCGACCAGCGTTGTCAGGCAATCCTGCGCGATCAGCCGGTCCCGGGTCACGGCATCATTGCGGCGCACGCCGGCACCGATGATCGCCCAGTCATGGCAGAGCCCGAGGTCAAACAGGCGATGCAGATACCATGCCTGATGCGCGCGGTGAAAATTGCCCAGGCCGATGTGAACGATACCGGCACTCAGCGCCTTGCGGTCATAACCCGGCACGCGCACCCGGTCGGGCATCCGGCCCAGGGCGGCGTTCGAAAGGGGGATCAGCTCATCCATTGTCCACCATCCACGTTATAGCATTGGGCCACGATGTAGTCGGCTTCATCCGTGGCAAGGAAAACGGCCATCCCGGTCAGGTCATCGGGGCTGCCCATGCGGCCAAAGGGAACGGCGCGCGCGACTTCGGCCTTTTTCTGACCCGGGGGTTTACCCTCGTATCTGGCAAAGAACGCATCGACCCCGTCCCAGTGATCGCCATCCACCACGCCTGGTGCGATGGCGTTGACGTTGATGCCATGTGCGATCAGGTTCAGCCCCGCCGATTGGGTCAGGCTGATCACGGCGGCCTTGGTCGCGCAGTACACGGCAACCAGCGGCTCGCCGCGGCGGCCCGCCTGGCTGGCCATGTTGATGATCTTGCCCCTGATCCCCGCGTCGATCATGTGCCGCGCCACCGCCTGAAGCGTAAACAGCGGCCCGGCGACATTGATGCCAAAGCTGTGGTCGTAATCGGTGCGGGTGATTTCGGTGATCGGGGCGGCGGTAAAGATCGCGGCGTTGTTGATCAGGATATCGATCTGCCCGAACGCCGCGACGGTTTCGGCAACCGCCTGATCGATGCTGGCCTGCTCTGTCACGTCGAGCCTTACCGCGATCGCCGCCTCGCCAAGAGCGGCAGCGGTCTCTTGTGCGCCTTGCATGTTGATGTCGGCAATGGCAACACGCGCACCCTCGCGGATATAGGCCGTGGCAAAGGCGCGCCCGATTCCGCGGGCGGCACCTGTGATCAGGGCTGTCTTTCCAGCCAGCCGTTTCATTCGATCCTCAGCCCCTGCGCATCGAACTTGTGCAGCTTGTCCATCTGCGGGGTGATATGGATCGTGTCGCCATGGCGGACCGGGATGTCGCCGCTGATCCGCACGGTGACCAGATCGGCAAGGCCGGTTTCGTGCACGTGAATGAACGTGTCCGACCCCAGGTGTTCGGCAACGCCCACCACACCTTTCCACATGCCGTCCGAGGTGCTGACATCCGCATGTTCCGGGCGAATGCCGATGGAATGTGCGCCATGCTTGGCCGCTTCGGGGCCGCTGATGATGTTCATCTTGGGCGATCCGATAAAGCCCGCGACAAATTCGTTGCGCGGCTTGTGGTACAGCTCCAGCGGCGATCCCACCTGTTCGATGATCCCGGCCCGCAGCACCACGATCTTGTCGGCCATGGTCATGGCTTCGACCTGGTCGTGGGTCACATAGATCATCGTGGTTTTCAGACGCTCGTGCATCTCGCTGATTTCCAGCCGCATCCCGACCCGCAGGGCGGCGTCAAGGTTGGACAGCGGTTCGTCGAACAGGAAGGCCGAGGGTTCGCGCACGATCGAGCGCCCGATGGCGACCCGCTGGCGCTGACCGCCCGAGAGCTGCCCCGGCTTGCGGTCCAGGTAGTCGGTCAGGTTCAGCGCCTTGGCGGCGGCTTCGATCCGGCGGTTCTGCTCGTCCTCGGGCATCTTGGCCATTTTCATCGGAAAGGCGATGTTCTTGCGCACCGACATATGCGGATAGAGCGCATAGGACTGGAACACCATCGCCAGGCCGCGCTTGGCCGGGGGCACGTTGGTTGCGTCCGCGCCATCGATGGCGATGGTTCCGCTGGTCATGTCCTCGAGCCCGGCAATCAGCCGCAGCAGGGTCGACTTGCCACAGCCCGAGGGGCCGACAAAGACCGTGAATTCGCCGTCTTCGATGGTCAGGTCAAGCGGGGGAATGACCTGGACGTCGCCGAAGGATTTGGTCACTTGGTTGAGCTGGATTTGTCCCATTGGTCAGTTTCCTTATTTCACGGCGCCAAAGGTCAGGCCGCTGACGAGTTGCTTCTGGCTGAACCAGCCAAGGATGAGGATCGGCGCGATGGCCATGGTCGAGGCGGCGCTCAGCTTGGCGTAGAACAACCCCTCGGGGCTGGAATAGCTGGCGATAAAGGCCGTCAGCGGTGCCGCCTTGGCCGCCGTCAGGTTCAGGGTCCAGAACGCTTCGTTCCAGGCCAGGATGACATTCAGCAGCAAGGTGGATGCGATGCCCGGAATGGCCATCGGGGTGAGGATGTACAGCACTTCTTCCTTGAGCGTTGCACCATCCATCCGGGCGGCTTCGAGGATTTCACCGGGGATTTCCTTGAAGTAGGTATAGAGCATCCAGACGATGATCGGCAGGTTGATCAGCATCAGCACGATCGTCAGGCCAAGCCGGGTGTCCAGCAGCCCCATCTTGATGAAGATGAGATAGATCGGATAGAGCACACCGACCGCCGGCAACATCTTGGTGGACAGCATCCAGAGCAGGATGTCCTTGGTGCGCCGCGAGGGCACAAAGGCCATCGACCAGGCGGCGGGAACCGCGATGATGATGCCGAGGATGGTCGAACCGCCGGCGATGATGATCGAGTTCCAGAGATAGCGCGCATAGTCAGAGCGTTCGAGGACGGCGGTATAGTTCTCCATGGTCCAGTCGAAGGCGAGGAAGACCGGCGGATCCGCGATGGCGGTTGCTTCGGTCTTGAAGCTCGTCAGGATGGTCCAGAGGATCGGAAAGAAGATCAGCAGTCCAACCGTCCAGGCGGCCGATGTGTTGATGATCTTGCGTCGGGTTGTAACGCCACGTGCCATGTTTTCCTCCTCACGCGTCGAGATTCTTGCCGACGATGCGCATCAGGAAGATCGCAACGATATTGGCGAGAATGATTGCATAGACACCGCCCGCGGAACCAAGGCCGACATTCTGGCTTTCGAGCACGCGCTGATAGATCAGGTAGGTCAGGGTGCGGGTGCCGAACGAGCCCTGGGTGGTGACAAAGATTTCCGCGAAGATCGACAGCAGAAAGATCGTCTGGATCAACACCACGACGGTGATGGCCCGGCCCAGATGCGGCAGGATGATATACCCGAAACGGGCGAGCGGCGGTGCGCCGTCCATTTCCGAGGCTTCGAGCTGTTCACCGTCCAGCGACTGGATCGCGGTCAGCAGGATCAGCGTCGCGAAGGGCAGCCATTGCCAGGAGACGATCATGATGATCGATGTCATCGACGCCTCGCTGAGCCACTCCACCGGCTGCGCGCCAAAGAACTTCCAGATATGCGCAAACAGCCCGTTCACCGGATCCATGAACATGTTCTTCCACACCAGGGCCGACACGGTGGGCATGACAAAGAACGGGGCGATGACGAGGATGCGCACGACGCCCTGTCCCCACATCGGCTGGTTCAGGAGAACCGCCAGCAGCACCCCCAGAACGACGGTGATGATCAGCACGCCGCCGACAATCAGCAGCGTCGCAAGCACCGAGGGCCAGAACGCGCTCGAGGTCACGAAGCGCACGTAATTGTCAAACCCGACCCAGCCAAGGTCGCCACCGCGCAGGGGCAGGTATTTTTTGAACGAAAAGAACAGGGTCATGATCAGCGGGACGAGCATCCATCCCAGGAGCAGAACGACCGCGGGGGCCATCATGAACCGGGCCGCAGATCGGGAATGTTGGGTTGCCATCGGGCGCACCTCCTCTGTTGACCGCCCGTGGGCAGCCGTCGGCAGAATGTGAATGTGGAGAATTCATGGTGCCCGAGGGGGGGTATCGCTGTCGATCCCCCCCGCAGGTGGGGAAGGGGCCTAGTAGCCGGCCGCTTCCATTTCGTCGACGGTCAGGGCCTGCGCCTTGTCAAGCGCCTCTGCAACCGATTGCTGGCCTGCCAGCGCCGCAGAGATTTCCTGTCCAACCTGGGTCGCGATTCCGGCAAATTCGGGAATGGCGACGAACTGGACCCCGGTATAGGGTACCGGTTGCACCGAAGGTGCGCTCGGGTCGGCTTCGTTGATCGACTTGAGCGTCATCTCGGCAAAGGGAACCTTGGCATATTCCGGGTTCTCATACAGCGATGTACGGGTGCCCGGCGGGACATTGGCCCAGCCCTCTTTGCTGGCGACCAGGGCGGTATAGTCCTTGCTGGTGGCCCAGGCGACGAATGCCTTGGCAGCATCGGTTGCGTCCGACCCGGCAGGAATTGCCAGCGACCAGGCCCAGAGCCAGTTGCCGCGCTTGCCCAGCCCGTTGTCGGGTGCCAGGGCAAAACCGACCTTGTCGGCCACGGTCGAGTCGGTGGGGTTGGTCACGAATGACGCCGCCACGGTGGCGTCGATCCACATGCCGCATTTGCCCTGCTGGAACAGCGACAGGTTTTCGTTGAACCCGTTGGTCGAGGCACCCGGAGGGCCGTAGCTGTTCATCAGGTCCATGTAGAAGTTGACGGTGGCCGCCCATTCATCGCTGTCCAGCTGCGGTGCCCAGCTTTCATCGAACCAGCGCGCGCCGAACGAGTTGGACATCGCGGTCAGGAACGCCATGTTCTCGCCCCAGCCGGCCTTGCCGCGCAGGCAGATACCGTAGATTTCGTTTTCCTTGTCGGTCATCGCCTCGGCGGCGGTCTTGATATCGGCCCAGGTGGGGGCCTCGGGCATGTCCAGACCGGCCTTTTCCATCAGGTCGGTGCGGTACATGACCATCGAGCTCTCGCCATAGAACGGCGCGGCATAGAGTTCGCCATCAATGGTCAGACCGTTGCGGATCGCGGGCAGGATATCATCCGCATCCCATTCCGCCGGCAGGTCGTTGAGCGAAACAAGCCAGTCCTGCGCGCCCCAGATCGGAACTTCGTAGGTGCCGATGGTCATCACATCGAATTGACCGCCCTTGGCGGCGATGTCCTGGGTGACGCGCTGGCGCAGCACGTTCTCTTCCAGCGTGACCCATTCCAGCGTGATGTCCGGGTTGGCCGCGGTGAATTCATCGGCCAGCCCCTGCATGCGGACCATATCGCCGTTATTGACGGTGGCGATGGTGACGGTGGTCTGGGCGTGGGCGCCAAACGCCGCCGCACAGCCTAGCGCCGTTGCCGCCAGAAGTGATTTCTTGAGTGACATTACGGGTCCTCCCCCATTCGAGTTTGCCCGATAGTGATAGCGACCTTACGTCACTCAAGTCAACGAATATTTTTACGCGCGTAAAATAATTGGAAGGGATTACATGGATTCAACTGGTTAGGCGGAATTGCGCATCACAAGTTTGCCATCCAGCAGGGTCTCCCGGCGGTCCGAGCCGGTTTCCGGCGATTCGATGATGGAAAAAAGTGTTTGGGCGGCGCGGGTCGCGATTGCCGAGTAATCCTGGGCAATCGTCGTGAGCGAGGGGCAGGTATAGCGCGAATAGGGGTGATCATCATGGCCGGCAATCCGCAGGGTGCAATCAGTGCCGTGCCCGACGCGCAGGCCCAGGCCATAGGCCGCCGACAGCATGCCGATCGCCAGCCGGTCATTGCTGCATAGCACGGTATTGGTGGCAAAGGCGTTTTCGGCCAGCATCCTGCCGCCCTCGGCACTGCCGATGGCCTCGAAATCCCAGCCCGTCCCCTCGGCTTGCAGCACATGCGCGGCGAAACCGTGGCGCTGCATGCTGTCCAGATAGGCCTGTCGCCGCTTGTTGGCATTTGGGTTGAGCGGCGATTTCATCTCGAACAGGCAAGGCGGCTGGCCGCTGCGGCAGAGATATTCGACCATCAGGTCCACGCTCTGATTGTTGTCCGTGCCGACAAAAGCCTCGCCGATCCCGTCTATGTTGGCGTCAAAAAGCACGACGGGGACGTCCCTGGCAAAGCTCTCGACCACGCTCACATCCGAAA
This sequence comes from Microbulbifer sp. S227A, assembly GCF_049800935.1. Taxonomy (NCBI): domain Bacteria; kingdom Pseudomonadati; phylum Pseudomonadota; class Gammaproteobacteria; order Cellvibrionales; family Microbulbiferaceae; genus Microbulbifer; species Microbulbifer sp. S227A. The sequence goes on along the minus strand of NZ_JBNAFZ010000016.1, from coordinate 32,517 downwards.
CCCGCCCGAACGGCGCCAGCAGAACGCCCGCCGGTTTCAGGGACCGCAACGAATTCAGGTTGCTGGCCTCCAGCGACGGCCGCCCATGTGAGCTGAGCACGATGGGGCTGTAACCGGCATCATGACAGGCCAGCTCGACAACGCGGCCGATCTCGGAAAAAAACGGGTCCGCAAGGTTGGGCACCACGATGCCGATGTTGCGAGTCTTTTCCCGATTCTGGTTCACCGCGTAAATGTTTGGGCGATAATCGTACTTGTCCAGCGCCTGTTCGATCTTGTCGCGGGTCGAGCGTTTGACGCTGTCAGGGTCGTTGAAATACTTGGATAATGTCGGGCGCGATACGCCGCATACGGTCGAGAACGCATCCATGTTGCGGATTTTTTGCTTGTACATTCGCAAGGACCCCATTTTCATGCCGCGTGTAAAGATATTTCTTTACTCTATTAAAAACTGTCGCGACAGGTCAATCCACAAGCGGCTGTTGCGGCACTGCGGCGGCAGCGCGCGCGCGGAGTTACGCCTTTGGTGGCGGTTGACCTGTGCGCCACTTGTGAAATTCTGACGACGCAGACCGCACATCTGCACTGGCCCACCGGCATGATCCTGCTTCCCGGCACCGGAGATTGCCGGTGGGCCACAATAATTGTCCAAAGGGAGAGGTTTGACATGAAACGGCTTATTGCGATGACCTGCGCGGCGGCGCTGCTGGGCGGGGCGGCCATGGCGCATGATTTCGGTTTTGCCGGGGTATTGTCGAAATCCAACAAGCAGGAATTGCCGGAACTGACCCTGTCGGTGGGCAAGCCAATTGCCGACGGTCCGATCACGCTGAAATCCGGCATGGCCTATGAGATCGAGATCGAGGCGGATGGCACCGGCGAACTGGCCCTTGAGGGTTCGGGGTTTTTCCGTGCAATCTGGGTCAACGAAGTGGTTGTGAACGGTCTGGAAATCCGTCCGTTTGGTATCCACAGCCTGGAGTTCGACGAGGCGGGCACGATGGAAATCGAGTTTGTCGCGATCAAGCCCGGGCGCTATGAGTTGAAACAGCCAGGGTCCACCGGTGAAAGTCAGCGGGTCGAAATCATCATCGAGTAACCCGGCATGACCATGCTCGCGGTTCGGGACCTGTCCTATAGCTATGGGTCCAAACGCGCGCTTGACCATGTGAGTTTCGACATCGCGGCGGGGCGTTTCTGCGCCCTGCTGGGCCCGAATGGCGCGGGCAAATCCACCCTGTTTTCTTTGATGACGCGGCTTTTGGTGACGCGGCACGGGGCGATCTCGGTGGCGGGGCACGACCTGGCCCGCAGCCCGCGCGCGGCGCTGGCCCGCATTGGCGTGGTGTTTCAGCAGCAAACCCTCGATCTTGACATGACGGTGCTGCAAAACCTGCGCTATTTCGCAGCGTTGCAGGGCCTGTCCGGGGCCGGGGCACAGCGCAGCATCGATGCCGCGCTGGATCGTCTGGACATGCGCGAGCGGGCGGGCGAAAAGGCGCGCGCCCTGAACGGTGGACATCGCCGCCGGATGGAGATTGCCCGCGCCCTGATCCATGATCCCAAGGTTCTGATGCTGGACGAACCCACGGTCGGGCTGGACACCGGCAGCCGCAAGGCGATCACCGCGCATGTGCACGAACTGGCCGAATCCGGGTTGCTGGTGTTCTGGGCCACGCATCTCGTGGATGAAATCCGCGATCAGGACGATGTGGTCGTGCTGCACCGGGGGCGGGTTCTGCGCCATGACAGGGCCGCCGCCATTGCCGGGGGGCGCCCCCTGATCGACACCTTTATCGAGATGACCGCCCAGGACGAACCCGCATGAGGCGCTGGCTGGTTGCGCTTCGCGCCATCGTGCTGCGCGAGGCCATGCGTTTCATCAGCCAGCGCAGCCGCTTTGTCGCGGCACTGGTGCGGCCGCTGGTGTGGCTGATCGTCTTTGCCGCCGGGTTTCGTGCCGCCCTTGGGCTGTCGATCATCCCGCCTTACCAGACCTATATCACCTACGAGGTCTATATCGTTCCGGGCCTCTGCGGCATGATCCAGCTGTTCAACGGGATGCAGTCGTCGCTGTCGCTGGTCTATGACCGCGAGATGGGGTCGATGCGACTCTTGCTGACCAGCCCGTTGCCGCGCTGGTGGCTGCTGTTCTCGAAGCTGCTGGCGGGGGTCGCGGTGTCGATCCTTCAGGTCTATGTATTTCTGGCGATCGCCGCCGCCTTTGGCATCACGATGCCGTGGGGCGGTTATCTGTATGTGCTGCCTGCGCTGGTGATCAGCGGTTTGATGCTCGGCGCGCTTGGCTTGCTGATCTCTTCCACCATCCGGCAGTTGGAGAATTTCGCGGGGGTCATGAATTTCGTGATCTTTCCGATGTTCTTCATGTCGACGGCGCTGTACCCGCTCTGGCGGATGGCCGAGAGCTCGGTCCTGCTGCGCGATATCTGTGCGGTGAACCCGTTCACCCATGCGGTCGAACTCATCCGCTTTGCTCTTTATGGCAGCGTTAACGGCATGGCGCTGGTCTGGGTGGTTCTGGCCTTTGCGGTCTTCATGATCGGCAGCCTGATCGGCTATGATCCGGCCCGTGGCATGGTGCGCAAGGGGCGTGGCCCGGCCGGCTAGCGTCGCGCGTTGAAACCGGGCGCGCCTAGGCGACCGCCGGCACCTTTGCGACATAGCCATGCACCGTATCGGACATGTTATGCAGCCGAAGCGGACCCAGTTCGATCATGTCCTCGCGGGTTCCGGCCACGTCGCGGGTCACGACGATGCCGTGGTTGTTGCGCTTAGCATAGTCGTTCAACCGCGCCGCGAGGTTTGCCGCCTGGCCGATGACAGTGAAATCCAGCCGTTCGCGAGAGCCGACATTGCCATAGGTCACGCGGCCAAAGGCAATTCCGATCGAGCATTCGTAATCGTGCAGCGAGGCGGCGTTTTCGCGATCCGCCGAGTGATCCACGATCGCCCGCGCCGCCCTGAGCGCCTGGGCGCAGGCCGCCTTGGCATCGTCGCCCGCCGGGAATACCGCAAGCACCGCGTCGCCGATGAATTTCAGAACCTCGCCGCCGTGATCGTGAATGATGGTCGATGAGGTTTCAAAGAACTGGTTGAGCAGCGTGATGTAATCGGACTGCCCCAGCTTTTCCGCCAGCCGGGTTGAATCATGCAGATCGCAGAACATGATGGCGGCATCGATCTCGTCACCGTCGCCGCGGCGGATTTCGCCTCCCAGAACCCGCGCGCCGGTGCGTTTGCCCACATAGGTCTCAAGCAGCGACTGGGCGTTTTCCTTCTGCATGAAGACTTCGTAAAAGCGGCTGATCACGTTGGAACATTCAAACACCAGCCCCAGGTTTGCCGTGTTGAACCCGTCAGGATGATCGCTGGTGAGGGTCAGGACGTTGCGGCGGCCGTCGGAAAACGGCATCGGCATCGCCACGTAATCGGTTGCCCCCTTGGCGCGCAGATCCTCGATGATGGGAAAGCTGTTGCTGGAGTAATCTTCGGCTCCAAGTTTGCGCCGAATGCCACCCAGCCCGCTCGAGACATGGCGCAGCGGGCTGTTCATATAGCTGGGATGGTCGTGGATTTCATAAGAGGGCGCATAGACGCTGACCTCTTTCGCGCCCTGTTCCCAGATATAGTTCTTGCCGGCAATCAGCGGGTGCAGCGACCACAGCATCACGCTCAGGCGCGACAGGTACACGCCATGTTCCCGCAGCTTGAGCGCGAGCGCGGCGGTGAATTCCTCGGGCGTGGCGATAAAGGCAGCATCGCGCAGCAGCCAGTCGATCACCGGACCGCTGATGTGGCCGGTCTCTTGTTGGCACAGGATATTGTCGCCCAGGTCCATATCGGTCACGACACCGGGCATAAAGGCGAAATGACCCTGGATGGCCCGGCTCTCGGGCAGGGCGGAATGATAGGACCATACCGCGTTGGACAGGCGTTCATCGGCCAGCACCAGATCGTGGTAACGCGCGGTGCCCTTGAACGGGCAAAAGGTCTTGAGGTCGCTCAAATCGCCGAGCGGGGCGACGACATCGTCGTTCGGGAAATAGATCGCCGGGGCAAGACGGGTTTCATACATGACCAGTGCCTTGTCGCTGCTCGCCAGTACCGTGCCATTCCGGCGGGCCGTCACGCGCCCGTGCAGCGGCTCGATATGGATGCGGTAGGGATTGGTCATGGATGGTCCTATGTGCGGCGCTGTGGTCAAGATGGGGCCGCGACCTTCGGTTTCCAAGGTCTTGGGGGACGATGCGGTCGCGGGGCGACCCTCATACCATCTGGATCACGTCCTTGTCGATGGACAGCATGTAACCGCGCCGCGCGATATTCTTGACCAGCAGCGCGCTGACCATCTGGTTGCCCAGCGTGTCGCGCAACCGCTTGATGCGCGTGGCCCCTGCCGCCTCGTCGCAATCCGCCGAATCGCGCCCGGAAATCACCGCTTCGATCTCGGCCCCGGACAGAACGTCGTCATCCAGCCGTGCCTCGGCCAGAACCGCGAGGGTCTCCATCGCCGCCGCCGTCAGCTTGAATTCTAGGTTGTTCAGGTAAACCGTGTTTTCTTCGCGGCTGATCAACAGGGAATTCACCTGTATCCCGGTGCGTTCGATCTGGGCCATGCGCCGGTTCAGGATGACCAGCATCACCAGGAACACCAGCGCCGCGATCAGCATCGCGGTGGCAAAGACCAGCAGCACGAAAATCACCATGCGATAGCTGGCCAGCGTGTCCGAGAACGCCGTGCCCGACTGTGCGAGGATTTCCAGCAGCTTGATCTCGGCCTGCGTGGTCAGGTCATTCTCGACAAACACCCGTTCCACCCGCGCGTTGAACGCATTGGCGTCGGGCAGGGTCAGGAACAGCACCGCCCCGGCCACCACCAGAACCGCCACGATCGCCAGGATGCCGACTGTCACGATCCGGGTTCCCGAGCGGCGTGTCTCAGAAACGGAGATAGTAGGATCCGGCATTGGTCTTCCTTTCCTCCAGCCCCTCGGGCCCGAACACCGTCAACACATTCAGCAGGGTCCAGCCATTGCGTGCCAGCCGGGTTGCAAGTTCGGATTGCGCGGCCCTCTTGGTGCAGGCGCCGGACAGCTGCATGACACCGTAATGCAACCGCAAGGGGCTGTCCTGCTTGGCCTTGTAATCGGCATAGCAGTCAGCGGCGCGGGCCATGCCGGGGGCGGCAGCCAACAGGCCAAGCGCAAGGATCAGGGCAAGATGTTTCATGTCGGCAGGATGCGTCGGCGGCGGTGGATATTCAATAACAACAGGGATTTGACGCGCTGATATTCGATAACATGCGGGCGATATTGCCTGTCCGAAGCCTTCGGGAAGAGCGTGGGTGCATGGCCCGGTCATGTGAACCGGGTTGCACACGCCACCTTATGCGAAAGGACATGCCCCATGCATCGCAAATTCATCGCCCTGATCGTTTCCACCGCCCTCTGCATCACCGCCCTTTCCGCGATGCCTGCCCGCGCCGACAGTGATGACACGGCCAAGGCCATCGCCGGGTTCGCGGCGCTTGCCATTCTTGGGTTGGCCATCCACAACGCCCGTGATCGCGACGACGCGCCCATCGTGTCGCACGTGGCACCGCCGCCGAAACGACATGATGTGCGCCCGCGCCCCCTGCCGCAACGGGCGGCGCGGTACAATCTTCCTGCCAAATGCCTGCGCAATCACAAGCTGCATGGGGGGCCGGCCCGCCTGCTGGGTTTGCAATGCCTCAAGAGCAACTACCGCTTTACCGCGCAACTGCCCCGGGCTTGCCGCCTGCAATTTGACGGCCGCAACATCAGCCGCACCGGATACGAACCGCTGTGCCTGCGCGAACGCGGATACCGGATTGTCGGCAGGTGAGCCGGGACGCCGGCGCTTTCCGCTTGCAATGGCACCACGTTGATTGCAGCAGGGATGCATGAGCACACCTGATGACAGCCTGGAACTGGCCGCCCGCGCGCGCGGCCATCTTCGCATAGCCGGCGTGGACGAGGTCGGGCGCGGCCCGCTGGCCGGGCCTGTCACCGCCGCGGCGGTGGTTCTGGACCTTGCCACGCTGCCCGCGGGGCTGAACGATTCCAAGAAGCTGTCGGCCAGGGCCCGCGCCGCGCTGGATGAGGAACTGCTCCGGGTCGCCGAGGTCAGCATCGCCCATGCAAGTGTCGAAGAGATCGACCGGCTGAACATCCTGCGCGCCAGTCATCTCGCGATGGAACGGGCGGTCGCCGCCCTGTCGCCCGCGCCGGATTTCCTGTTGATCGACGGCAACCTGATCCCCCGCGGGCTAAGCATACCGGCCGAGGCGGTGGTCAAGGGCGATGCCCGTTCGGTGTCGATTTCCGCTGCGTCAATCGTTGCCAAAATCGCGCGCGATCGCATCATGGTGGATTTGGCGCAACAGCATCCCGGCTATGGCTGGGAGACCAATGCGGGATACCCGTCAAAAAGACACAGGGAGGCGCTTCAAAATCTTGGTGTAACCCCACACCATAGACGTTCCTTTAAACCGGTACACAATATCTTGTATCAAGAAAAATCTATAAACCACTGATTCAAAAAAGAAATTGACGGCGATTCGCCTTTGAATCATCCTTGCCTCAACCAAAGAGCGCACAAAGCGCCATGGACAGAGGCAGACGAAATGACCAAGACCAAGACCAAGGGGGCCGCCGCGCTCCCGCTGAACACGATCATGGATGGCGATTGCATCGAGGCAATGAACAGCTTGCCCGAGGCGTCGATCGACCTGATCTTTGCCGATCCGCCTTATAACCTGCAATTGCGGGGCGAGTTGCACCGCCCGGACAACAGCCAGGTGGACGCGGTCGACGATCACTGGGACCAATTTGCCTCTTTTGGTGCCTATGACCGGTTCACCCGCGAATGGCTGGCGGCGGCGCGCCGGCTCTTGAAGCCAAACGGTGCGATCTGGGTCATCGGCAGCTATCACAACATCTTTCGGGTTGGTGCCGCGTTGCAGGATGCGGGGTTCTGGATCCTGAATGACGTGGTGTGGCGCAAGTCCAACCCGATGCCGAATTTCCGCGGCAAGCGTTTGACCAATGCCCATGAGACGATGATCTGGGCGAGCCGGGACGAGGCGGCGAAATATACGTTCAACTACGAGGCGCTCAAGGCGCTGAATGAAGGGATCCAGATGCGCAGCGACTGGGTCTTGCCGATCTGCACCGGGCATGAGCGGCTCAAGGACGAGAATGGCGACAAGGCGCATCCGACGCAAAAACCCGAGAGCCTGCTGCACCGGGTCCTGGTGGGCACGACCCAGCCGGGGGACGTGGTGCTTGACCCGTTTTTCGGCACGGGTACAACCGGGGCCGTGGCCAAGATGCTGGGCCGGGATTTCATCGGGATCGAACGCGAGGCGGCCTATCGCAAGGTTGCCGAGAAACGCATCGCCAAGGTGCGCAAGTTCGACCGCGAAGCCTTGCAGGTCAGCACCAGCAAGCGTGCCGAGCCGCGCGTTCCCTTTGGCCAGCTGGTCGAGCGCGGCATGTTGCGGCCGGGCGAAGAGCTGTTTTCGATGAACAAGCGTCACAAGGCCAAGGTGCGCGCCGACGGCACCCTGATCGGCAGCGACGTCAAGGGATCAATTCACCAGGTCGGTGCCGCCCTGGAAGGCGCGCCAAGCTGCAATGGCTGGACCTATTGGTGCTTCAAACGCGATGGCAAGACGGTGCCGATCGACGTGCTGCGCCAGCAGATCCGCGCCGAGATGCAGAACTGATCCAGCAGAATTTCCGAGCTACCGCCGGTGCCTGTGGCCTGTCATGAGGCACCAGACTTGCCCCGCCTTTATGGCGGGGCTCTTTTCGTTTGCCCGGCGCGGGCAGATCATGGTGCCGCCCCGGACCGAAACCCGGTAACATGATGGCGCACCAACCGGAGTAGAGCCTGTCATGACCGCCACCGGCCCGAGCCTGCCGATTTTCACCGATGCCGACCTGCCGCGCGGTGCCACCCATGACGAGATCGCGGCCAATCGCTTTACCGAGGCGACGCTGGCGCGGCACAAGCGCGAGGGGCTGGAACTGGCGGTCCGGGCGCGCTGGATCGCGCTGGCGATTATCGCGGTGATGCTGCCCTTCCTGAACTTCAGCTTTGAAATGATCTATTACGAGCTTCTGTTGGCTGCGCTGGCGGTGATCGGATGGGCGCAGAGGCGGGTGGGGCGGGTGGGCCGTTCGCGGTTCGAACTGGCGCTGCTGTTCCTCGAATTGTCGCTGATGACGGTCGTTCTGGCGCTGCCCAACCCGCTGGATCAAAGCGGCTGGCCGGCGGGCATGGCCTATCGTTTTGGTACGTTCACCTTTTTCTTCGTGATCCTGGCCGCCGGAACCCTGGCCTATTCCTGGCGGACCATTTTGGCGATCGGCAACTGGACGGCGGCCATGTGGCTGATCGCGCTTGGCATCGTGTGGTGGTTTGGCCGTACCGAACCGCAGCTGACCGAGGCCGCACAAACCGCCTTTGGAGCGGGGAGCAAGATGGCGCAGATCCTTGATCCCAACAGCATCGATTTCGGGGTCCGCATCCAGGAGGTGATCCTGTTCCTGATCGTCGCCTTTACCCTTGCCGCGTCGGTGCGCCGGTTCAACCGGTTGCTGCTGGACAATGCGGTGCTTGAACGCGAGCGAACCAACCTGTCGCGGTACTTCTCGCCCAATGTGGTGGACGAGCTGTCGCATAACGACGATCCGTTGAAACAGATCCGCAGCCACGATGTCGCGGTTCTGTTCGTGGATATCGTTGGTTTCACCGCCTTTGCCGCCACCCGGACGCCGCAGCAACTGATCGAGACCCTGCGAGCGTTTCACGCGCGCATGGAACCCGAGGTGTTCCGCCATCAGGGGACACTCGACAAATACCTGGGCGACGGCCTAATGGCGACATTTGGCACGCCATTGCCGGGGGACCGGGATGCCAGCCATGCGCTGGACTGTGCCCACAGCATGATCGCCGCCGTGGACCTCTGGAACGCCGAGCGGGCGGCGCGGGGCGAGCCGCCGATCAAGGTCAGCTTTGGCGTGCATTACGGGCCCGTCGTGCTGGGCAATGTCGGGACCAACCGGCTGGAATATGCGGTGGTCGGCAACACGGTGAACATCGCCAGCCGACTTGAGGCGATGAGCCGCGACCTCTCCGTGCGGCTGGTGATCAGCGAGGCGATGTATCGCCGGGTACAAGACGAATCCGGGCAACCGGCCGGGTTGCGGCGCATCGATGATCAATCGATCCGGGGGATCGACGGACGCGCGCCGCTTTGGGTCTTGCCGTGAGGCCGCATATCGTTTCGCGCCAGGGGCTCAGCGTAGCGACCGTCCTTTCCTGATCGCATCCGCACCGAACCGCGCACGGATGGCATCGGTGGCCCGTTCGGCATTGCCGCGCTGTTTCGCGCCGGGGTCCAGCAGGTCGCCCGATTTGTCGGCCTCGGCCTCGGGCACCAATTCGCTCAGCCCGCACCCCAGCAGTCGAAACGGTCCCTGGTCTGCCACCTGGTCGAACAAACCCCGCGCGGTGCGATAGATCGTATCGGCCATCTGCGTCGCGTCGCGCAGCGCGTGGCGGCGGGTCAGGCTGCTGTGGTCCGAGCGTTTGAGCTTGAGCGTGACCACCCGTCCGGCGAGATGTCTGGCCTTGGCGCGGTCCGAAACCTTTTCCGCCATTCGCCACAGGTGGCCATCCAGCAGGTCGGGATCGCCGGTGTCTTCGAAAAAGGTGGTTTCGTTGCTGATCGATTTCACCGGCTCATGCGCCGAGACGTGGCGGCGGTCCTGTCCGCGCGCAAGGTGCCAGAGGCGCTCTCCCATGGCGCCGAACCGCGCCGACAGGTCTCTGCGTTCCCACCGTAGCAGGTCGGAAAAGGTGCGGATTCCCGCCCTTTCCAGCGATGCCTGTGCCGCGGGGCCGATGCCCCAGATCAGGCGCACGGGCTTGTCATGCAGGAAATCGGCGGTTTCCGCCTCGCCGATCACCGAGAAGCCGCGCGGTTTGTCGAGATCCGAGGCCACCTTGGCCAGGAACTTGTTATGGGACAGCCCGATCGAGCCGGTCAGGCCAAGCTCGTCCTTCATGCGCTTGACCAGCCGCGCCAGCATCACCGCCGGCGGCGCGCCATGCAGGCGGGTGGTGCCGGTCAGGTCAAGGAACGCCTCGTCCAGCGACAGCGGCTGAATCGCCGGGGTCAGCTCTTGCATCATTGCCCTGATCTGGCGGCTGGCCTCGACATAGGCGCTCATGCGGGGTTTGATGATCACCGCTTCGGGGCATAGTTTCAGCGCCTGGAACATCGGCATTGCCGAGCGTACACCGCGTATGCGCGCGATATAGCACGCCGTCGACACCACCCCCCGCCGGCCGCCGCCGATGATCACCGGCTTGTCCGCGAGGTCGGGATTGTCGCGCTTTTCCACCGAAGCGTAAAACGCATCGCAATCCATATGCGCGATCCCGAGGTCGAACAATTCCGGATGCCGCAGCACGCGCGGGCTGGCGCATTTGGGGCAGCGGCGCATGTCGCCTTGTACCCGGTGCAGGCAATCTCGGCAGAGGGAGGGCATGATGGAGGTGTCCGTTACGGAAATCGTTACTATATCGGCACATGGTACAGCAGGATGCTTTGCCACGTCAGCGCAATTTTCAGGAGGTCCAGCACGATCATGGAATTTTCCGGTGCCAAGCTGGCCCTGTTCTTGGGGCCCGATCTTTTGGTGATCCGCCGTGATGACCGGCCGGACATCCCCTGGCCGAACCACTGGGACCTGCCCGGCGGCGGGCGCGAAGGCAACGAGACCGCCGCGCAATGTGCCTTGCGCGAGACCTATGAAGAGGTCGGCCTGACCCTGCATGAACATGATCTGGTATGGGCGCGTCACTACCCGCGATCGCATGGAACGGTCTGGTTCTTTGCGGCGCACGGGCCGCGCCGGATGCAGGAGCAGATCGTATTCGGCAACGAAGGGCAGGGGTGGAGCCTGATGCCGGCCCGCACCTATTGCGACCACGAATTGGCGGTGCCGCACTTCGCCGAACAGCTCCGCTTGTACCTGGCCGAGACAAATGGTCGAAGCGTATGACAGGCTGGGTTTGTGGAAAGACCCCCCGCTGCTGAAGCGGGGGGAGGTAACGAACCACAGGAAGAAAAGGTTCGTTGGGGAGTATCCGTTGACCTAACGTCACCTAATTTTGCCGAATTGAAAAGTCCGGAATGCCCGACTCGGGAAACACAACTCCAGAATGTGCTTTTGGGGGCACAGCCGGGTAATAATATTACCCGCTCGCTGCGCTTGATCGCTACAGGTCGGCCAGTTCGGTGAGAATCGCCTGTGCGGCGGCGCGCGGATCGGCGGCGGTCCAGACCGGGCGGCCCACCACGATATGATCGGCCCCGTCCGCGATTGCCGAAGCCGGGGTGGCAACCCGCTTCTGGTCGCCAAGCGCCGCGCCGGCGGGGCGCACTCCCGGTGTCACGATCAGCCTGTCCTGCGCCTCGGGCAGGGCGCGGATGGCGGCGGCCTCCTGCGGGCTTGCGATGATCCCGTCGGCCCCGGCCGCCAGCGCCCGGGCGGCGCGTTCGACGACCAGGTCGGAAACCGCGCCGGGGATGATCATGCCGTCATCCAGGTCACCCCGGTCCAGCGAGGTCAGGATCGTTACCCCCAGGATCTTCAGGTTGCTTCCTGCCGCGCCTTGCTTGGCGGCGCGAACCACATGCGGATCGCCATGAACGGTCAGGAAATCCAGATCGTATTGCGCGAGGCCCCGCACCGCCGCTTCGACCGTCGCGCCGATGTCAAACAGCTTCATGTCAAGAAAGATGCGTTTGCCATGCTCGGCCTTCAGTTCGTTGGCAAGCGCCAGCCCGCCACCGGTCAGCATGCCCAGGCCGATCTTGTAGAAACCGACCGCATCGCCGATCTGATTGGCGAGTTCCAGCCCCTGCAACGCATTGGGGACATCAAGTGCAACGATCAGGCGGTCATCGGACATCGCGGGCTCCGTATCATGGGGGCATGGGGTTGCGCCTGTCTATGTCCGTTGAGGACCCGGGGCAAGCGGATCGGGCCATGGGCGCGGATCCGGTTGAATTTGACGGAAAAAGACCGCCAATCGGGGTTGAACGGCGCGCCGTATGTCCCAAATTGGATACGAGGCCCATCGGGTGCGTGCTGCCAAGCGGGCGCAACCCAGTCAGGGCGCTTGGAAAAGGAGAGAAAGATGGACTTGAACAAGTTCACCGAGCGTGCACGCGGGTTCGTGCAGGCGGCGCAGACAATTGCACTGCGCGAGGGGCACCAGAGGCTCGCCCCCGAACATATTCTCAAGGCATTGATGGATGACGATCAGGGGCTGGCCAGCAACCTGATCAGCCGTTCCGGCGGCAATCCGGGGCGCGTGGTCGAGGCCGTTGACCTGGCCGTCTCCAAGATACCGCAGGTCAGCGGCGACGCGGGTCAAATCTATATGGACAGCGGCACCGGCAAGGTCCTGGCCGAGGCCGAGGCGATTGCCACCAAGGCAGGGGACAGTTTCGTGCCCGTCGAACGGCTGTTGATGGCGCTCTGCATGGTCAAGTCCAAGGCCAAGGAGGCGCTGGATGCGGGCCATGTCACAGCGCAGGGTCTGAACACGGCAATCAATGACGTGCGCAAGGGACGCACCGCCGACACCGCCACGGCGGAAGAAGGCTATGACGCGCTCAGAAAATATGCCCGTGACCTGACCGATGCGGCGCGTGCCGGCAAGATCGACCCGATCATCGGCCGCGACGAGGAAATCCGCCGCGCGATGCAGGTGCTGAGCCGCCGGACCAAGAACAACCCGGTGCTGATCGGGGAACCCGGCGTGGGCAAGACCGCCATTGCCGAGGGCATGGCGCTGCGCATCATCAATGGTGACGTGCCCGAATCCCTGCGGGACAAGAAGCTGCTGGCCCTTGATATGGGCGCGCTGATTGCCGGGGCGAAATATCGCGGCGAGTTTGAAGAGCGGCTCAAGGCGGTTCTGACCGAAGTGACCGAGGCCGCGGGCGAAATCATCCTGTTCATCGACGAGATGCACACCCTGGTGGGGGCCGGAAAATCCGACGGCGCAATGGATGCGGCCAACCTGATCAAGCCGGCGCTCGCGCGGGGTGAATTGCACTGTATCGGCGCGACCACGCTGGACGAGTATCGCAAATATGTCGAAAAGGACGCGGCCCTTGCCCGCCGGTTCCAGCCGGTGATGGTGCAGGAACCCACCGTCGAGGACACCATCAGCATCCTGCGCGGCATCAAGGAGAAATACGAGGTTCACCACGGCGTCGACATCTCCGATGCCGCCCTGGTGGCCGCCGCGACTCTGAGCAACCGGTATATCACCGACCGCTTTCTGCCTGACAAGGCGATCGACCTTGTGGACGAGGCCGCCAGCCGCTTGCGGATGGAGGTGGATTCCAAACCCGAAGAGCTTGACCAGCTGGATCGCCAGATCCTGCAAATGCAGATCGAGGAAGAGGCGCTCAAGCTGGAAGATGACGCGGCCAGCCGGGATCGGCTGGAGACCCTGCAAAAGGATCTTGCCGAGCTTCAGGAAAAATCCGCCGGGTTGACCGCCCAATGGCAGGCCGAACGCGACAAGCTGGCCGGCGCGCGCGAGCTCAAGGAGCAGCTGGACCAAAAGCGGGCCGAGTTGGAGATCGCCAAGCGCGAGGGCAACCTGGCCAAGGCCGGCGAACTGTCTTACGGGGTTATTCCCGATCTTGAGAAAAAGCTACAACAGGCCGAGGAATCCGAGGCCAGCGGGGTCATGGTCGAGGAAAAGGTCCGCCCCGAACAGATTGCCTCGGTGGTCGAACGCTGGACCGGCATCCCGGTGAACAGGATGCTGGAGGGCGAGCGGGAAAAGCTTCTGAGGATGGAAGACGGCCTGCACAAGCGGGTGATCGGTCAGGATGTCGCGGTGCGCGCGGTGTCGAACGCGGTGCGCCGGGCGCGGGCCGGGTTGCAGGATGAGAACCGCCCGCTGGGCAGTTTTCTGTTTCTTGGGCCGACCGGGGTGGGCAAAACCGAACTGACCAAGGCGCTGGCCGAGTTCCTGTTTGACGATGATGCCGCGATGGTGCGTATCGACATGTCTGAATTCATGGAGAAACACAGCGTTGCTCGCCTGATCGGCGCGCCTCCGGGCTATGTGGGCTATGACGAGGGCGGCGTTCTGACCGAGGCCGTGCGGCGGCGGCCCTACCAGGTTGTGTTGTTTGACGAGGTGGAAAAGGCGCATCCGGACGTGTTCAACGTGCTGTTGCAGGTTCTGGATGACGGGGTGCTGACCGATGGGCAGGGCCGGACGGTCGATTTCAAGCAGACGCTGATCATCCTGACTTCGAATCTCGGGGCGCAGGCGCTGAGCCAGTTGCCAGAGAACGCCGATGCCGCCGAGGCCAAGCGCGACGTGATGGACGCGGTGCGGGCGCATTTCCGGCCCGAGTTCCTGAACCGTCTGGACGAAACCATCATCTTTGATCGTCTGAACCGGGCGAATATGGATGGCATCGTCGATATTCAGCTGGCGCGGCTGAAAAAGCGCCTGGCCGGTCGCAAGATCGACCTGACGCTGGACGAGTCGGCGCGCAAATGGCTCGCAGATGAGGGATATGACCCGGTGTTCGGGGCGCGTCCGCTGAAACGGGTGATCCAGCGCGCGTTGCAGAACCCGTTGGCCGAGGCGCTGCTGGCCGGAGACATTCGCGATGGCGACACGGTTCCGGTTGCCGCCGGGGCGGATGGGCTGATCATTGGCGAGCGGCTGGGCACCTCCGAACGGCCCCGGCCGGATGACGCGGTCATCCACTGATCCGACCATGTTCCGCGGGTCCCGGCGTGATGCCGGGGCCCGTTTTTTGCGTTTGAAGGCGGGATGCGGGCAGTGATTGCACCAGCCCCGATTGACGGATTGTGAAACATTTCCACGGTACGGGACACGTCACCGTGAAATTTTGCAGCACTTCTTGCAGCCTCACGATTCCGCACACATCTGTGATCGGGAACGCAAGCCAGGCCCAGCCAGCCGCTTCCCGTTATCCGCGCCGCTGACGGCGGCGGGTTCGCGGGGTGGGCCGAAGGTGCCACCGGCCGAGGTCAGATAGGAGAACTGCGCGATGCCACAACTCAAGAAGATCCTGTTGGTGGATGATGACGACGACCTGCGCGAGGCTCTGAGCGAACAGTTGATCCTGACCGAGGATTTCGATGTATTCGAGGCCGGGGACGGCCAGGGCGCGATGGAGCGCAGCAAGGAAGCCCTCTATGACCTGATCATCCTGGATGTGGGGTTGCCGGACACGGACGGGCGCGAACTGTGCCGCCTGATGCGCAAACAGGGGGTGAAATCGCCGATCCTGATGCTGACTGGACATGACAGCGACGCGGATACGATCCTGGGGCTGGATGCCGGGGCCAACGATTACGTCAGCAAGCCGTTCAAGTTCCCGGTGCTGCTGGCGCGTATCCGGGCCCAGTTGCGCCAGCACGAGCAATCGGAAGACGCGGTGTTCCAGCTTGGGCCTTATACGTTCAAGCCGTCGATGAAGATGCTGATCACCGAGGATGACCGCAAGATTCGCCTGACCGAAAAGGAAACGAGCATTCTGAAGTTTCTTTACCGTTCGACCGATGGCGTGGTCGCCCGCGAGGTGCTCTTGCACGAGGTTTGGGGCTATAACGCGGGCGTCACCACGCATACGCTCGAGACCCATATCTATCGCCTGCGCCAGAAAATTGAGCCGGACCCCTCGAATGCGCGCCTGTTGGTGACGGAATCGGGCGGATATCGGCTTGTTGCCTGACATGAAATATTTACTTTTTTCATGCTACACGTTATGGTTGAAATGATTGTTGCGGTTCACAGACACCACGTCGCTGTGCTGCTATAGTCAGAGCATCCCGCGTATGTCCGGGCAATGACATACAACCTCCCTGTTGGACTGGGCCGGGTCTCGTACCCGGCCTTTTTTTATGCGCAGGGGCGGGGGCGACGGCGATGGGGGCTCGGGATGCAATTTGGCGCTGGCCTCGCCGGGGCGTGGCGCATAGGTTTGCGCAAATTTCTGAGGATGGGAACCCGCCTATGAGCTTTTCGCTGGCCACATGGAACATCAACTCGGTTCGGCTGCGCGAACCCATCGTGCTCAAGCTGTTGCAACAAGAGGCCCCCGACGTGCTCTGTTTGCAGGAATGCAAATCGCCGGTGGACAAGATCCCGACCGAAGGCTTTGCGGCGCTTGGCTATACCCACATGGTTGCGCGCGGGCAAAAGGGGTATAACGGGGTCGCCATCCTGTCACGGTTGCCAATCGAAGAGGCCGGAGACAGGGACTTTGCCGGGCTCGGCCACGCCCGGCATATCGCCGCGCGGCTGGAGAACGGTGTGACGATCCATAATTTCTACGTGCCGGCGGGCGGCGACGTGCCGGATCGGGAAAAGAACGAGAAATTTGGCCAAAAGCTCGATTATCTCACCGAAATGCGCGATTGGTTCCATGCGGAGAAACCGGAAAAATCCATCTTGGTCGGAGACCTGAACATCGCTCCGCGCGAAGATGATGTCTGGAGCCACAAGCAGCTCTTGAAGGTGGTCAGCCACACCCCGATCGAGGTGGAACACCTGGCCCAGACCCAGGATGCCGGTGGCTGGGTGGACATAACACGGCAGGATATTCCCGACGGTCAGCTCTATAGCTGGTGGTCTTATCGCGCGCGCGACTGGTCGGCGGCGGACAAGGGGCGGCGGCTTGATCATGTCTGGGCGACGCCGGATATATCCTCGGCCGGACATTCCAGCCGCGTCCTGCGGGACGCGCGCGGCTGGGAAAAGCCTAGCGATCACGCCCCGGTGTTTGCCACGTTCGATTTGTGAAACACGCCGCGTCGCAACGGCGCGCGGCGGTTCGGTTCAGCCAAGCAATGCGCTCGCTCTGCGGCCCGTTCCGGCCGGGCGCAAAAGAAATGTGATCCGTATTCCCCGCCGCTGCGTAGTCTGTTTATGTTGACACAGACCGCATCCATCGGGCAGCGCCCGCGCCGTGTCCGCACGGCCCTCCGCGAGGACAAGACCGCCGTGCCGCAGCCAAATGCCGACCTGTCGCAGCAAACACTCTGGATGATCGCGGTGCGCGATGATCGGGACCGCAACGCGTTCTGCGCGCTGTTTGATTTCTTTGCGCCACGGCTCAAGGGGTTCATCATGCGCTCGGGCTGCTCGGCGCATCAGGCGGAAGAGATCGTGCAGGAGGTAATGCTGACCGTCTGGCGCAAGGCCGCGATGTTCGACCCCCATCGCGCGCAGGTTTCGGCCTGGATCTACCAGATCGCGCGCAATCGCCAGATCGACATCGCGCGCAAGGAACGCCGCCCCATGCCCGAAGAGTTGCGCGAGGAGCCCGGTGCCGAGCCGGATGCCAGCCAGATTCTCGGGCTGGAACAGGAAACCGGCCTTTTGAAACAGGCACTGGCCCGGCTCAGCTCCGAGCAGCGCGAGATGATCGAGAAAGCCTATATGGGCGAAATGACCCACCAGGAAATCAACGCACAGACCGGGGTTCCTTTGGGAACCATCAAGTCGCGCATCCGGTTGGGGTTGCAACGCCTGAGACATGAACTGAAGGACCTCAAGTCATGAGCGTCATAAATCATCACGTTCCCGATGCCTTGCTGGCCGCTTATGCAGCCGGGAACCTGCCGCATGCCTTTGCGGTTGTCGTGGCCAGCCATGTATCCATGTGCCCGCAATGTCGCGCTGGGCTTCAGGCGCATCAGGTGGTTGGCGGCGTGTTGCTGGAAGAGACCGAAACCGTTGCGGTGTCGGCGGGGATGAAGGATGACATCCTGTCCCTGCTAGACGCGCCCTATACGCCCGAGCCGGTTTATGAGCGCTCGGGCGTCTATCCGGGGCCGGTGATGCAGGCGCTCAAGGGGCGCGCGCCGCGTTGGAAAACGCTGGGCATGGGGGTGCGCCAGGACATCCTGTCCGAGGACCGGCACGGGTCGGTTCGGCTGCTTTACATTCCGCCGGGACAGGCGGTGCCCGATCACGGCCATAATGGCATGGAACTGACCCTCGTGTTGCAGGGCAGCTTCAGCGACGAGACCGGGCGGTTTGGCGTTGGCGATCTGGAAATCGCCGATGAAGAACTCGAACATACTCCCGTTGCCGATCCGGGCGAGGCCTGTATCTGTCTGGCGGCAACCGATGCGCGGCTGCGCTTTAACGCCATGCTGCCACGGTTGCTGCAACCGATTTTCAGAATCTGAACCAACCACCACTCACGGCACGTTCAGATGCCGGGATCACGGGTTTGTCCGTGATCCCGGCCCTTTTCCGTTGCGGTTCCGGTGGCGGCTGCATCTCGGTCGGGGGTCAGCGCCCGCGATAGACCAACCAGTCGGGCAAATGGCGAAGACCACGGATTGCCCAGGAAAACGGAGCGGGAAAATCCGTGCGAAACCGCCGCTTGCGCATGGCTCGGATGACCCGGTCCGCCGCGTGTTCGGGGGTCATCAGCATCGGCATGTAAAACGCGTTCTGTGCCGTCAGCCGCGTGTCGATAAAGCCGGGATTGATCACGCGGACGCGTACACCCGTGCCGCGCAAATCAAATCGCATGGTTTCGGCAAGGCTGATCAGCGCGGCCTTGCTGGCACCATAACCGATGGCGGCGGGCAATCCGCGATACCCGGCGAGCGAACCGATCAGCGTGATGTCTCCGTGCCCCTGCGCCGTGAAATTCGGTACGATCTGCCCCAGAACGCGCATGGCCCCCATGAAGTTGACGTCGCACATCGCAAGGGCCGCGTCGCTGTTCCAATCGGTCGTGCGCATCGGCTCATACGAGCCGGCATTGTAGATCAGCCCATCCAGATGGCCGACCTTGTCGCAGGCGCGCCGGACCGAGTCCGCGTCGGTGACATCCATTGGCAGGCTGCGCGCGTTGTTCA
Organism: Microbulbifer sp. S227A; assembly: GCF_049800935.1. Lineage (NCBI taxonomy): Bacteria > Pseudomonadati > Pseudomonadota > Gammaproteobacteria > Cellvibrionales > Microbulbiferaceae > Microbulbifer > Microbulbifer sp. S227A. The sequence continues at coordinate 13,495 of NZ_JBNAFZ010000016.1, read as the reverse complement.
GGGTTTCACAGAGGCTGTCCAGCCGCCCGGCATTGCGTGCGCTCAGGATCAGCTGCGCGCCGCGAGCGTCCAGCCGGCGGGCCAATGCACGGCCAAGCCCTTCGCTGGCTCCCACCAGCCATAAGGCCTTGCGGTCAAGCGGCGTCATCCTGCCGTGTCCCCATGGCCCCGCCCGTCGGACAACAGCGCGGCGGGCGGCGGTTGCCGGCGCAGGAACGGCGCGCGTTTCATCGCGAGGATCATTGCCTGCCAGTGGATCAGCGCCAGAACCCGTGCCGCGCCCAACGGCCGCCGCAGCGCCGCGCCCAGCAGGGACCGGTTTGTTGCCCTGCGCCGCGTGCCGGACAGGGTCGCCAGCACGCCTTGATCGCCGTTCTCATATGAAATGCGGATGTTGATGGCGCTGTCGGTCATGCCGAAATTGAACAGGTATCTACCCTGCACCTGCTGAAACGGCGACACATGCATGCGTTTCTCGGCGATCATCCGGTCGGATGCGGTGATGGGGCGAAAATCGTCGTGGGCGCAAAAATAGCAATGCCGCTGGCCAAAGGTGCTGTTGACCTCGGCCACGAAGGCGTGCGGTGCCCCGTCAACCATGGCGATCCAGAAGCTGACCGGATTGAATTGAAACCAGAGGAATCCGGGCTGGGTGAGCAGCAGGAGCCGTGCATTGCCGTGGTCAAACCCATGCGCCGCCAGCACCTCGCGAAACCAATCGACGCCCCGGCCCTCGCCGCGTGCGCCACCGTGATCCCGGTCGCGAACCGACCACAGGTTGAACCGGTTGCGCGAGATCGCGGCGGGCCAGCCGGGGCCAAAATCGGTCAACACGTAATCGACGCCATAGGCAAAGGCGTTTTTCAACGCGCCCCGTCGGCTGTGATGGGTTGTGGCGGCGACATGTTCGATCATTGCGCGTCTAATACGCCCGGCGACGCGGTCCGGATCAATCCCGCGCCAGGATTTCTTTGACATTCGAATGATCCGAGCGGCCCGCTGACACGTAATTGCTTCATAACGATTGAGAATGAGGACAGAATGCTGGATCAGACCCAGGGGCCACGCAGGAAGATTGCCATTGTCGGAGGCGGGATTTCCGGAATGTCCGCCGCCTATTACCTTGCCCCTTACCATGATGTGACCCTGTACGAGGCCGCCGCGCGCCTGGGGGGACATGCACGTACCGTCATCGCCGGGCGCAACGGAGATCAGCCGGTCGATACCGGTTTCATCGTGTTCAACTATGCGACCTATCCCAATCTGACCCGGCTGTTCCGGGACTTGGACGTTCCCGTCACCAAGAGCGAGATGAGCTTTGGGGCCAGCATCGACAACGGGCGGTTTGAATACGGGCTGACCAACCTCGGATCGATCACCGCGCAGAAGCGCAACCTGTTGCGGCCCCGCTATTACAAGATGATCGCCGACATCCTGCGTTTCGGCAAACGGGCCGAAGCGGCGGCGCAGAGTGACGACATGACCATCGGTGAACTGGTGTGCGAACTCGGGCTGGGCAACAGTTTCCGCGAGCACTACCTGATGCCCATGTGCGGCGCCATCTGGTCCACGCCGATCCACGAGGTCGACCAGTTTCCCGCAAGATCGCTGGTGCGGTTCTTTCGCAACCATGCGCTGCTCGCCGGTTCGGCGGAACACCAGTGGTGGACGGTCAAGGGGGGCAGCATCGAATATGTCAAACGCCTCGAGGCGGCGCTGCTGGCGCGTGGGTGCCGCATCCACAAGGGGATGGCGGTGCAAGGCGTGCGCCGTGGCGCGCAGGGGGTCGAGATACAAGCCGCGGGGGCAGAGGCCGGCCTGTTTGATGACCTGATCCTCGCCTGCCATTCGGATCAGTCGATGAAAATCCTGGGCAGCAGCGCCACAGCGGCGGAAACCGGTGCCCTGTCGCGCCTGCGGTATCAGCCCAACCGCGCGGTTCTGCATTGCGACGTAAGCCAGATGCCCCGCCGCCGTGCCTGCTGGTCAAGCTGGAGCTATCACTCGCAAGAGGGGAAGATTGGTGTCACCTACTGGATGAACCGGCTACAGGGCATCCCCGAGAGCGATCCGCTGTTTGTCACCCTGAACCCCTCGCGCGAAATCCCCGGCGACATGATCTATGACAGCGTCGATTTCGACCACCCGGTCTTCGACAAGGCGGCGCTGGCCGCGCAGCGCGACATTGTCGATCTGCAAGGCCGGAACCGCACCTGGTTCGCGGGCGCGTGGAACCGCCACGGATTTCACGAAGACGGAATCGCCAGCGCCATGCGCATCGTGCGCAGGTTGAATGACCCCTACAACCAGAAAGGAATGCCCCATGCGCGTGACCAACAGGGCTCTCAAGACGAACTTCCTGTCAACTTGCGCGCGTGTGCGTGACGGGCAGCTTCTGCTGCGGACTCCCGAGGGAGAACGCTATCATTTCGGCACGCGCGGACCCGAGGCCGAGATAACCATTCGCGATTGGGCGGCGGTATCGGCGCTGGCGGCGCATGGCCAGGTCGGGCTGGGCGAGAGTTACGTGCAGGGGCTCTGGGACACGCCGTCGATCGAAGGGTTGATGTCGGTTGTCATGCGCAATCGCGATCACCTGGCGGAGTATGACCGCGCCGGGCCGCTAAGCCGGGCCAGGTTCCGGATGGTCGATACGCTGCTGCGCGCCAATTCGCGGCGGGGGGCACGCAGGAATATCCGCTCGCATTACGATGTGGGCAATGAATTCTACGGCCTCTGGCTGGACGACGGCATGACCTATTCCTCGGGCCTCTTTGCCGATGGCGAAACCGATCTTGGCCGGGCGCAAACCCGCAAGAACGCGCGGGCCCTGTCGCGGCTGGGGCCGGGTGACCGCGTCCTGGAAATCGGCTGTGGCTGGGGTGGTTTTGCCGAACAGGCCAGCGCCGAAGGCCGCGCGGTGACCGGCGTGACCATTTCGCCGAACCAGCACAGCTATGCGGATTCGCGCCTGGACGGGCGTGCCGATATCCAGCTGCGCGACTATCGCGACATCCGCGGCACCTATGACAACATCGTATCGATCGAGATGATCGAGGCCGTCGGCGCGCGCTACTGGCCCAGCTATTTCGCCGTTCTCAAGCGCAGCCTGGCCGAAGGGGGTCGTATCCTGTTGCAGGCGATCACCGTGCGGGACGGTTACTTCGAGCGCTACCGCACGTCGTCGGATTACATTCGTCAATATGTGTTTCCGGGCGGCATGCTGTTGTCTGACGCGGTGATCCGCGCACAGGCCGGGGCGGTGGGGCTCAAGGTACGGGACAGTTTTGCCTTTGGACCCGATTACGGAAGAACCTGCCGGATCTGGGCCGACCGGCTGCGCGCGCAAAAGCGGCGGATTTCCGGGCTGGGCCATGGCGAGGGGTTCTTGCGCAACTGGCAATATTATCTTGAGAGCTGCGCCGCCTCCTTTGCCATTGGTCATACCGATGTCGTTCAGGTTGAGCTGTCCCATGCTTAGGGTTGTTTGTGTCTGCGCCGCGATGCTCGTGCCGTTGGTGGGGCAGGCCTCTGTCATCGCCGGCACCCTGCCAGGGGCCGAACTGCGGGGCGAAGCGGTGTTCCGGCTGTTCGGTTTTCCGCTCTACAGGGCCCGGCTCTATACTCCGACCGGCGCGCCGTTGGACTGGGGCCGCGATTTCGCGCTTGAACTGACCTATCTGCGCGACCTGAGCCGGGGTGACCTGACCGAGAGCACCCTGCGCGAGCTTGAACGGACCGGTGGGGCATTGCCGCTGCGCCGGCAATTGGACCGGTGCTTTGCGGATGTGCGCAGCGGCGACCGGTTTACCGCCGTTTCGCAAGGGCAGGACCGGATCGGATTCTGGTTGAACGGGCAACGGACCTGCACGTTGCAACATCCCCGGATCAAAACCCGCTTCATGGCGATCTTTCTGGGCGACAATACCCGCTCGCCCGGCTTTACCCGCAAGCTGCGGGGCGAATGATGGTCTATCCGCGGGTCAGTCTCTATGCGCTGATGCTGGCTGCCGCCGGGATTCCGCTCTATATCCACCTGCCGCGCTTTGCCTCGGTGAACCTCGGCATCGGGCTGGGGACGATCGGGACCGTGCTGTTGCTGATCCGGCTGGTGGACCTGGTACAAGACCCCTTGATCGGCTGGGCAATCGATCGCTGGCCCCGGGCACAAATGGCATTTGCGGTCGCGGCGGCACTGGGTCTGGCCGTCGGGTTTCCAGCGCTGTTCATGCTACATGGCGGACCGCATGTTCTGATCCAGCTGGTCGCGATCCTGATCCTGTTATTCTCGGCCTACAGCCTGGGAATGATCCTGCTGTATGGTCGCAGCGCCACCTTGGCCCAAGACGCATCGGAGGACGGGCTGATGACACTCGCCGCCTATCGCGAGGGCGGCATGCTCGCCGGTGTGGTCATCGCGGCGATTGCGCCTACGGTGTTTGTGTCGCTGGGCGCGGGGTCACAGGGTTATCCGGCATTCGGGTTGTTCCTTGGGGCCATGGCGCTGGCCTCGGTGGCGGCGTCGCTGCCGATCTGGCGGCGTCCGGTTGTGCTTGGCGCGCGCCTGTCGCTCGCGGCCCTGGGCGAGGCGGGGGCGTTGCGGCTGTTGTTGCTTGCCCTGGTCAACAGCCTGCCGGTGGCGATCACCTCGACATTGTTCCTGTTTTTTGTCGAAGACCGGCTCGGGCTGGCGGGTGCGGCGGGGCCGTTGCTGATCCTGTTCTTTCTCAGCGCCGGGCTGAGCGTGCCGCTCTGGACCCGGCTCAGCCACAAATCGGGGCCGCGGGCCACGTTGTTGATCGCCATGCCGCTGGCGATACTCGGCTTTGTCGGCGCGGCGTTCCTCTCAGCCGGGAACCTGTTGGGCTTTGCCATCATCTGCGCACTGTCCGGTGCCGCCCTTGGGGCCGATCTCGTGATCCTTCCGGCGATGTTTTCGGTGGCCCTGACGCGCGCCGGGCTGCGCGCCTCGCAGGCGTTCGGCATCTGGTCTTTCGCGGGCAAGCTGGGGCTGGCATTGGCCGCGTTCTCGGTGTTGCCGCTGCTCCAGAGCCATGGTTTCGAACCCGGCACCGACAATGACGCCACGGCGCTTGGTGCGCTGAACTTCTGTTACGCGGTGATCCCCTGCATCCTGAAACTCGGCGCTATCGGGCTGGTCCTGGCGCTTCCGGCAAAGGAACGACCTTCATGAAACTCCTGATTGCGCTGCTTCTGTTCGGGTTTGCGGTCATCGTGGTCAAGACCATGTTCTTCAGCTTTCGCGCCCAGTCGCCCGCCGACTATGCCGACACCGCCCCGGCCTTTTCGCTCAAGACACACCTGTCGGGGCCGATCCTGTCCGAGGGGCTGATCTATGGGCCGGATGGCCGAGTCACCAGTCGCTTTACCGCCCAGATGCATGGCACATGGGAGGGTGACACTGGTACCTTGTCCGAGGCATTCACCTATTCCACCGGGCGCAAGCAGAACCGGAAATGGTTTCTGACGCTGGGGCCGGATAACAGCTTTACCGCAACGGCGGATGACATCGTGGGCACGGCGCGGGGCGTTGTCTCGGGGGCGACCGTGCGGATGGATTACAAGATCATCCTGCCGCCGGAGGCCGGTGGCCATGTGTTGACGGTGACGGATTGGCTGTATCTCACAGATAACGGCGTCATCCTGAACCGCTCGGAACTGCGCAAATACGGGTTCAAGGTGGCGGAACTGCTGGCGACGATGCGCCCCGACCCGGAACGCTAGGGGCTGGAAAGCCTGTCCCAGATGCGGTTCGCGACCTCGTTCTGTTCGGCGGATGCAAGGCGCATCGCGTGGATCGACGACAGGATGCCATAGGTTTCCGGCGCGAGCGCCACCAGATCACCGCTGGCGACCCAACCTGCCGCATAGTGGTTGGGGATGAGCCCCACATGGGTTCCCGCGAGGGTCAGATAGGTGGTGGATTCGATGTTGCCCTGCGAAATCTCGGCATTCTCGTCCAGCAGATACAGATCGAGGCTGTCATCCAGCGGGTTACTGAGAAAGCTGTGGGCCGAGATCTTGGCCGTCTTGAGCGCGGCAAACAGCGCGTCAGGATCGGCGATGCCCGCGCAATCATGGGCGGGGCTGCAATAGAGCCCGCTCCATTCGTCATATAGATGCAGGGTTTCGAAATCGTCGGGCATCCGCTCATCCTGCGCGATGCCGGCAACCGCGATGTCCAGCCGCCCGGCGCGCAATTCGGTCAGGCAGTCGAGATAATCATAGACCCCGATCCGCGTGCGCATGTCGTCAAACTCGGCGGCGGCCGACCCGATCACCGCCGGCAGCGGGTTGTTGCGATCCGTCAGCAGGCAATCGACCACCCCGATTCGCAGCCGCTGGCGGGGGCGTCTGCCGATTTCCACAAGACGGTCGGCATAGGAATCCAGATGCGCGAGCAGCTGGTTGGTTTCCCCGAGCACCTCTTGCCCGTAAGGCGTCAGCGAAAATCCCCGCCTGCCACGTTCGCAGAGGCGGACGTTCAGGCGTTGTTCCAGATTGGCGATATGCGAGCTGATGGCGGGCTGGCTGATGCCCAGTTCGTCCTGTGCGCGGACAAACCCACCGGCCTCGGCCACCGCCTTGAAGACCCGCAGCAGCCGCAGATCGATATCCGACAATCGCAAGGGCATTCCTTTCCCAGTGTCCGCCGGAAATGTAGGCCAGATGCCCGGTGCATGTCGATTGGGTTATGAATGCATCACCTGAACGATATGGAACCTCCGGGGACATCTTCCTAGGGTTCTTGAAATCGAAATTTCCCGACACCAGCCCCGTCATTCGAACCAGATAACAGGAAGGCCCAACATGTATCGTCCGAATTCCTTCATTCTCTCTGCCAGCCTTCTGGCATTCTCCGCGAGCGCGGGATTTGCCGAGGAACTCACCGTCAGCGCCTGGGGCGGGTTCTTCGAAGAGACCCTCAAGGCCGAGGTCTATCCGGGCTTTACCGAGGAAACCGGTATCGAGATCCGCTCGATCGCCCAGCCCGCCGACCAGGCGTGGCTGACGCAGCTGACCAATGCCGCCCGGGCGCGCACGGCCCCCGCCGACCTGTCGCTGGTGGCGGACGAGGTTCTGATCCGGGGCCAGTCGATCGGCCTCTGGGCCACGCTGGACGCGGAAAACATTCCCAATACCGCAACCCTTGCCGATGGCTTTACCAAGACGGATGAGGACGGCAACCTTTACGGTGTCGGCGCGCTTTCGTGGTTTACCACCTTTGTCACCAATACCGATCAGGTGTCCGATCTGCCGGCCAGCTGGGCCGATCTCTGGACGCGCGACTGGGACGGTAAGTTGGGCCTGACCTCGAATTCCAACAGCGGGCTGATGGAGGTCGTGGCGCAGACCTTCTTTGGCGGTTACGAAGTGATGGAAACCCGCGAGGGGTTGGAGCAGGTCATCGAAAAGATCGCCGAACTCAAGCCGCAGGTGCAGCTGTGGTATCGCGACGAGGGCCAGTTTCAGCAAAGCCTCGAAGCGGGCGAACTTGTCGGCGGCCTGTATTACCACGACGTGACCATGTTGTCGGCGGCGGACGGATTGCCGGTGGCGTCGACCTTCCCGCAAGAGGGCGGCATCCTGGGCGATGCCTATTGGATCGTACCGCGTGACTCCGAACACGTGGCGGCGGCCGAAAAATTCATCAACTACATGGCCCGCCCCGACGTGCAGGCAAAGCTGGCCCGCACCCTTGGCGTCGCGCCTGTTGCGCAGCGGGACACGATGGATCTCAGCGACGAGGAATTCGCCGCCGTCGGCAGCGCGGGCACCCCGATCCGTGTGCAGACCGAGATTCACCTGCGCGAAAGCGACTGGCTGTCGGATCGTTATCTCGAAATGATCTCGCGTTGAACGAACCCGGCGCGCGCCACGGTGGTGCGCGCCAACATATACCCCAGACACCAAGGAGGCAGGCCGATGGCAACGCTCGCTCTGAAGAATGTGGAAAAGACCTTCGGGACCTACCAGGCTCTCAGGAATGTTGATCTCGATATCCGGTCAGGCGAATTCATCTGCCTGCTGGGTGGCTCGGGATGTGGCAAGACAACGCTGCTGCGCATCATCGCGGGGCTCGACATCCAGACATCCGGCGCGCTGCTGCTGGATGGCGAGGATCTGAGCCGCGTGGAGTGTCACAAGCGCAATATCGGCATGGTGTTCCAGAGCCTCGCGCTGTTCCCGCATCTGAATGTCGGCGAGAACATCACCTATGGTCTGGATATTCGCAAGGTGCCAAGAGAGGCGCAACAGGCCCGCGCCGAAGAGCTGCTCGAGGTGGTCGGCCTGTCCGGGCTGGGCAAGCGCCCTGTTTCCGCATTGTCCGGCGGCCAGCGCCAGCGCGTTGCCATCGCCCGCGCCCTGGCCATCGAACCGGTGCTGTTCCTGATGGACGAACCGTTCAGCGCGCTGGATGCCGGGCTGCGCGAGCACTTGCAGATCGAGGTCAAGAAGCTGCAACGCCGCCTGGGCGTGACCACGATTTTCGTCACCCATGACCAGAACGAGGCCATGTCGATTGCCGACCGCATCGTCATTCTGAACGAGGGCCGGATCGAGCAGGCCGGCACGCCAACCGAGGTATACGCCCGGCCCAGAACCGAATTCGTCGCCGAGTTCATGGGCACCAACAACATCATCACGCCCAGCTTTACGCCGGGCGGCGACGCGATGCTGGACGGCGTGTCCCTGGGGCGGCCGAGCGGTGACATGGCCGCGCTCGAAGGGGCGCACAAGGTGGCCATCCGGCCGGAATACCTGCGGCTCCGACCGGTCTCGGGCGACGGCTCCGGGCTGATCGGGACGGTGAATTTCGTGCGACTTCTGGGGGCATCGGTCGAAACCGAACTGGCCGTCGGGGATCGCACCATCGTTCACACCATGGTCAGCGACCGCGCCCCCGAGTTCGACGTGGGCGATCGCGCCGAAATCAGCTTCGATCTCGACCGCGCCTGGGTGATCCCGTCATGACCCGCACAGCCATCCCGTATCTCATCGGAGCCTTCCCGTTGGCCATGCTGGGGATCTTTTTCCTCGGGCCGCTGGCCTTCATGGTCGTTGTCAGCTTTTTCGAACGCGACCCGCTGGGTTTTTACAACGTGGCCTTTGTCTGGGACAATTACGCCAAGTTCTTCTCGTCCTTCTATTACACGGTGTCCATGCGCTCGCTGTGGTCTGCGTCGCTCGGGTCGCTGCTGGTGGTGCTCCTGGCCTTTCCGGCAATGTACATCATCGTCGACCTGCATCGCCGCTGGCAGCTTTTCTGGGCAATCCTGCTCTTGTCGCTGATGTGCCTGAGCGAAGTCATCATCGGGTTTGCCTGGCTGATCCTGTTCTCGGAAAACTCGGGCATCCCGAAATTCCTCGGCTGGGTCGGGCTTTGGGACGAACCGCGCTCGCTGTCGCCCAGTTTCGGTGCCATGCTGGTCGGGTTTGTCACCCTGGGCTTTTCGCTGGTGGCGCTGATGTTCTATCCGGGCATGGCCCAGCGGGACCGCAGCATCGAAGAGGCCGCGCTGACGCTTGGCACGCCGCCGGCGCGGGTGTTCACCAAGGTGGTGCTGCCCAATTTCATGCCGGCCATCATATCGTCGCTGGTCACCATGTTCGTCTATTTCCTGGGCGTGTTCGTGATGCCGACGATGCTGGGCCGCCCGCAGGACTGGAACATGACCGTCATCATCACCGACAAGGCGGTGGGCGATGCCAACATGCCGCTTGGCGCGGCGCTGTCGGTCATCATGCTGATCTTCACATTGATCATAATCGGCGGGCTGATGCTGGCCTCGCGCCGGGGAGCGAAATCATGACCGACCTGCTCAAACGCCTGTTTCTCTTTGGTATTGCCGCCGGGCTGATCCTGCCGTTCCTGATCGTTGCCGGCGTGTCGATCAACGCCGACAGCAACATCTCATTCCCGCCAAGTGCGCTGTCGGCGCGTTGGTACACGGTGCTGTTGACCGAGCGCGACTGGCTGATCCCGATCCGCAATTCGCTGGTGATCGCCGCGTTTGCCGGGTTGATCGCGGTGAGCATCGCGCTGGCAGCGAACTATGTGCTGTGGCGTCTGAAATCCGGCTTTGGCAGGGCGGTCTTTGCACTTGGCCTTGGTCCCTTCATGCTGCCCCCGATCATCATTGCCATGGGTGCCAGCGTTTTCTGGGCCGAGATGGGCTGGTACGGGCGCGCCGAGGCCACGGTGATCTCGCACGGGGTGTTCTTCGTGACGCTGCCGCTGGTGATCATCGCGCGGGGCTTTGCCGCCCTGTCGGATGATGTCATCGAGGCTTCGCGGACGATGGGGGCAACCCCGTTGCAGACCTTTACCAAGGTGATCTTTCCGCTGGTCCTGCCCTATGTGATCACCGGCTATGCTCTGGTCGCGATCATCAGCGTCAACGAATACCTGATCTCCTACATGGTGTCCGGCTTTGCGGTGGAAACCCTGCCGATCCGCATCTTCAACAACGTGCGATATGGCTACACCCCGGTGGTGGCCTCGGCGGCGATGGGTTTTGCCCTGCTGACGATCGGCGTGCTGCTGGTGCTGGCCTCGATCACCGACCTTCTGAAACTCCTCGGGGCCTCGCGCGACTGATCCGCGCCGCCCATTCTGAACTGGAAGAGACCCATGCAAACACTGACCCGGCAAGACCTGGAAGACATCCTCTATGGCGCGGCGATCCTAGGCACCGGCGGCGGCGGCGAGATCTCCGAGGGCCTCGCGATGATCGATGACGCCCTCGCGCGGGGCAAGCAATTCAACATGGTCAGCCTTGACGAGGCACCGCAGGACGCGCTGGTTTGCACGCCCTACATGCTGGGCGCGATATCCGCGCTGCCACCCGAGGAAGAACGCCTCTATGCGCGTCTGCCCCGCTCCGGCAAGCCCGAGATCCTGGCGGCCTACAGCCGGTTCGAGGATTATCTCGGGCGCAAGTTCTACGGCACGATTTCCTGCGAGCTGGGCGGCTCCAACACGGCAACGGCATTCTATGCCGCGGCCATGTCGGATGCCTATATCATCGATGCCGACCCGGCGGGCAGGGCGGTGCCGGAAATCACCCATTCGACCTATTACATCAATGGCCTGCCCGCTGCTCCCATCGTCATGGCGAACGAGTTTGGCGAGGCGATCATCTGCGAGAACGTCATTGACGACGCCCGTGCCGAACATGTGGTGCGCGCGTTGTCAAAGGTCAGCCGCAACAATATCGCGGCCATCGATCACGCGCTGGAAATCCGCGAAATCCGCGACGCGATCATCCCCGGCGCGATCAGCCTGGCGCTGGACATGGGCCGCGCCTGGCGCGAGGCCCGCGATGCCGGGCAAGACACGAGCGCGACCATCGCGCGGCAGGGCGGGGGCTTTGTCGCCTTTCGCGGCGCGGTGTCGGCCAGCGATTGGGAAACCCGTGACGGCTTTACCTTTGGCAACGTGTCCATCGACGGCGCGGGCGACTTCGCGGGCAAGGCGTATCGGATCTGGCTCAAGAACGAGAACATGGTGGGCTGGCTGGATAACGAGGTTCACGCCACAATCCCCGACCTGATCTGCATGATCGACACCGATAGCGGCGAACCGGTCACCAACCCGAACTATTACCAGGGCCAGCAGGTTGCGGTTGTTGTTCTTCCCGCGCCTGCGCCGTTTACGACGGCGAGGGGGTTGGAGGCGTTTGGGCCGCGCTATGCGGGGTTGGACCGCGAGTATCGTCCAGCGGTTGTATGAGTCCGGCCGGGTGCTCGGGGGGTCACCCGGCCGGAGCCGCTTCACAGTTTCCCGGTGAGTTCGGGGACGGCTGTGAAGAGGTCGGCGACGAGGCCGAAATCGGCGACCTGGAAGATCGGGGCCTCTTCGTCCTTGTTGATGGCGACGATGATCTTGCTGTCTTTCATGCCGGCGAGGTGCTGGATGGCGCCCGAGATGCCGATCGCGACATAGAGATCGGGGGCGACGACCTTGCCGGTCTGGCCCACCTGCCAGTCGTTCGGCGCATAGCCCGAATCGACCGCCGCGCGCGAGGCTCCGACGGCGGCGCCCAGCTTGTCGGCGAGGCTCTCGATCAGCGCGAAATCCTCTTGCGAGCCGACGCCGCGGCCGCCGGAAACCACCACCCCCGCCGAGGTCAGCTCGGGGCGATCGCTCTCGGCAACCTTGTCCTCGACCCATTCCGACAGGCCCGGATCCGCCGCCGCCGACACGGTCGCAACCGTGGCCGACCCGCCGTCACCCGCCGCGTCAAAGGTCGAGGTGCGGATCGTCACGACCTTTTTCGCATCGCCCGATTTCACCGTCTGGATCGCGTTGCCCGCATAGATCGGGCGCTCGAACGTGTCGCCGTCGACAACCCCGGAAACGTCGGAAATCACCATCACGTCCAACAGCGCGGCCACCCGCGGCATCACGTTCTTGGCGTCGGTCGTGGCCGGGGCAACGATATGTTCATACTCTCCGGCCAAGCTGGCAATCAACGCTGCCGTCGATTCGGCCAGGCGGTGGCCCAGGCTGGCATCCTCGGCCACCAGAACCCTGGATACCCCCGCGATCTTCGCGGCGGCCTCACCCGCGGCGGCGGCTGAGGCGCCACAGCACAGCGCGGTCACATCGCCCAGCATGGTTGCGGCGGTCACCGCCTTTGCCGTCGCGTCCAGCGCCAGTTCGCCATCCGTAACCTCGGCAAGCAAAAGTACAGCCATTATACAGCCCCCACTTCCTTGAGTTTCGCAACCAGCTCGTCCACCGAACCCACCTTGATCCCCGCGGCGCGGGCCTCGGGCTCGGCGGTCTTGACGATCGACAGGCGCGGCGCCACGTCGACGCCGTAATCCGCCGCCGTCTTTTCATCCAGCGGCTTTTTCTTGGCCTTCATGATGTTGGGCAGGCTGGCATAGCGCGGCTCGTTCAGGCGCAGGTCCACGGTGATGATCGCCGGCATCCTGACCTTGATGGTCTGCAGGCCGCCATCCACCTCGCGGGTCACCACCGCGCTGTCGCCATCGATGCCAAGCTCGGAGGCAAAGGTGCCCTGGCTCCAGCCCAGCAGCGCCGACAGCATCTGACCGGTGGCGTTCATGTCGTTGTCGATCGCCTGCTTGCCACAGAGCACCAGGCCGGGCTGCTCTTCATCCACGATCGCCTTGAGGATCTTGGCCACCGCCAGCGGCTCGATATCGCTGTGAACGTCATCCGCGGCCACCACCAGGATCGCCCGGTCCGCCCCCATCGCCAACGCCGTGCGCAGCGTCTCCTGGCTCTGCTTGACACCGATCGAAACCGCCACGATCTCATCCGCCTGGCCCGCTTCCTTCAAACGGATCGCCTCTTCCACCGCAATCTCGTCAAACGGGTTCATCGACATCTTGACATTCGCAAGATCAACACCGCTTCCGTCCGCCTTCACTCGAACCTTGACGTTATAGTCAATCACGCGCTTGACAGGCACCAATACCTTCATATGCGTCTCTC
>NZ_JBNAFZ010000015.1:0-84032 GCF_049800935.1 Microbulbifer sp. S227A | reverse complement strand
GCTTTTCCAGACACGCCGTTAACCCAGCCATGGGGGATCTTCTAAAACATCCCTGTTTTAGAAGGTCTGGAAAAGCGGCTACGGCGGCAACACCTTCGCATCCAGGTTCTGACTACGAATTGGCCTCGTATTTTTTATGAATCAGATTCAGACCAAGATTAATTCCCGCGATCCCGCGTTTGCGGAAAACCGCGAACAGATGCAAAGCATCGTCGATGACTTACAGGAAAAACTGGAAACCATCGCTAAAGGTGGTAGTGAACGCGCGCGTGAGAAGCACGTATCGCGCGGCAAGCTGCTCCCACGTGATCGTATCGATGCACTGCTGGATCCCGGCAGTCCTTTCCTGGAGTTCTCCCAGCTCGCCGCCTTCGATGTGTACGGTGAAGACGTGCCAGCGGCAGGAATTCTGACCGGTATCGGCACCGTATCCGGCCAGCCCTGTGTGATTGTGGCCAATGATGCAACGGTGAAAGGCGGCACCTATTATCCGCTTACCGTGAAGAAGCACCTGCGCGCCCAGGCCATTGCCGACGAAAACAATCTGCCGTGTATATATCTGGTGGACTCCGGTGGCGCCAACCTGCCGCGTCAGGACGAGGTGTTCCCGGATCGCGAACATTTCGGGCGCATCTTCTTTAATCAGGCCAACCTGTCGGCAAAGAATATCCCGCAGATTGCAGTGGTGATGGGTAGCTGTACCGCCGGCGGTGCTTATGTACCGGCAATGGCAGATGAGTCCATTATGGTTAAGGAGCAGGCCACCATTTTCCTCGCTGGCCCGCCGCTGGTGAAAGCCGCGACCGGCGAAGAGGTTACCGCGGAGGAGCTGGGTGGTGCCGAGGTGCACTGCAAGACGTCCGGGGTTTCCGATCACTTCGCCAACAACGATACCCATGCGCTGCAGATCGCGCGCAATTCTGTAGCCAGGTTGAACCGGGTCAAGAATCCGGGCCTGGACATCAAGAAACCGATCGAGCCGATATACCCGCCGGAAGATATCTACGGAATTGTGCCGAAGGATTCACGCCAGCCGTTTGACGTGCGCGAGATTATTGCGCGTGTGGTGGACGGTTCTGAATTTGATGAGTTCAAGGCAATGTACGGCACCACCCTGGTGACCGGCTTTGCGCGTATTCACGGTTACCCGGTGGGCATCGTCGCCAACAACGGCATCCTGTTTGCGGAGAGCGCACAAAAAGGCGCGCACTTTATTGAGCTGTGTGCACAGCGCAACATTCCGCTGGTATTCCTGCAGAACATCACTGGCTTTATGGTGGGCAAGCAGTATGAAGCCGGCGGCATCGCCAAGCACGGTGCCAAGATGGTGACCGCGGTGGCCACCGCCAAGGTACCCAAGATCACTATTTTGATCGGCGGTTCTTTCGGTGCCGGCAACTACGGCATGTGCGGCCGCGCCTACGACCCCAACTTCCTGTTTATGTGGCCCAACGCGCGCATCTCCGTGATGGGCGGCGAACAGGCGGCCGGGGTGCTGGCACAGGTCAAGAGCGACCAGATGGCCGCGAAGGGCGAGCGCTGGAGCGAGGAAGAAATCGCCAAGTTCAAGCAGCCGATCATCGACGATTACGAACACCAGGGGCACCCTTACTACGCGTCGGCACGTCTGTGGGACGACGGTGTGATCGACCCCAAAGATACCCGCACGGTACTGGGCTTGTGTCTGGCCGCCGCCACCCACAAAGAGCCCGAGGAAACCAAGTTCGGCGTTTTCCGCATGTAGAATGTTGGCTGTGTTAGTAACTGGCTAACCCTCTGCCTATACGAATTAAGGAAAGAACATGACCGATAAAATGCTGTGCGAGATCGATAGCGAAGGCGTCGCGACGGTAACCCTGAACCGCCCCGAGATTCACAATGCCTTTGACGACGATCTGATTCGCCAGCTGGGCGAGACCTTCGACAAGCTCGCCAACAGCGGCGGCGTGCGCGCACTTATTCTCGCTTCCAATGGCAAGAGTTTCTCCGCCGGCGCCGACCTGAACTGGATGAAGCGCATGGCGGAATACAGCGAAGAGCAAAACCGCCAGGACGCAGCGGCGCTCGCGGCCATGCTGCACAAACTCGATCAGTTCCCCGCACCGACCATCGCGCGCGTACAGGGTGCAGCGTTTGGTGGCGCCGTTGGACTGGTGAGCTGCTGCGATATCGCCATTGCCACCGAGCGCGCCAGTTTCTGCCTGAGCGAAGTAAAAATCGGCCTGCTGCCCGCCACCATCAGCCCCTACGTGATCAACGCCATCGGCGCGCGCCAGGCACGCCGTTACTTCGTCACCGCCGAGCGCTTTTCCGCAGCCCGTGCCCAGGAAATCGGGCTGGTTTCGGAAGTGGTTGCCGAGGGCGATCTGGACCTAACCGTACAGAAACTGGTGAACAGCATTACCGACAACGGTCCCAACGCCGTCACCATGGCCAAACAACTGGCCATGTCCATGTCCAACCGGGTAATCAATTCGGAGCTTCAGGGCCAGACCAGTGCACTGATTGCCGCCGTGCGGGTTTCCCCGGAAGGCCAGGAAGGATTGAGCGCGTTCTTGGAAAAACGCGCACCAAGCTGGATGAACACCAGCGAAGACTGAAACGCACAACAACGCTTGCGCAGTACAGAAGTCTAAATTGAAGGCCGGGTAGCGGAGGCGAGTTTTCAGGATCGTCGCAAACAGGAAGTTTGCGCCGAAGCGCCCAGGGATGGGTTCACAGCGTTCCTGAAAACTCGCCTCCGCTACCCGGCCGCCAGAAAAGCCGGAAAAGAGCTCCACCAAGAGCGCGAAAAACCAAACAGAGCCAGCCATGATTCGCAAACTGCTGATCGCCAACCGCGGCGAAATTGCCTGTCGCATTATCCGCACCGCACGCCGTCTCGGCGTTGCCACCGTCGCGGTTTACTCCGATGCAGACGCCAATGCCCTGCACGTGCAGCAAGCCGACGAAGCCGTGCACCTGGGCCCGGCGCCCGCCAAAGAATCCTATCTGGATATCGACAAGGTCCTCGATGCCGCCAAACGAACCGGCGCCGACGCCATTCACCCGGGCTACGGCTTCCTGTCGGAGAACGCGCACTTCTGCCGCGCCTGTGAAGAAGCCGGCATTATCTTTGTCGGTCCACCGGCCGGTGCCATCGAAGCCATGGGCTCCAAGTCCGCAGCCAAGCGCATCATGGAAGAAGCCAATGTGCCACTGGTACCCGGCTACCACGGCCAAAGCCAGGAGCCCGGCATCCTCGAAGGCCACGCCAACCGCATCGGTTATCCGGTACTGCTGAAAGCGGCCGCCGGCGGTGGTGGCAAGGGCATGCGCCGTGTGGACAAGCCCGACGAGTTCCATGCCGCACTGGATGCCGCCAAGCGCGAAGCGCAAAGCGCCTTCAACGATGAGATCATGTTGATCGAACGCTACGTGGTAAATCCGCGCCATGTGGAAATCCAGGTGTTCTGTGACCAACATGGCAAAGGCGTGTATCTGTTCGAGCGCGATTGCTCGGTGCAACGCCGCCACCAGAAAGTCGTCGAAGAAGCACCGGCTCCAGGCCTGCCCGCGGAGACCCGCAAAAAAATGGGCGAAGCGGCACTGCGTGCCGCTCATGCGATCGGCTATGTCGGTGCCGGCACCGTGGAATTTCTGCTGGATGCCGGTGGCTCTTTCTACTTTATGGAAATGAACACCCGCCTGCAGGTGGAGCACCCAGTCACCGAGATGATCACCGGGCAGGACCTGGTCGCGTGGCAGCTCGCCGTCGCCGCCGGCGATCCCCTGCCGCTTGCGCAGGACGACCTGCATATCGTCGGCCACGCCTTTGAAGTGCGCATTTATGCGGAAGATCCGGACAACGATTTCCTGCCGGCCACCGGTAAGCTGTTACGCCACCAGCCACCACCGGAAAACCAATCCGTGCGCGTGGATACCGGCGTGCAAACTGGCGATGAAATCAGCGTGCACTACGACCCGATGATCTCCAAGCTCATCGTACACGGCAGCAACCGCCGCGAAGCGCTGGCAAAACTCGACCGCGCGCTGCAGCATTATCAGATTGCAGGCCTGCGCCACAATATTGAGTTCTTGCGCCGCGTGATCAATCACACCGCGTTTGTGAATGGCCGTGTGAATACCCATTTTATCGAAGACCATGAACAGGAAATCCTGCAACAAGAGCAGCAGCTGCGTTCGCAACAGTGCGCCGCCATTGCCGTATTTCTGGCCCACCGCGAAACCCGAGACCAGCATCGCTCCGCCCCCAAGGCAGACGCTTATTCACCGTGGCACAGTGGCAACAACTGGCGCAACGGCCTGACGGTTTGGCGCAGCCAAAAAGTGGAAGTGCACGGGCGCGAAATCGAGATTCATTTCTCTGGCAGCGAGCAAAACCTGTTCTGGCGATGCAGCGCGGCGGTGGACAATCAAAGCGGCACCGTATCTTCGTTACACGGTCAGGGCGTCGCGGTACTGGACGGACGCCGGGTGAATTATTCCAGCGTATCCCACGATAACGAGGGTACGGTATTTGTCAGTGGCGAGCAGGTGGACTTCAAAATCCTGCCGCCGGACATCGGTGAAGGGTCGGATGCAGCGCACGGACTGGAAGCGCCGATGAACGGCACCATTGTCACCCTGTTGGTTAAGCCTGGTGCGAAAGTTATGCAGGACGAACCGCTGCTGGTGATGGAAGCGATGAAGATGGAGCACACCCTGCGCGCACCAGCGGACGGCACCGTCACCCAATTCTTTTGCGCTCCGGGCGAACTGGTCGATGGCGGCAGCCTGCTGATTGATTTCAGTAGCGAGACGGTCGAAAACTGACAGGCCTCGCACAACAGGTGATGGACAACAGGCGGGGTAGCCCGCCAAGCGTAACCAGCGAAGAATACCTAACGAGGTTCAAGGCAATGTCACTGCCCCACAAGATAAAGATGGTCGAAGTCGGCCCCCGCGACGGGCTGCAAAATGAAAAACAGCCGATTTCGGTGGCGACCCGTGTGCAGCTGATCGACCTGCTGAGCGAAAGCGGCCTGCAGGCCATCGAAGCAGGCAGCTTTGTCAGCCCCAAATGGGTGCCACAAATGGCCGCCAGCGAAGACGTTCTTGCCGGTATCCGACGCGCCCCCGGCGTCAACTATAGTGCGCTCACCCCCAACATGGTCGGGTACGAGCGCGCCCGCGACGCACGGGCCGACGAAGTCGCGGTATTCGGTGCAGCGTCAGAGAGTTTCACCCGCAAAAACATCAACTGCTCAATCGAAGAAAGCCTTGAGCGCTTCCGCCCGCTCGCCGAACAGGCGCGCGTGGATGGTATCCCGGTGCGCGGCTACGTTTCCTGTGTGCTCGGCTGCCCGTACGAGGGCGATATTCCCGCGGAGAGGGTTGCCGAGGTCAGCCGCGCCCTGCTGGATATGGGCTGCTACGAAATCAGTCTCGGCGATACCATCGGCGTTGGCACTCCGGAAAAAGCCCGCTACATGATCGAAACCGTCGCCCGGCAGGTGCCGCTGGAAAAACTCGCGGTGCACTTCCACGACACCTATGGGCAGGCGCTGGCAAATATCTATGCGGCATTGCAGGCGGGCGTGGGCGTCATAGATTCGGCAGTGGCCGGCCTCGGCGGTTGCCCCTATGCGCGCGGCGCCTCCGGCAATGTGGCCAGCGAAGATGTTCTGTATATGCTGGATGGACTGGGCATTCACACCGGCATTGATCTGGGGCGACTGGCCAAGGCGGGCAACTTTATCTCCCACGCACTGGGGCGCGAGAGCAACTCCAAGGTGGCGCGGGCGATCGCCGGTGAGCACGGCTGCATCGAGGGCGATTAAGGTACCCTCTATCAGGTAGCCCCTATTAGGGCGATAGAAGCACCGGGGTCACTAGATTCATCTTGATCTGCTACTATCGAGCGCTCTTATCCAGTCGCCTGAAATTTGTCCGCATGAAAGTCTTACGCTTTGGCCTTATCGCCGTCACCGCCCTGCTGTTACTGGCCGCCCTGATCGCCCCCCGCCTGATCGGGCCTCAGGTCGAAGTGGTGCTGCAACAGCAACTCAGCCAGCAAGACAATGTCGAATTGACCGGCTACCAGCGCGGCTGGTTTGGCGCCGAGGCGGTGACCCTGCTCACCGGCAAGGACGGCAAGACCGAGACCCAGAGCGACATCCAGCACGGCCCGGTACTGTTTACCCGCAGCGGCCTCAAGGTCGGCGCCCTGTACGCGGAAACCCGCCTGACCGGCAAACAACTGGAACCGTCTCTGCGTCACCAACTGGAGGCCTACTACGGCCCGATAAGCCAGGCCCTGGATGAAAGTCCGGTAGTGGTCGAAACACTCGTTGCCGCCAACAATCGCGTGATCAACACCCTGCACCTGCGGCCCATCGACCGCAACGTGGCCGACCAGCAAATCCAGTTTGCAGGGGGCAAGGTTCGCCTGGTGACCGATTACACGGGCCAGCAACAAGACAGCCGCTTTGAACTGGGTGAGTTTGTGCGCATGGATGGCCACCGCGAAGCGCTGTACCTGCAATCCGCCCGTGGCGACTTTACTCTAGCGCCAACCGGCGCAGGCACCCTGCAGGTGAAATTGCCACTGGTGCGCACCAACAATGATTCCGGCCCGCTGGAACTGCGCGATGCTGCTCTGGACTACACCGGCGAACTGGTTGCGCCACAGACCCTGAAGATACAAACCGCAATCAACCTGCCGGACATTCAGTCCGCCACACCGGCCACCAGCCTAACTCAGCAGCTTCACCTGCCCGCGGTCACCTATGACGACCTGCACCACTTCGTCTACAGCCTGTTGCTAAAGCCCTCCACCGAGCGCAGCTGGCCGCAGGTGTTCCAGCGTCCACTACAGGCGCAACAGCAGTTGGATATCGCCACCGCAAATGGGCCCATGCAACTGCAACTGGATGTGGACTGGAAAGGGATTCCGCGCAGTCAGCGAGTACAGAACGACAAGTTGTTCTGGCTGGACAGCCTGGAAGGCAGCGCGAATATTTCAGCGTCCGAGCAGGCGCTGATGCAATCGCCACTGATCATGCAGGCAAGCGCGCTAAAACAATACGGCTTTCTGCTGGAAGAGAACGGCCAGCTGACCATGCACCTGCAGCTGGATAAAGGGGTTCTGGCGGTCAACGGTCAGCAGCTGCCCGCAGACCTGTTTGTGCTCGCGCTGATGGGCGGGCTCTAAGCCACCGCCCGCAGCAGCGTTACAGATAAAAAAAGAGCGGCCTCCTGGGCCGCTCAACGGTTTTCTCTCACCGTTTATCGTTACAACTTCAATTCATTTACCAATCGACTCTGCGACTTAAGACTCTGCGACTTAAGAGTAAGCAGGGCGATTGTCTGCCAGATTCAGCCAGCCACGCACCACGCGATAAACGACCCAGACCCAACTGATTCCCCAGACCACAAAACCAATCAGAATCCATACCGTCGCCCAACCGATCACAAACCACAGCAGGCTGTACCAGAAGGTACGGATTTGCCAGCGGAAATGGGACTCGGCCAGGGTGCCGCGCACGTCGCCGCGCTTCGCGTAGTTGATGATCACGCCGACAAAGAAGGGAACCGCGGTGAAAATACTGATCGCCTGAATCAGGTACACCAGAGTGGTGACATCGCGCGCAGAGCGCTCGCGTTCCGTTTGTTGCTCAACAGGGTACTGCTCGGACATGGTCGACTTCCATTTATTCACTTTCATTAAACCAGCGCTAAGTGTAAGCGCTATTGCCTCTCAGGATAACCGCTGCCAACGGCCACCCATCGCGACAATCACCGGGTTTATCTCAGCGCCCACTCGGTATGGACGTTTTTCTCGCGCCAGGATTTCAGCTGTTGAATGGAAGTGCGCATCAGCCCGAGTATCTCGGTGCGCTGGTGGCGACAGTACTCCCGCTCGCTGTCGATGGACAAGCGCGCTGACAGCGCTTTCAGACGCCCGGCAACCACCTCCAGCCCGACACTTTCTGCTTCCGCGGCGATCGCCTGTGCCTGGTGTTGCGCGTCGAGCCAGTGTCGACCAGTCAGAGCGCTGGTAAAGGCGGTGATTTTCTTGGGCAGGCTGGCGAGGCGCCCCCCAAGCAATTCGGCAAACGCCAGGTGGCCGAGGGTATCCCGCTGCCGCTCGAGCGTGCTTGAGTTCAATACTTTGTTGGCGCGAGACGTTTTGCTCTTGGCCGATTTGCCCTGGGCTTTCTGCTCCACCCAGCTCAACAACTGCGCCAGCTGCGCCTCAGAAGGCTCGCTCGGCAACACGCCGGTCAATCCCTTCGCCATATAGTGCTCGCGGTCGCCCTTATTCAGGCTGTCGAGCATGCCGAAAATAAGCAGGTTGTCATTGGAATAGTCACCGCGCATTTTTCGCGCCGTTTCCACACCATCGATCAGGGGCAGGCGCACATCAATTAGCACCAAGTCGTATTTCGCCTTGAGGGCTGCCTCGGCGCCATCAATTCCATTACTTTCGCAACGTACCTCATGCCCCCCGGCCTCCAGTCGCCGGCGTAAGCTGGCGTGCCCGTCATTTTCCACCAACAGAATATTCAGTGGCTGATGCGCCTCCTCAACACCCTGTGCCGAAACAGCCGGTACTTGGCCAGCGGCGCCTACGCCCTCGGAAGTCCCTTGGCCCGCCCGCTGGATCTCTTCGATATTGCTGCGTAGCGTACGGCACTGCCCCAATGCCGCGTCCGCCAAGTGCCGGCTCTCATCATTGCCGCCGCGCGAGAGCAAGCTCATGGTACTGACCAGGGTTTCCAGGGGCTTGCGCATACGGTGCCCGGTCATGGAGAGGAAATCCCGGTGCTCTTCTTCGGACTGCGCAGCGGAAAGCTTGACCTCCTCCAGCAGTTTGTCCCGCTCCATCAGCTCATGAACCCGAGTCTGCACCTGGCGAAACAGTTTGGCGTTCTCTGCCTGCAAATCTGAGACACGGACAGCTGAGGATTCCAGGGCAGCCTGCAGCTGGGCTCGCGACCGCATATAGAGCGCCATAACGCCGACGAATGCGGCTCCTACAAGCAATAACCAGAACAGGGGAATCCCGGTATCAAGCAATAGTGCCTGACCGGGAAAGGCGTAGGCAGCCATCGGCGCGAAAGCGATCAGCGCAGAGGCGATACAGGTACGGGCGACGACAGCGCGAGTATTTCTGGTGTTGGCACCGACAACGCGGCTACCCGCCGGGCGGCAGTAGGTCATGGTCATATTCATCCTTGAAACCATTGGTATGTATGGGTTAATCCTGCAACCCGATCAAAACCCACGTTGTATACCCGCTAACGGGGCACTTATTGGAGGGTTTTGTGTGCGCCGGTGTTTACAGCCCCGGCGGATATTTCGCATCCTTTTGCGAATTCTTGGACGCTCTTCCTACGTCCAGAAGCTCAGTGGAGTAATTCGCTTAGCGGTGTTTTACACCAAACAAGCGTCCCACTTAAGCCAATTTTACGCCAATATTCCCGAACGTGCCGGAAATTTGCCGGGCGCATTGGAAGTCACCCGGCCGGGCAAGTCAACTTCACGCGCTTACAGCTACTTAATGCCGCAGGTGGCGGTATCCATGTCATCGGTAACAGGCGCCCCCGCGCTGCGCCGCGCCCATAGACGGCGCAGGAAATCCAGATAGATTCCGTACGGACGCCCAAGAACACCGGCGATCATGGCAAAGGTAATACAGGCGGTCGCGATCTCTGCCATAGACGCACCACCGAGCAGCATATTGACGGTGTACAGTGGCAGCTGAAAACTCAGAAACACAAATGTGTCCACCGCGTAATTATGCAGGGCGCCGCCGCGACCAAAGCGTTGTACCACCCAGCCGCGGTAGATGCTGAACGGGCGCGCGATCAGCGAGTTAAACACCACCGCGAGCAGGCGAATCTTCAGGTGTTCACTCCAGCTCATACCCGCCAGTAACAGCTCGATGGGGATAGCGATTGCCCAGGAAAAGCTGTTCATGGCGAACACGTCCAGCAACCACTCGTTCCAGCGTGTGCGGCGGTTGCGGCGTTCGTTAACCTGTGAATTAGTAGACTGGGTAGTTTCAACCGGCTGCTCGTCCTCCAGCACCATAACGGGCGGAGACACAGGAATGGCTTCGGTTGCCTGCGACAGAGACTGGGGCGACATAGTGATACTTGACCTGAACCGCGGCAGGCTTTTGGCCCCCACAGGCGAAAACTGAACATTATTTGGTCACTTTTGGTGACGACGGCGATTATATCCACCATTTTTTCAAAATCCAGTCTTCACATATTAAATTTTAATTATTTATAGTGATTACATCCTACATTACCGTTTCCACCCCAAAAGCCATCCTAAACAACGCAACCAATGAGTAAATCAGGGCACTCGCAAGGCCATATCGGTCGCGTTATCCGCCATCGATACAGAGAGACTCCAGCAACTGAGCGCAGGGACACCGGGGCTCAGGAGGCCCTACAGCTCTGTGCCCGGTGAGAGATTGGGAGGACTATTGCAGATTGAACTGGTCGCGCAGGTAGATGGCCGCCATCAATAGCAGCAGGGTGCACACCCACACGGCGATATAGATCTTCATGGCTTTGTTGGCGGACTTTTTCTGCCACCAGGTGCGCGGCTCAATCCCCTTCATCAGGAACACCAACTTACAGGCGAGATTGACGCACACGATATTCACCGCCAACAACAGGCCGGCACCCAGGGCCAGCGGCCACTTGCCCGAGCCCAGCATCATGCCGAAGGTGGCTGCCGGCGGCAGCAGTGCGACGGCCACCATTACCCCGACCAAGACGCTGGATAGGCCGGAGGTCATCGACAGTGCGGCGGCGGCGCCAGAGGCCAGTGCCAACACCACGGAGTCCCAACCCACATAGGTGCGTGACAAGAGTTCGTTGCTGAGCGTCCCCCAGGGCCAGATCAGGCCAATCACCACCGACAGGCCCACGGCCACTGAGAGACCTACCACCAGTGTTTTCAGGGCGCTGCGCATCAACGCCGTGTCCGCCAACGCGGTGCCCAGGCCAAACGCCATATTGGGCCCCAGCAGCGGTGCGATCACCATGGCACCAATGACCGCGGCAACATTGTTTTCCAGCAGGCCGATGGCGGCAACCAGGGTGGAGAGCACCACCAGGATCACATAATCCCGATCCAGACGGGCGCTCTTTTCCGCACTGGCGTACAGCGCCTCGCGCGCGGCCAGGGCAGTGTCTTCCTTTTTGCGCTGCGCATCGCTGGGCTTGGGCAGCGACAACTCCACCGGGATGACCAGCACGCGCGCCCCCGCCACGCCATCCACCAGCGGCGCGAGATCGTCGAGAAACACCTGTACCTTGTCGTCGCTGGTGAGCAGCCGCATGGCCTGGTGCCCGCTCTGCACCGGGCCCTCAATGCGAAACTCTTCGGCCTTGCGCGCTTCGGCAATAGCCGCGACACGGTCGGTATCGCGGGGGTCGGTGAGAATGGCGAGTAGCTTCACGGCAATTCAAACTCGCTCAAAAGGCATCTTCGGGGATATGACACACCACCTCCACTTGGTGTCCATCCGGATCGCGCACATAGGCGCTGAAGTAATCTGCGTGGTATTCCGGACGCAGACGTGGTGCTCCACCGCCCTCGTCACCGTCATCATGAGCACCCGCCTTCAGCGCGGCCTGGTAAAAAGCCTGTACGGTTTCCCGGTCTTCGGCGCTAAAGGCAATAGTCACTGCGGGGGCCGTGGTCGAACCCCCTTTGATCAATAACTGCGGCTTGCCTCCCCAGCCAAATCCGGCCCAGTCACCCATTTCCATGGCCAGCTCGTACCCCAGAGGCGCCAGCGCCGCCAGGTAAAATGCCTTGCTGCGCTCATAGTCGTGCACCGTCAAACCGATATGGTCGAGCATGGGGGCCTCCCGCTAGAGAATTTTTCCGTCTGGGGAGATGAGTATAGATAGCGCGGGCAGAAACGATCACGCACACACGGCGATAGCAGTGCCCGTGAATAAATGGGCAGGAAGAAGTGCGACTGGAGCTGAAATGCAACTGGGAGAAAGGCGTTTCAAATGACGCCGAAACAGGCGAGCATTCCGTAGACCACCACAGCGGTGCCGCAAACAAACTGCCCAAGGATCAGCGCACGAATAGCGAAGGTGTAGCGAATGCAGCGCCCCTGATTACTCAGGTCACGGGTGAAAATTCGTGCCGGCTCTGGCAGCTGCGCCTCGATTGCACGCAGGCCGGGCACCGTCAGATTCAACAATTGCCGGCTGCGCATATCCATGACCCAGAATACGGCAGACACAATCACCACAAATCCGCCCAGCAGCACCAGGATAAGCGGGTGAAAGCCTTTTTCCACGGCGGTAAAAATACCACCATCGGCGAACATTGAAAGCACCACAAAAAAGTTAAAGGCTTTTAAACGCTGTTCGGCGTTAAAACGATAGTGGTCACACAGGTACTGCTGTTCGTTCACGAGAGGACTCTGACTTCATTAGATGGGTCGATTACGGCGCGTGCTGAGCCAGCTTACCATGTAAAGCATGGACAGTTTTAGTGCCGCAAAACCATGCGATGAATACAACTTTATCGTCAGGCTCCTGGGCGGTGCCACTGGATACGGGAGCGAGAATTGTCAGGGAACAATCAGTACATCTGTGTTTGCACGGCCGAGGATACGCTCGGCGGTATTGCCCAGCAAGAAGCCTTTTGGCCCCTTGCGCACACCGCGTCCCACGAGAATTGCGCGCGCTTTATTGCGGTCTACCACGCGGTTTACCTCGGCCGCGGGCTTGCCGGTAACAAAGTGTGTCTTTGCACATTCTACCCCGCTGTCGGCGATAACCGTATCGATTGCTTGCAACAGGGCTCCGGCCTGCTCGCGGAACGCATCTAAATCGGCTACTTCATCGACCTTGGGCACACAGGCGACAGCTTCCAGATCGGCCCCTAACAGCGTGCTCAATTTACCACCCACGGCGAGCACACGCTGGTTTAACTCCACATGCAGGGGGTTATCGATAGCGGGATCCAGTGCGCCAACGATGCGATCGCGCTTCACCCAGTGGGTACTCACTGCGAGCCACAGTGGCGCGGGAACCGACTCAATCATGCGCCAGTCAATGGAGCCAAAGCCGCCACGACCAAATTGTTTTTGCGCAGTTTTTACCACCAGGTCGCAGTCATTGGCGGCGAGGTAGTCGAGGGTCCAGTAGGGAATATCGTGGTGCCAGATGACTTCGGCGGTGGAGCCTGCAGGAAGTGGATGCTCGCTCTGCAGTTCTTGCAGCCATTTCTTGCGCTCATTTTGAATCTGGTCGCTGACGTTCAGCACGGAACCGGACAGCAGCGGAATGGAGACCACAGGCTCGTAAACAAAGCTCACCAGATGCAGCTTCGCGCCCGACTTTTCCGCCAACTCCAGTGCCCGCTCCAGGGCTATCTGTTCATGCTTGGGCTTGTCGAGGATGACGAGAATATTCTGCATGTGGCCTCCGTTGCTACAGGGAAATATTCAAATCCTTTAATTCATTAAATCACCGGATGTCGATTTTGTCTTGGCTCAGAGCAAGACGACCCAGCTCGGGGCTCGCACTGTTGGCGCCCTCTGGCGGTGAAGCACCGGGTATCGCTTTTCGAAACCGCTGTGAATACGTCCCTGTACGCTGCGTCGGCGACATCCCTGTCGCCGACGCTTTCGAAAAACGATACCCGGCACTCCACCTTCGCATTTAGCGAATATATTTCACATGTGACTCGATAAAACTTGTACGTGGCAGCGAGAATGGAAGGGAAAGTGGTGGGGGCGGGTTTTCCCCCACCGGACGCCCAATAGAACGTCCAGGGACGGAGGAAAGTAATTACTTGTTCGCGCGATGATCCACCAGCTCATCCACCACAGAAGGATCGGCAAGCGTGGAGGTGTCACCCAGAGAATCCAGCTCGTTGCAGGCGATCTTGCGCAAAATACGGCGCATGATTTTGCCAGAGCGGGTTTTCGGCAGGCCCGGGGCCCACTGGATGATGTCGGGCTTGGCGATAGGACCGATCTCCTGCACACACAGGTTGATCAGTTCCTTGCGCAATTCCTCAGAGGGCTCGCGGCCATTTTTCAGGGTCACATAGCAGTATATGCCCTGGCCCTTGATGTCGTGTGGATAACCCACCACCGCAGCCTCGGCAGTATCTTCGTGCAGTACGATCGCACTTTCGATCTCCGCGGTGCCCAGACGGTGGCCGGAGACATTCAGTACATCGTCGATGCGGCCGGTAATCCAGTAGTAGCCATCGGCATCGCGGCGCGCGCCGTCGCCGGTGAAGTAGTAGCCGGGGAAGGTAGAGAAATAGGTGTCGATCATGCGCTGGTGATCGCCGTATACGCTACGGATCATGCTCGGCCAGCTGGCTTTCATGACCAACGCACCCTCACCTTCACCGTCAATTTCCTGGCCTTTCTCGTCCAGCAGCGCCGGCTGTACGCCGAAGCACGGGCGTGTCGCGGAACCGGGTTTCATCGCGGTGGCACCGGGCAGTGGGGTAATCATGTGCGCGCCGGTTTCGGTCTGCCACCAGGTATCCACAATCGGGCAGCGATTTTCGCCGACCACATTGTGGTACCACTCCCAGGCTTCGGGGTTGATGGGTTCACCCACGGTGCCCAGCAGTTTCAGCGAGCTGCGGTCGCACTTGGTAACGAAATCATCGCCGGCGCCCATTAGTGCGCGAATCGCGGTGGGTGCGGTATAGAAGGTATTTACCTTGTGTTTTTCCACAACCTGCCAGCAGCGGGAGGCATCCGGGTACGTCGGTACGCCTTCAAACATCAGTGAGATGGCGCCGGCACACAGCGGGCCGTAAACGATGTAGCTGTGGCCGGTAATCCAGCCCACGTCGGCGGTACACCAGAAGACGTCGCCTTCTTTGTAATCGAAGGTGTACTTGAACGTCATGGTGGAGGCCAGCAGGTAGCCGGCGGTGGTGTGCAGTACGCCCTTGGGCTTACCGGTAGAGCCGGAGGTGTACAGGATAAACAGCGGGTCTTCCGCGTTCATCGGTTCGGGGGCGCAGTCAGTGCTCTGCTCGGCCACGGATTCCGCGTACCAGATATCGCGCTTGCTGTCCCAATCGACATTGGCGCCGGTGCGTTTAACCACGACTGCGGTATGTACGTCCGGGCAGCTGGCCAGGGCCTTATCCACATTCGCTTTGAGCGGCACCTTGCGGCCGCCGCGTACGCCTTCGTCGGCGGTGATCACCAGCCGGCAATCGGAATCGAGGATTCGGTCTTTCAGGGAGTCGGGCGAGAAACCGCCAAACACTACCGAGTGCACCGCACCAATGCGGGTACAGGCGAGCATGGCATAGGCCGCTTCCGGAATCATCGGCATGTAAATACACACGCGATCGCCCTTATTGACGCCGCGCGCCTTGAGCAGGTTCGCCAGGCGCCCTACGTTGTCGTGCAGCTCCTGATAGGTGATGTTTTTGCTATCGGCCGGATCATCCCCTTCCCAGATCAATGCGGTTTGTGCCGCGCGAGTTGGCAGATGGCGGTCGATACAATTGACGGAAACATTCAGTTCACCATCGGCAAACCAGGCCGCGTGCCCCTTGGTCAGGTCTTCCTCAACCACCTTGGTGAACGGCTTGCTCCACTGCAGGAAATCGTTGGCCTGCTGGGACCAGAACGCCTGCGGACCCTCAACGGACTGGTGGTACATGCGCTGGTAGTCGTCGTTGGTTACGAGGGTGTTGGCGGCAAAGGTTTCGGGCACCGGGTAAGTGTGCACTTCAGACATCGTTTTCTCCCTTATTAGTATTATCGGGATGCTGCATGGCCCCATTCATTGAGGCCTGTTAGCTGCAGGCATCGCAGCGCTACGCCCGGTCATCGCGCTGCCCGGCGTATTTCGTGTCACTGCTATCCCGATAAGTTATACCACTGGCGGCGGCCTTATGACAACGCTGTCAATGATCCTGTCGTACCATCATAGCCTGACGTCTTCACGCTTTCCCACCTTGCAGCTGGAATCCCGTGCCTTTTTTGTCGCAAACAGGCAAAATGAGTCGACAAGAAAAGTGATCACATTTTTATATTGCCGGAGGTAGATATGACCGCGAAGTTGATGCGCGTTGCAGAAGGTAAGGTGGAGAGAGAGTCCGGGGTGGTGGCACCTGAGAAGGTGCTAACGGGGAACCCGCAGCAGTGGACCGAGCACTTTTTCACCAACAAGAAGGAAAATTTCTTCTGTGGTATCTGGTCTTCCGATACCGGCAAGTGGTCACTTACTTACAGTGAGGACGAGTTCTGCTACATCATTGATGGTGAGGCAATCATTACCGATGCCGAAGGGGACAGCGAGCGGGTTACCACCGGGGATGCGTTCTGTATTCCGGCCGGATTTGAAGGAACCTGGGAAACCATTGGTTCGGTTAAGAAGTTTTATGCGATTTATGAAGAGTAACTCGGCCTGAGGGGCTACCACTAGCGAACTTAGTGGCGGCCCTGTAGTGGGTATGGTTTTTCAGGACCGCGCTGGGCGCCCCCCCTGTGAATACATCCCTGTGCGCTGCGTCGGCAACATCCATGTTGCCGACGCTCCTGAAAAACCATACCCACCACAGCCCCTTCGCATCTACACACATAACATCGCCCTAACCACCAATTAATCCCTTGAGGTGAGCTACAACGCTACGCCCCAGTGCAGATAACGCATAACCACCTTCCAGCGCGGAAACAATCCGCCCTTCACAGTTCTCGTCTGCGTACTCCCGCAGCCTCTCGGTTACCCACAGATAGTCGTCTTCCTTGAAGCGCAGTTGCGCCATGGCGTCTTCAACATGCCCGTCAAATCCAGCCGAGATAAACAACATCTGTGGCTGGAACTTTTCCAGGGCCGGCAGCCACTGCTTTGCGACGATCTCGCGCAGTGCGTCACCACCTGCGCCCGCTTCCAACGGAGAGTTGATGATATTAGCCGGCAATTCTCCGGTGCCAGAAAACGGGTAGTACGGCGACTGGAAGCTGGAGCAGAACAGGTAGCCATCGCGGCCGGCGGCAAAGTCTTCGGTACCATTGCCGTGGTGCACATCGAAATCGAGGATGGCGACGCGTTTGAGACCATGCTGTGTTCGCGCGTGCTCGGCAGCAATCGCAATATTGTTAAACAGGCAGAAGCCCATGGCCTTGTCACGCTCGGCGTGATGGCCCGGTGGGCGTACGGCACAGAACCCTGAGTTGATCTCGCCGCGCATAATACGTTCCACCGCGTCCACGCCGCTGCCGGCTGCATGTAATGCAGCAATCAGTGTATGGGGATTCATGCGGGTGTCTTCGTCGAGGACTTCAAAGCCTTCGCTGGGCGCACGTGCGAAAATCGATTCCACATATTCCGGCGTGTGCACCCGCTCGATTTGTTCGCGTGTGGCCTGTGGAGCATCGAAAAAGCGCAGCACGTATTCAATACCGCTACTCAGCAACTGATCCTGAATAGTGTCCAGACGCGCGGGGCACTCGGGGTGGTCGTCGCCCATATCGTGTTTATGGCAGGTGGGGTCAGAGAAGAATCCAACGGCGGGCATAGTCAGTCCTTGTTCCCAGACAGTATCAGTTCCAGATAGAGCTCATCCATGGAGTCGCCGGGTCGGGTGGTGAAGCCGTTCGCTTCAAATATCTTGAGCATGGGCTTGTTATCGCGGCGTACACAGGCAAACATTTTCGCAATACCACGCGCCCGCGCAACCTTTTCCATCTCTTTCAGCAGGGTGGTGGCAATACCCTTACCGCGGCGGCTCTCCTTGATCACGAATGCCACCTCGCAGCTGTTATCTGCCGGGTAATAGTAGTAGCGCCCCACCCCCTGAATCACTTCGCCTTCACCATCAAAATCGGTAAAGCACAGTGCCAGGTCACACCCCTGGTCGACGCTCACCAAGCTGCAGGACTTTTCCCGGGACATCTGCGTCACATGGTGGTTGTAACGCATCATCAAGGTTTCTTTATTGTGGGTGTAAAAGAACTCCTGTAAGCGCCGCTCATCCGACGGGCGCAGTGGGCGCAACGTATAGCGCACGCCGTCAAAAGTGTACTGTTTCTGGTCCACCGGGCCCAGCTCCGGCACCGTGGTGGGCGCCTGCTCCTGGTATTCCGGCACCCAGTAAAACTCACGTACTTTTTCCAGCAGCTCCCGCCGGAATTCCGGGTGTGCAATACGGATCATTTCCAGGGTACGCTCGCGCACACTTTTACCGCGCAGGGAGGCGATACCGTATTCGGTTACCACATAGTGCACATGGGCGCGCGAGGTGACCACACCACTGCCCGGGGTGAGGGAAGCAACAATGCGGGACACCAGTTTGCCGTCTTTGTCCCGCGCCGTGGATGGCAAGGCGATAATGGGTTTGCCACCCTTACTCAGTGCGGCGCCACGAATAAAATCCACCTGGCCGCCAATACCGCTATACAGCAGACGACCAATCGAGTCCGACACTACCTGCCCGGTGAGATCCACTTCGATAGCGCTGTTGATCGCCACCATCTTGTCGTTGCGCGCAATTTTTACCGGCGAGCTCACGTGCTCGGCGGGATACAGCTCGACGTGGGGATTGCCATCGACAAAGTCATAGAGTTCGCGCGATCCCATGCAGTAGGCGGTTATGGTTTTGCCTTTGTGGAAGGTCTTTTTGCGGTTATTGATCACCCCGCTTTTCATCAACCGGGCAATGCCGTCGGAAATCATTTCCGAATGCACACCGAGGTCTTTGTGATTGCCCAGGTAACGCAACACCGCATCGTGGATCTTGCCCATACCAATCTGCAACGTGGCCCCATTCTCTACCAACAGGGAAACATACTGTCCGATCTGCTCCACCGCCTGATCCATTTCCGGCGGTGGGGATTCCGGGATTGGAGCATCTTCGATCATCCAGGCATGTATCTGGTCGCGATGAATAAATGTGTGGCCACAGGTACGCGGCATGCTCGGATTAATCTGGGCGATCACCGTGGTGGCATGCTTTACTGCGGATGACACTACATCCACACTCACACCGAGCGAACAGTAACCCAGTTCATCCGGCGGGCTTACCATAATCAGTGCGGCATCCAGCGGTAGTACATGATCGCTAAACAGCTTTGGTACTTCCGAGAGAAAGGTGGGCGTATAGTCCGCGCGCCCTTCGGCGACCGCATTGCGCACCGCGGTACCACCGATATAAAGGGCGTTGATGGTAAACAACTCAGCGTGTTTCCGTTCTGCCCAGACATTATCTGAAAGCGTAAATACCTGCGTGACTTCGATGTCATTCAACCCCTGACTATTGGCGATCAGATCAGCCATTAATGCATCGGGAACAGCGGCATGGGAACCAACGAAGATACGGCAGCCACTTTTTAGCAGCTGATCCCAAGCGACGGGTTCGCTGGTTTTGGGATTTGTCAGAGACGACATAGAGATGAGTGGAATCCTACCTTGAGTTTGGAGGTATGGTAGGCGGGTGGTTTAGTGGTCACAAGCGAAGCTCACGGGATCCAGTTAAAGACCACGGTGGCGGCCAAGCACCGGGTACAGGTTTTCAGAACCGCTGTGAACCCGTCCCTGGGCGCTGCGGCGCAAACATCCTGTTTGCGACGCTCCTGAAAACCTGCACCCGGCGCTCAGCCGCCACAGGACCGGAAAAAGAACCCCCAGCTTTTATGCGGGTTCCGACATCTGCACAGGAATAGTATTGGTACTACGCTCAACCCGATTCTGCTCATCCAGATAAACAAGCTTGGGTTTGAAAGCGTCGGCCTCAGCCTCAGACATCTGTGCATAGGCGGCAATAATAATACGATCGCCGACCTGCACGCGGCGCGCTGCAGCACCATTCATCGAAATAATGCCGGAACCCCGCTCCGCCAGAATCACATAGGTGTGAAAGCGCTCGCCGTTGGAAACATTGTAGATATCGATTTTTTCAAACTCGCGCAGCCCCGCGAGCTCAACCAGATCTTCATCGATCGCACAGGAACCGTCATACCAGAGTTCCGCCTGGGTAACCGCCGCCATATGCAGCTTGCCTTTCAACATCTCAATTTGCATCAACGAACTCCTGACTTCACACACTCACGGAAACATTGTCGATCAAGCGCGCACCGCTGGTGTACATGGCGCCGAGAATTGTGATCTCGCTATCGTCGTGGGCCGCCGGCTGCAGATCCTTGCTGTTGCAGATGGAAAAGTAATCCACCTTAAAACCCGCCTGCTCGATTTTCGCCCGCGCCTCATCTTCCAACGCCGCAAAATCCTTGCGACCAGATTTGATCTCATCGCTCACCCAGTTCAGCGACCGGTTGAGGATCGCCACACGCGGACGCTCCTCCTCACTCAGATAACCATTGCGCGAGCTCATCGCCAGACCATCGTCTTCACGGTGCACCGGTGCCGCAACAATCTCCACCGGAATACACAGGTCCTCCACCATACGGCGGATCACCGCCAGCTGTT
This sequence comes from Microbulbifer sp. S227A, assembly GCF_049800935.1. Lineage (NCBI taxonomy): Bacteria > Pseudomonadati > Pseudomonadota > Gammaproteobacteria > Cellvibrionales > Microbulbiferaceae > Microbulbifer > Microbulbifer sp. S227A. The sequence goes on along the minus strand of NZ_JBNAFZ010000015.1, from coordinate 63,576 downwards.
GGAAATCCTTGATACCGAACACCGCCTTTTTTGGCTGCACGATGTTGAACAGCTTCGCCACCACCGTGGTCACGCCTTCAAAGTGCCCCGGACGGCTCGCGCCGCACAGCACATCGGTCATAGCCGGGCAGATGACTTTGGTCTGCTCGTCCATCCCATTGGGGTAGATTTCGGCTTCATCCGGGTGGAACAGGTAATCACAGTTGGCCGCGCGCAGCTTGGCCATGTCCGCCTGCATGGTTCGCGGGTAGGTATCCCAGTCTTCATTGAGTCCAAATTGCAGGCGATTAACGAAGATCGACACCACCACAACATCACACTGCTTGCGGGCCAGATTGACCAGTTCGATGTGCGCATCGTGCAGGTTGCCCATGGTGGGCACGAATCCGATGGTCTTGCCATCGCGACGGGCCTCCGCCAGCGCCTCGCGCAGGCTGGCCACGTGGTGAAAAACTTGCATTGCCGGGGTTCCGCCAAGTGGTTAGTTGCGCGGCATCTTACCTTCCGCGGGGACACCGAACAAATCGGGAAGCATTGGTCACATTCGGTTTTTGCCATCACAGGGAGTTTCTGCAGCCGGTTCAGGAAAGATTCAGTGTACAGGGGGCACACTGGTCCCCACGTTATCGAGAAGCCTTTACATAAGGCCACAGAGTCAGCCACACGCATGGCTGAGGAGAACGACCATGAAAACACTGATCACTGCCGTTGCCACCGCCAGCTTGCTGCTGACCACAGCGCCCGCGCTGGCCGACCGGGACGACCGCCACCACCGCAACGACCACGGCCGCAAGCACATGCAGCAGCGCGACCACCAGGTGCGACACGGCAACAGGGTGCGTGACATCGCCGACAAACGGCGTGACGAGGAGAACCGTCGCCACGATCACCACCAAGACAAAAAGCACTATCACAAGCAAGAAGCGCGTAAACACGAGCGCAAGGCGGATAGGCATGAACATCAGGCACGCAAGCACGAACGCCAGGCGCGCAAACATGAACGCAAGGCACACAAGCACGAGCGCAAGGCACACAAGCACGAGCGCAAGGACTACAAGGACTACAAGGACTACAAGGACTACAAGTATGTGGACTACCGCGGGCACTATAAGCCGCGTCACAAGCCACACTACAAGCCGCATCACCGCCCGCACCATCGGCCTTATTACCGCCCGCACGAGCATCGCTGGCGCCCGGCCCACTTTGGTTACGGCTACCGCTGGCAGCGTTTGCCGACATCCTATGTCAGCCTGAGTTTTGGCGGCCTGGGCTACTACTTCAGCGACGGTATTTTTTACCGTCCCTACGGTGCCGGCTACGTGGTGGCCGAGGCCCCGGTAGGTGCCTTTGTTCGCTCCTTGCCGGGTACGGCATTCAGTGTCAGCTTTAATGGCCTGAACTACTTTGTCGCCTACGACACCTACTACCAGTGGGACCACCACCGACACGGTTATGTGGTGGTCGCCAACCCGGGCTTCCTCTGAATTCCAACCCCAACAACCGAATATTTATTCGGTTACTTCCCCAGGCGACTCTCACGAGTCGCCTTTTTTATTTATAAATTATTTAAGACTTTCGCCTAAACCCGTTGCGCCATAAACAAATGTTTGGCGATATACAAAAAACGAATAAAAAACCGAATAAAAATTTAGTTTTAACCTTGTGGATTTATCCGCAATTTCTTTTCATTTCTTATTGATTTCCACACAACCAAACCCCAAGATTCGCGCCCCGAAACCGGCACCGGGTTCCATCCAATATTTGCCAAAATTTAACAGGCGCCATGAAGCAACAACAGATTGAAAACTGGACCTGCGAAGACTCCGCAGAACTCTACGGTATCCGCAACTGGGGTGCCGATTACTTCAACCTGAACCAGCGCGGTGAAATCACGGTTGAAGTAAAAAATGACGCCGGTGAACTGCACGCGGTATCGCTGTTGGATATTGCCCACGGTGCCACCGAGCGCGGGCTGGGCATGCCGCTGCTGGTGCGTTTTGAAAACCTGCTCGACGCGCAAATCGCACGCATCAACAATTCTTTCCGCAGCGCGATCGACAGCTGTGGTTACAACAATGTGTTCCGCGGCGTTTTTCCCATCAAGGTCAACCAGCAGTGCCAGGTGATCGAGGAAATCGCCAAGGCTGGGCGCTCTTTCGGGCACGGGCTTGAAGCGGGCAGCAAGGCGGAGCTCATTGCCGCACTTTCGATCCTCGACAATACCGATGCGCTCATCGTGTGTAATGGTTACAAGGATGAGGAATTCATCAACCTGGGCTTGCAGGCACAGCGCCTCGGGGTACAGGTGTTTTTCGTGGTGGAGACACCATCGGAAGTGGACACCATCATTCGCTGCGCCGAGCGCGAGCAGGTCGAGCCCAACATTGGCGTGCGGGTAAAACTGGCAAGTAAAGTCGGCGGCTACTGGAACGCCACCAGCGGTGACCGCAGTATTTTCGGCCTCGGTAGTAACGACCTCATCGCGATGGTCGACAGACTGCGTGATCACAACATGCTGCACTGCCTGCGGTTGCTGCACTACCACCTCGGTTCGCAGGTACCCAATATCCGCGACATTCGCACCGGTGTGCTGGAAGCCTGTCGCTACTATGCGGACCTGGTGGAAGAGGGTGCGGCCATGGGTTACCTGGACCTCGGCGGCGGCCTGGCGGTGGACTACGATGGCTCCAAGACCAACTACACCCACTCCAAAAACTACTCTCTGGATGAGTACTGTGTGGATGTGGTGGAAGCCATTATGGAGACCCTCGACAGCGAGGGCGTTACCCATCCGGTCATCATTACCGAATCCGGGCGCGCAACCGTCGCCTACTCATCCGTCTTATTGTTCAACATTCTGGATACCACCAGCTTCGAGCCCATCGAGCTGGAAGACGACCGTATCGGCAGCGATGCGCATCCAATGCTGAAGAACCTGCAGGAAGCACTGGAGAGCGTAGCGCAGGAAAACCTGCAGGAAAGCTACAACGACGGGCTCTACTATCGCGACGAGATCCGCGCACTTTACTTACATGGTCAGGTGAGCCTGCGCGACCGCGCGCTGGCGGAAAACCTGTTTCTGCAGTGCGCACAAAAAATTCGCAAGCTACTCGATGAAGTCGAGCATATCCCGGCTGACTTGGAGGCACTACCGGAAGTACTGTCCGACATCTATTACGCCAACATGAGCGTGTTCCAGTCCCTGCCGGATATCTGGGCGATTGATCAACTGTTTCCACTGGTGCCCGTGCACCGTCTGGACGAGGCACCGACACGCTCGGCAATCATCGCAGATATCACCTGCGACTGTGACGGCAAGATCGATCGTTTTATCGATCGCCAGGGCGAACGCAAAACGCTACCACTGCACCCACTGAACGAAGGCGAGGAATATATTCTCGGCACTTTTCTGGTGGGTGCCTACCAGGAGACTCTCGGCGATCTGCACAACCTGTTCGGTGACACGAATGTGGTCAGTGTACGGATTGACGAAGATGGGCATGTGGATTACAGCCGTGAAATTCAGGGTGACAGCATTGCCGATGTGCTGAGTTACGTGGAGTACTCACCGCAGGATTTGTTCGAGCGTTTTCGCAAGCTGGCGGAGCGCGCGGTGAAAGAAAAGCGCATTAGCCCACAGCAGCGCAAAGACATCTTACATACGTATACCGCGAGTATGAGCGGCTATACCTACTTCGAGAAGTAACTTTTGGTTTCCCCACTATCCGGAACAGGGAGAAAGAAATGGCCAACGTTCTGATTGTCGGCGCCGGTGGCGTCGGCCAGGTAGTCGCGCACAAGTGCGCCCAGGTAGAAGAAGTCTTCGAGAACATCACCCTCGCCAGCCGCACCAAATCCAAGTGCGACAAAATCGCTGAAATGTTGCCGCGCAAAATCGACACCGCGGAGGTGGATGCGGATAACGTTGGTGAAATGGTCGCGCTGATTGAAAAAGTGAAGCCAGACATGGTCATCAATGTGGCGCTTCCTTATCAGGATCTGCACATCATGGATGCCTGCCTGGAAACCGGCGTGCACTATCTGGATACGGCCAACTACGAACCACCAGAAGAGGCCAAGTTCGAATACAAGTGGCAGTGGGCCTATCAGGACCGTTTTGAAAAAGCCGGCCTGATGGCACTGCTCGGCAGCGGCTTCGACCCGGGTGTCACCAGCGTATTTACCGCCTATGCGAAAAAACACCACTTTGATCGCATCAAGACCCTGGATATTCTCGACTGTAACGCCGGCGACCACGGCCTGCCGTTTGCCACCAACTTCAACCCTGAAATCAATATTCGTGAGATCACCGCGAATGGCCGCTACTGGGAAGATGGCAAATGGGTAACCACCAAACCCATGGAAGAAAAGCGGGTGTTTGAATTCCCCGAGGGCATCGGTGAGAAAGACCTGTATCTGCTGTACCACGAAGAACTGGAGTCCCTGTCCACGCACTACCCGGAAATCGAGCGCGCACGCTTCTGGATGACCTTCGGTGCCAGTTACCTGAAGCATCTGGAAGTGTTGCAGAACGTCGGCATGACCAGCATTGAGCCGGTAGAGTTCCAGGGCCAGCAAATCATACCCATCCAATTCCTGAAGGCGCTGCTGCCGGACCCGGCAAGCCTGGGCCCACTGACTAAGGGCAAGACCTGTATTGGCAACATCATCAAGGGCACCCCGCAGGGTGGTGGTGATGACAAAATCTACTACGTCTACAACATTTGCGACCATCAGGAAGCGTATAAGGAAGTTAAGTCCCAGGCGATTTCCTACACCACCGGCGTACCGGCCATGATCGGCGCGAAGATGATGATGGAAGGCAAGTGGATGAAGCCCGGCGTGTGGAATATGGAACAGCTGGATCCGGATCCGTTTATGCATGACCTGAATAAATACGGCTTGCCGTGGCAGGAAACCTGGCTTGACAAGCCGTTCCTGTAATTCCAATACCGCTTACATCCCGGGCGCGCCTTCGCGTAGCCCGGGGCTTTCGCACTCCAGCGGCAGAATTGATTTATGGATCTGACACCCCGTAGAGACTATTTTGGCGAGTTCGACCCCAGCCGGGTACCCACCCCCTGCTTTGTGGTCGACGAAATCGCCCTGCGCGATAACCTTGAAGTGCTGGCCGATGTGCAGCAGCGTAGCGGTGCCAAGGTACTCGCCGCACTCAAAGCCTTCTCCATGTTCAGCGTCGGGCATATCGTTGTCGAATACCTGTCCGGCACCTGCGCCAGTGGCATCAACGAGGCAAGACTGGGCTTCGAGGAATACGGCGGCAAGGATCTTGGCAAGGAAGTGCATGTCTTCAGCGCAGGCTACAAACAGCAGGAGCTGGAAGAAATCCTGGAGTTTGCGCACCACGTTATCTTCAACTCGTTTTCCCAGTGGCAGCGCTACAAGCCCATGTGCCTTGCGGCACAGAAGGAACGGCCCGAGTTGCGCTTTGGACTGCGCATCAATCCCGAGCATTCCGAAGGCCACACGCCGATTTACGATCCCTGCGCGCCCTGCTCACGTCTCGGCATCGTGCGCTCGCTATTTGAAAATGAAGACCTCTCTGGTATCAGCGGCCTGCACTTCCACACCTTGTGTGAACAGGACTTCGAACCTCTGCAACGTACCATTGCAGCGGTGGAAGAAAAATTTGGCGATCTGCTGCCGCAAATGGAATGGATCAACTTTGGCGGCGGCCACCATATCACTCGGCGGGATTATCAGGTTGAGGCGTTAATCCACGCGGTTAAGGGCTTCTCGCAAAAGCACAATGTGCAGGTCTATCTCGAACCCGGCGAGGCGGTGGCCCTGTTCTGTGGCGTGCTGGTCGGCGAAGTGATCGATCTAACCTGGAATGGCAAAAATCAGGCGATTCTGGATGTGTCCGCGACCTGCCATATGCCCGACGTGATCGAAATGCCCTACCGCCCGGAAATTACCGGTGCCAGCTTACCCCAGGAGTTACCTCACGCTTATTTGCTGGGCGGGCAGAGCTGCCTCGCGGGGGATCGAATTGGTGAATACAGCTTTGCCGAGCCGTTGAATGTCGGCGACCGTTTGGTGTTTGAAGAGATGGCGTATTACACCATGGTCAAAACCAACACGTTTAATGGAATTCCGCTGCCTTCGATTGCACTGTGGAATTCGGATACGGATGAACTCCGGATGGTCAAAGAGTTTGGTTATGAGGATTTTAAAGGGCGCCTGTCGTGAATTACCGGCTTGAGATTACTTCGCCCCGAAGCCCGTGGCGGTATAGCACCAGGTACAGGTTTTTGGGACCGGGCTAGGCGCCCCCCTGTGAACCCATCCCTGGGCGCTGCGGCGCAAACATCCTGTTTGCGACGCTCCCAAAAACCTGTACCTGGCACTATCCCTTCAGCTTTAACCTCAGTGCCAATAATTTTTTTGAGTTACGAAGTATTTAGCTGTAATGCGAAGGCCAAGTGTTGGGGATCTATTTTCAAAAGCGTCGGCGCCATGGACGGCGCCGCCGCAGCGCCCAGGGATGGGTTCACAGCGGTTTTGAAAATAGATCCCCAACGCTTGGCCGCCACAGAAGGTCCTAGTGGGCCTCTCAATCTGGAACTGCGAAACCTAGAATCACTAGGCAAAATCTCATGCACCAAGATGATCCAAACATTTTCCTCGGCTCCGAAATCGAACAGCCCAAACCCGAAGAGGCACTGTTCCATATCCTACCGATCCCCTACGAGGAGACCGTCTCCTACGGAGGCGGGACCGGTAAAGGACCGGCGGCAATTATTGAAGCATCCCACCAGCTCGAGACCTTCGACAATTTTTCCTCCCCTTGTGATCTTGGGATCTACACGCGCAAAGCGGTGGACGTGAGCGGCCCCGCCGAGGGGGTGATGGAGAATATTGCCAGTGCCACCAGCGAAATCTTGCGACTCGGTAAAATGCCCGTGGGGATCGGCGGCGAACACTCGGTCACCTGGGGCATCATCAAGGGCTATCTGGACGCGGGCATCAAAGACTTCGGTGTCGTGCAGATCGATGCACACGCCGACCTGCGGGACCGATACGAAGGCCACAAGCACAGTCACGCCAGTGTGATGCGCCTGGTATGTGAGGCGGGCATTCCGCTGTATCAACTGGGTATCCGCGCTTATTGCGAAGAGGAAATCGAGGCGCGTAAACAGTACGGCGTCGGCTACATGGACGCACACGAACTGGTGCCTACCCAGATCCAGTCCATCGAGCTGCCACAGGACTTTCCCAGCAAGGTGTTCTTCACCCTGGATATCGACGGGATGGACCCATCGGTCTTCCCCTCCACCGGCACCCCGGTACCGGGTGGTCTCGGCTGGTACCAGACTCTGAACCTGTTTGAATCCGTGGCCAGGCAGCGCGAGATCATCGGCTTCGACCTGCTGGAGTTCGCGCCCATCCGCGGTTTCCACGCCTACGAATTCGGTGCGGCGCAGTTGCTGTACAAGCTAATGGGCATAATACAGCGCAACCTGAACGCCAGCTGAACTGACAATTCTTAACGGTGACGCGCCGTCCCTCGCTAGAAAGCGCCCCCAAATGCGGTTATTATTTGCACAGATAGTAAGTACTCGCTCGCGGGGGAATTCATGAAAAAAGCGGCTAAATACCTCTTGCTGGGAGTAGGCCTTGCGGCACTGCTTTCCTTTGCATTTGCCGCACCTGCGGAGGCTCATCCTGGGCACCGCGGTCATCACCACGGCCACCTTCCAGCCTATGGTCCACGTTACCGTCCGGTCTACGGGCGCGGCTACTGGGGCCCCCGTTATCGCGGGCCGCGTATCAGTATTGGGGTAACGGTTCCGGTACTGCCCGCGGGTTACGTGAACCTGGCAGTGGGCGGAGTGCCCTATTACTACTCCGGCGGTTACTACTACCGCCCGGCACCAACCGGCTTTGTGGTGGTCAACGCGCCGCTGGGCGCAGCGGTACTCACCCTGCCCGGCAGTGCGGTGCGCGTGCAAATCGGCGGACTGACGTATTACCAGTACGGCGCTTCCTACTACCAATGGCGCCCACAAATGAATCGCTACGTGGTGGTGCCGGCACCGGTCACTACCGTGGCAGCGGCCCCGGTAGTGGGTGTAACCCAGCAGGCCTACTCGCCGGGTCAGGTAGTCAGCGAGCTGCCGGTTGGTTATACCGCCGAAGTGATCAACGGCATCCAGTACTATCGCTACGGCGGCCACTACTTTATGCCGACCCAGCGCGATGGCCGTGAGGTCTATGTCGTCGTGCAGGTGTGATCCCCAACGACACAAACACCACATTGGTTTACAGGCCCTCGCAGGCGCGCCCGAGATAGCGGGCGAAGTCGGCGAGGGTCTTGTAGAATCCAGACAAACGTCCCGCATCCCAAGCCGTCTTCAGATCGACCACACCTGCAAACCCGTCCCGGTGGAATACCGGCAGACGAAATTAGCCAAATTCTTCCGTTGCTGCAGGCACGCAGCACTCGAGCCGGTAATCAAACTCACATAACCGCTTCAGCCGTTTGCGCTGCAACAGCTACCGCGAGCCTGTCCCACTGGCAGACTCGGCGCTTTGGTATAGGCTTTCAAAGGCTGTGGTGTGCACGACTACCTCGGACAGCGACACACCACTATCTGCGTAGCCCGGCGCGGACTTAACGCCCGCACGAAAAATGACAACAAACGGAGAGAACATTGCGCAACCGGCTCCCGCTTTTCGCCGCTTCATGGAACCGCATCTGTCACCTTGTCTGGCGCCTTTTCTGGCCGAGTGTTTGCCATCTCACTGTGGTTGTGGCGCTTTGCTGGGCGAGCTTCGCGCTCGCAGATGGATTCCCCAAGGGCCGCTGGGTCGACCTGTCCCACGACTTTGCCGATGACACCCTCTACTGGCCCACTGCCGACAAATTTCACAAAGACACGGTGTTCGCCGGGGAAACCGACAAGGGGTATTACTATTCCGCGTATAACCTGGCGGCAGCCGAACACGGCGGCACCCATGTGGATGCCCCGGTGCATTTCGGTCGCGGCCAGCAAAGCGTGGACCAGATACCCCTGCAGCAACTAATCGGGCCCGCAGTGGTAATTCGGGTCGCCGGGCAGATTCCGCAAGCGGGCAAAGGCGCCAATAGGAACTATCTGATTAGCGTTGCCGACATAGAACGCTGGGAACAGCAGCACGGCAAGATCGAGAAAGACACGATCGTGTTATTTGATACCGGCAGTGCACAGTACTGGCCAGACCCGGTGAAGTACCTGGGTACCGCAGAGCGCGGTAAAGCGGCCGTGGATAAACTGAATTTTCCCGGGCTATCTCCCGAGGCGGCGATATTTCTGGCAGACGAGCGCGGTATAAAAGCGGTAGGGCTGGACACGCCGAGTATCGACTATGGCGCGTCGAAACTATTCAAGGCGCACCGCGAATTATTCAAGCGGAATGTTCCCGCACTGGAAAACGTAACCAACCTGCAGGCGCTACCGGAGAAAGGCTTCACCCTGATTGCATTACCGATGAAAATCCGCGGTGGCAGCGGTGGGCCTACACGCGTGGTGGGATTTATTCCGGAGGATTAGCAGAGCAATTGCGCCGACGCTTAACCCGGCGCGAGGGCATCAAGAGCATCGAGGGCTGAAGCGGCAGCGGCTGAATGCGCTAACTGTAAATACAACACCTCATAGGTCGCAGGCAGTCCCACGTCGGTGCGTTCGCTCTCATAGGCTTCGGTTAGCTTGCGCAATTTCGCCCGACTCAGCAGCCCCTTGCCCGCTTCACGATTCACATTGTGGGCACCAATGCTCTTCAATTCCCGCATCAGCGATTTCACATCATCAAAATGCAATACACGCTGCTCGACCGCGGTGGTTGTTTGCAGGTGATTGGCCACACAGGCACTGTGCCAGTCACTCTCGGGCAGGAAACGATTCACATGTACCGCGTCATCCACCGCCGCCCAACTAACTTCCAGCTCACTGAGCGTCCCCGGTAGCAGCGTGGAAATTAATACGTCTCCAGCGGGCGCCAACACCCGGCGTATTTCCGCAAACAACTGCGGCAACCGGTAACACCACTGCAAGGCAAAGCTGGAAAAGACCAGATCGATACAACCGTCTGCCAGCGGCAGCTGTTCTGCATCCGCCGCCACATACGCATTGCTTACGGGACGGTGTGCGCGGGCAAACTGTAGCATCTGCGGGGCGATATCCAGCGCAATAATTTCCGCATCGGGGAAACGTTTGCGCAGCAGCTCGCTGCCGTAACCAGTGCCACTGCCCAGATCGAGAATGCGTCTTGGTACGCGGTGCTCCGGGGCGCGGCTAAGCAGCTCACGACAGACCGCGCGCTGCAGGTGGGCGGCGGCGTCATAACTCGCTGCCGCACGGCCAAAGGCCCGCGCCACGGAAGTCTTTTCCAGCGGTGCGGCAGAGTTAGAAACAGCGCTAGAAATAGAGTTACCAAGTGAATTACCGACAAAGTCGCGAATGATCTCCGCGACTTGCGCGGGACGGCTCAGGTGCGGGCAGTGCCCGGATTGCGGGATCACCTTGCACGACGCACCCAACACTTCCAACGCACTCGCAGCCTGTACAGGTACCAATGCATCACCTTCACCAAACAGGTGTAGCGTTGGCACCACAGGAGCAGACAACAGCTTGCGGTTATCCAGGCTACCAAGGCATTCGAGGGCCTGCGACCAGCTTTGTGGAACCGCTGCGGGCACCTCGGCCTTTAGCGTTTTCAGCAAGCCGCGCATCTCGGAATCACCGCGCGCCTGCAGGCCGGCAAAACGCTGCATATTTTTTGCCGGCGCCTCACGCTGGGCGCGACAGAAATCTGTGAACACCGTTTCCGGCATAGCCGCCGGCCAACCATCGCTGGCGACAAAGCGCCCGTTGGCACCGATGGTCACCAGTGCCCGCACTTTGTTACTTCCAACTCGCTTGCTGCGTTCGGCAAGCTGCACCGCGAGCATCCCACCCAGGGACCAGCCCAGTAGCAGACAATCTTCCGGCAACTGCGCTTCCAGTTCGGCAAGCAGGGTTTCGGTTTGCGGCCAGGGCTCGTTAGTACGCGCACCAAAGCCCGGCAAATCCACGGTGACAATGTGGCCATTAAAGGGGCCATCGAAGGGGCCATTGAAAGTGCCGGCAACGGATTGCCACTGCGCCAGCAACGGCTGCCAGCAACGGGAGTCGCCGCCCCAACCATGAATCAGCGCCAGACTTTTAATTTCGCCCATTGAACGAGTCACACCGGCACCTCCACCGCGCGCAGCGCCTGCACCAGTGCCTGCAGCAGGCCATCGATCTGCGCCTCGCTGTGTGCAGCGGACAGGGTGATGCGCAAACGCGCGGTGCCCGCAGGTACCGTGGGTGGACGAATGGCGCCCACCAGAAAGCCCGCTTCCTGTAATCGTCCGGCGACGGCGAGCACGGTTTGCTCACAGCCGAGCACCAGCGGCTGAATGGCACTGGTGGAGTTTTCCAGTGGCAACTGCAGCGTCGCGGCGCGCTCGCGGAAATAATCAATGCGCTGCTGCAAGGTCTCGCGCAACGGCTGTTGCTGCATCAGCTCGAGCGCGCGCAGGCACCCGGCAGCCACTGCCGGCGGCATGCCGGTGGTGTAGATATAGGTGCGGGCAAATTGGGTAAGGTATTCGATCAGCGCTTTTGAGCCTGCGACAAAGGCACCCGCATTGCCAGCCGCTTTGCCGAGGGTACCCATGAGGATGGGCGCACTGTGCTGGTCCAGCCCGGCGGCGACGGCACTGCCGGCGCTGGGATTCTCAGCGCTTCCCATCACGCCAAAGCCGTGGGCTTCATCCACCATCAACCAGGCGTCGTAGCGCTGACACAGCGCGGCCATCTGCGCGAGCGGTGCGGAGTCGCCGTCCATGCTGTACACGCCATCCACGGCGAGCAGAATTTTTCCGCTGTTTTTTTCCCGCGCACGGCGCAGCTGAACTTCCAAAGCCTCCAGATCATTGTGGGCAAAGCGCAGGTACTGGGCGCCGGAGATGCGCCCGCCATCAATCAGCGAGGCGTGATTGAGTTTGTCCTGCACCACAAAATCGCCGCGGCCAACCAGCGCATTGATAACACCAACGTTGGCCATATAGCCGCTGCCGAAGAGCAGTGCTGCTTCGCGGCCGGTGACTTCGGCAATCTTGTTTTGCAGTTGCTGGTGGATATCGAAGTGGCCATTGACCAGATGCGAGGCGGTGGCCCCGGCACCCAGCGCGGCACCGTGCTGCTGCGCTGCAATCACATCGGGATGGGTGGCGAGACCGAGATAATCATTGCTGCTGAAGGTAACCAGGGTACGGCCATCCACCTCGGCCACAGGGCCCGGCGCAGCCGCGAGAACTTTGTGCTTGCGGTACAGCTGCTGCGCCCGGCGTTCTGCCAGGCGCGCATCGAGAAAGTCCTGCAGGCTATTTACCACAGCGGTCACAGCAATAACTGAACTTACGCCTTGGCGGCGTCGTAGAAGAAGGGGTCGGATTCCTGTTCGGAAATTTTTGCCTGCAGCTCGGCTTCCACTGCGGACTCATCCTCGTACTGCTGGTATTCCTCTGGCTTGATGCCCAGGCGCTTGAACAATTGCATGTCCTCGTTGGCTTCCGGGTTGCCAGTAGTCAGCAGTTTTTCGCCGTAGAAAATCGAATTGGCACCGGCGAGGAAGGCGAGGGACTGCATCTCGTCGTTCATGGATTCGCGACCGGCGGACAGGCGCACATGGGACTTCGGCATCATGATGCGCGCCACTGCGATACAGCGGATAAACTCAAACGGATCCAGATCTTTGTTGTTTTCCAGCGGCGTGCCGGCAACTTTTACCAGCATATTAATCGGCACCGACTCGGGGTGCTCGGACAGGTTGGCCAGTTGCATCAGCAGGCCGGCGCGGTCTTTTTCCTCTTCACCCAGGCCGATAATGCCACCGGCGCACACCTTCATACCCGCCGCACGTACATTCGCCAGGGTATTCAGACGGTCTTCGTAGGTGCGGGTGGTAATGATGTCGCCGTAGTATTCCGGCGAGGTATCCAGGTTGTGGTTGTAGTAATCCAGGCCCGCTTCGGCCAAACCCTTGGCCTGCTCATCGCTCAGCATACCCAGGGTCATGCAGGTTTCCATGCCCAGGGCCTTCACTTCCTGCACCATCTTGGTGACATAGGGCATGTCTTTGTTCTTCGGTGAGCGCCACGCGGCGCCCATGCAGAAGCGGGTCGCGCCACTGGCCTTGGCTGCGCGCGCCTCTTCCAGCACCTTCTCCACCTTCATCAGCTTTTCGCGCTCAAGGCCGGTGTCGTAACGGGCGCTTTGTGGGCAGTAGCTGCAGTCTTCCGGGCAGGCACCGGTTTTGATCGAACACAGGGTGCTTACCTGAACCCGGTTGGCATCAAAGTGCTGTCGGTGCACCATCTGCGCGGTAAACAGCAGATCGTTGAACGGCAGCGCGAACAGGTCGAGCACCTGCTGGCGACTCCAGTCGTGGCGAATTTCGCCGTAAGTAGACGAGGCGGAAGACATTTGCAGATTGGCGGTCACTGGGATTACTCTCCTCAGACGACGAAACTCCATAGGGGGTTCGCCGTCGATCGGCTGCGGGACAGGGCTCCGAGCCACATTGTTCTTGGTTTTTACAGGTAAATCGTGCGCGAAAGGCTGTCAGTGTAGCGGTGGCCCTATCGCTGTCAACCAACAGAACCCATTCTGGTTTACAAGTCTGCAGTCAGGGAGGATTGCGGTGCCGCTATTGCGATTACTGGGTCAAGTACTCACCCGCCCCCTCGATAAGCACTTTGCCCGCTGCCTGTTGTGCGGCAGCGGTGACGAAGTGCAGGCCGGAGTCTGCGCATCGTGCCAGTGCGATCTGCCTTCGCTGGGCCACGCCTGTATAGGCTGTGCGCTGCCGCTGGCAGAAACGCAGGACCGGCACTTCGACCGCTACTGCGCCACCTGCATTCAACGCCCGCCACCCCAGGCCAGCAGCGTCGCCTGCTGGGCCTATGCCTACCCGATCGCACAGCTGGTGCAGCGTTTCAAATACCAGCGGGACTTTGCCGCCGGGCGCACGCTCGCCGAACTCGCGGCACAGGCGCTCCACCCGCACGTACAACAGCCCCCCCGCATCGACATACTGGTGCCGATTCCCATGCACTGGCGCAAGCAATTATTCGGCCGGGGCTACAACCAGGCGCGGCTGATCGCCGATATCTTCGCCGACTACTGGCGCCTGCCAGTGGCACCAGACGCACTGCGTAAAGTTGCCGCCAGCGATAGCCAGCAAACACTTTCACGCGCCCAGCGACGCAAGAATCTCGCCCACAGTTTTGCCGCCGGGCCGCAGGTAAAAGACCTGCATGTGGGCCTGGTGGACGATGTCATTACCACCGGTGCCACCCAGGAGGCGGCGGCCCAGTCACTCCTCGCAGCAGGCGCATCGCGCGTCAGTGTTTACGCTCTGGCCAGAACCCCCTGATAGTCAGCCAATCCCCCCTCAATGACCCGCCAGACTCGCGCATCCATTCATAGACCAATGTGACTCTAGGCGCCAAAATAGTCGCCCTTTCGCCGCCGCTGCGCAAAAAACCACCGGCTGCTAACGTTATAACTAGAGCGTGCTCGTAATTGCCCCTTCACTAGCAGGGCTATGCGGGTGCGATGCACAGGATGATGGGACCGAGAAACATGAGTGAATTCCAACTACCTCGCGGCATCGTGATCAGCGGTACCGGTCTGTGGACACCGCCTGAGGCCATCAGCAACGAAGAGCTGGTGGTGGCGCTGAATGCCCACGCGGAAAAATTCAATCGCGAACATGCCGATGCCATCGAATCCGGCCAGGTAAAAGCCAAGTCTTTTTCTTCCGCAGAGTTCATCGAGAAAGCGTCCGGTATCAAGAACCGCTACGTGATCAGCAAAGAGGGCATCCTCGATCCGAACCGTATGCGCCCGTACCTGCCGGAGCGCGCCGATGACGAGCTGTGCCTGCAGGCGGAGATGGGTTTGAACGCGGCAAAGCTGGCGCTGGAAAAGGCCAACAAGAAACCGGAAGACATTGATGCGGTGATTGTGGGTGCGTCTTATCTGCAACGCGCCTATCCGGCGATCTCCATCGAAATCCAGTCTGCGCTGGGTATCGACGGCTTTGCCTTCGATATGGAAGTGGCCTGCTCTTCCGCCACCTTCGCCCTGCAGCGCGCGGTGGATGCGATCAGTTCCGGTTCTGCCAAATCCGTACTGGTAATTAACCCGGAGCTGGCGTCACCGCAGATCGACTTTTCCGATCGCGACAGCCACTTTATTTTCGGCGATGTGGCGGTGGCCACCGTGGTGGAGCGCAAGGAGAGCTGCAATACCGACAGTGCCTGGGAAATTCTCGGCACCAAAGCCAAAACCGTTTTCTCCAACAATATTCGCTCAAACTTCAGTTACACCGCACGCGCCGCGGATGTGGATCCGTTTGGCGAGGGCAAGCTGTTCCGCCAGAACGGGCGCAAGGTGTTCAAGGAAGTCTGTCCGATGGCCGCCGCACATCTGGAAAGCCAGGTGCAAGAGCTGGGTTTCGAACCGAATGAGGTCAATCGCTGGTGGCTGCATCAGGCAAACATCAATATGAATTTATTGATTGCGAAAAAGCTGATGGGCAACGACGCCTCCCCTGAGCGCGCACCTATCGTATTGGACCAGTACGCGAATACCGGCTGTGCGGGTTCCATCATCGCGTTCAATTTGCATAACGACGATTTGCCGGTTGGCAGCAAAGGGGTGATTTGTTCCTTCGGTGCTGGCTACTCTATCGGCAGCCTGGCGCTGGAGAAAATTGCCGTTTGATTTTTGTCTCGTCACTTAATGTGGCGATCTATGAGCCTCTCCGCATGTCGATGAGCGGAGAGGCTTAGAGCCCTCCTTCTCCTTCCCTCCCCTCGCTTTTGTGTATTTTTCAACGCACGCTTGTTGTGCATCCGGGCTGTTATTGGCACGGATTTACTGCAAAAGTTTATATTTCACGAAATTACATTTTTTGGCGTAGAAATCATGCAATTTGCGTGATCAAGGTCTGGCACTGACGCACCAAGTTTCGCTTACAGTCATATATCGGCGTTTAAGCAACGCCGAGCTTGCGGCTTTCCATCGCGCGCGGCCCTACCGGCTAATCGTACTGGCGCAAATTATTGCTGCGAAGTAGCCCTGCCAACAGCAGTCCGCTGCGACTCAGCACACCACCCAAACAAAGATCCTGATACGGGGAGAACAATAAGAATGAAATCCATTCTGAAGGGGTATTCTTTTGCCGCCATTTCGGCAATCACTACGCTGGGGCTACTCGGCAATCACTCACAGGCTGTTGCACAGATTTCTGCCGATGCAGATTTTTCCAATGTGCCGCAGCGCCTGATCGTTCGCTACAAAGACACCCAGGCACGCGACTGGCAGTCACAGGCTACCACCCTGTCTAATCGCGGCGGCGTGAAGATGGGCCACCTGCGCAAAATGGCGCTTGAAGACCGCCAGGTATTTCGCCTGGAAACACGGATGGCGCCGGGCCAGCTGAAGAAGCTGCAGGCCACACTGGAAGCGGATCCCAATATTCTTTCCGTCGAGGAAGATGCGTTTATGGTGCCGCAATACACACCGAACGATACCTACTACAACGTACAGTGGCACTACTTTGAAGCCACTGGCGGTATCAACCTGCCCGCCGCGTGGGACAAGCAAACCGGTGCGGGTGTGACGGTTGCGGTACTCGATACTGGATACGTGTACCACTCGGATCTCGATGCCAACATCCTGCCCGGTTACGACTTTATCGATGATACCTTTGTGTCTAACGATGGCGACGGCCGCGACGCGGACCCCTCTGACCCCGGCGATGCCGTTACCCGCAACGAGTGCGGTATTTTCAATCCACCCCAAGACCAGAGCAGCAGCTGGCACGGTACCCATGTGGCCGGCACTGTCGCCGCGGTTACCGACAACAACAAAGGCGTAGCCGGTGTTGCCTTCGACGCGAAAGTGGTTCCGGTACGTGTACTGGGCAAATGTGGTGGTTACCTTTCCGATATTGCCGACGGTATCGTTTGGGCGTCCGGTGGCAATGTTTCCGGCGTACCGGTAAACGCAAATCCGGCCCAGGTGATCAACATGAGCCTTGGCGGTAGTGGAGCCTGTGATTCCACCTATCAAAGTGCGATTAACACAGCGGTTACCAATGGCTCAACGGTTGTTGTCAGCGCGGGTAACAGCGACGCCGACGCTTCAGGCTATCGCCCGGCCAGCTGTGACAATGTAATTTCTGTCGCGGCCACCGAGCGCTTCGGCGCCCGCGCGTATTATTCCAACTTTGGCTCCACCGTCGATGTGAGCGCACCCGGTGGCGATGTCGCATACGATGCAACCCATGGTGTCGCATCAACCCTGAACGACGGCGCTACCGGCCCAGGTGCCGAAAATTACGTGTACTACCAGGGCACCTCGATGTCGGCACCTCATGTATCCGGCGTTGCCGCATTGATGTACGCAGCCAACGGCGGCGTTACTCCAGCTCAGGTTGAAAGCGCACTCAAGTCTACCGCGCGTGCACTACCCGGCGCCTGCTCCGGCGGATGCGGTGCGGGTATTATCGACGCGAGCGCGGCGATCGATGCGGTCGGCGGCGGCACTCCCACTAATCAGGCACCGAATGCGAGCTTCACCTTTAACGCTTCAGACCTGTTCGTGACCTTCACCGATAGCAGTAGCGATAGCGATGGCAGTGTTGTGGGCCACAGCTGGGACTTCGGTGATGGCGGCAGCTCAACGGATGCCAACCCGAGCTACAGCTACAGTGCGGCCGGCACCTACTCTGTGACCCTGACCGTGACCGACGACGATGGCGCTAGCGATAGCAGCACACAGTCGGTAACCGTTAGCGATGGCAGCGGCGGCCCGAGCAGCGACGGCTTTACCGAGAGCAACATCAGTGTTGCCTCGCGTGGTTGGGAGTACTACACCATTGACGTACCCGCCGGCGCGACCAGCCTCGAGGTATCCACCTCCGGTGGCAGCGGTAACGTCAACCTGTACGTACGCCTCGGCGCCAACCCAACCAACAGCCTGTACGATTGCCGCGACACCGGTGGCGGCAACAATGAGTCCTGCACCATCGCCAACCCGGCGGCTGGCACTTGGCATATCGGCCTCAAGGCTACCCGCAACGGAGCCAGCGGCGTGACTCTGGATGCTTACTGGTACAGCAACTAAGGTGCGCTAACGCACCGCGCGGATTTCCTCAATTCGCAAGCAATATGGGCGCCCTGTTTACAGGGCGCCCTTTTTTCTACCCGATAAAACACGGCTGCCGACTACGCTTTTGCTTGCGGCGGCGTTACCACCCATTCCGGCTCCTCGTAAGAGCCGAGCACCCGAATCTCGACAAAGGGCGCAGCACTGCGAATGATGCTGTCGATCTCCGGGTTGTGTTTTTCCTGCATCGCATCGCGCTGCGCTTTGGAATCCCAATGTGCAATCGCAATCATCTTGTCCGGTTCACCAATCTTGCGATGCAGTTCAGTTCCACGTGCCCCCGGCGCCTGCTGAATCAGCTCTGATGCGCGCACCCAGGCATCGGCGTATTGCTCCGCACGGAAGCCCTGTTTTATCTGCACCTCAAAAATGTATTTCACCGTGTTCTCCTGTCGATTTCCCTGTATCCATGGACATCCATGCGTTCCATGAACAGTTGGTGCGCCAGTCCATCCGCGTTAGCATAGCGCCCCCATTTGATCCGAGCCCTATCGCGCTCAGTGGAGCCCCCATGACCGAATCGTCACATCCCTACGACGCGCTTACCCCCGACCGGGTAATCGACTGCGTGGAGAGCGTGGGCCTGCTGTCTGACGCGCGCATATTCCCACTCAACAGTTATGAGAACCGCGTTTACCAGGTAGGGATCGACGAGGCGCAACCGTTAATCGCCAAGTTCTATCGCCCGGGACGCTGGAGTGATGCGCAAATCCTCGAGGAACACGCGTTCTCGCTGGAGCTTGCGGCCGCAGAGATTCCCGTGGTGGCACCACTGGAATTTGATGGCACCACGCTGTTGGAAGCCCACGGGTTCCGCTTCGCACTTTTTCCGCGCCGCGGCGGTCACCAGATCGAGCTGGATAACTTTGACCACCTGGAACAGGTGGGCACCATGCTCGGGCGAATTCACGCCATCGGTGCTGCGCGCCCCTTCGCGCACCGCCCGCAACTGAGCCTGCAGCGCTTCGCTATCGATAGCCGCGAAACCATTCTGGCCGGAGATTTCCTGCCGCGAGAGAATGTGGAGGCCTACGCCACCACCACGGCACATCTCATCGAACAGATTGCACCTCAGTTTGAGCGGGAGTGGCCCACGCTGCGTCTGCACGGCGACTGCCACAGCGGCAACTTCCTGTGGCGGGACGATACCCCCTGGTTTGTGGATCTGGACGACTGCTTACAAGGTCCGGCCATCCAGGATATCTGGATGCTGATTTCTGGTGACCGCGCGGAGGCAACCGCTTATCTGGATACTGTGGTCGAAGGCTACGAAACCTTCTACCCTTTTGATCCGGCTCAGTTACAGCTGGTAGAACCGTTGCGCTGCCTGCGCCAGATGCACCACGCCGCCTGGCTGGCGCGGCGCTGGCAGGACCCGGCGTTTCCCAAGGCATTCCCGTGGTTCAATACGCCCCGCTACTGGGCAGAACATATTCTGGCCCTGCGCGAGCAGCTTGCCGCGCTGCAGGAGCCGCCCCTCACACTTGGGGCAGTCTAACCAGCGCGTAAATCGTGGTGAGAAAAAAGGAGCTGTATCCGATGGAAAACGTAAAGCCAAGCGCTGATCAAGTCGACCAACTTGACCCGATCTGGGACGGCATTCGCCGGGATGTCGCGGTGCAGGTCGAGCGGGAGCCGATCCTGGCGAGCTTCCTGCACGCCACCATCCTGAATCACGCCACGCTCGAATCGGCCCTCAGTTTTCACCTGGCCAACAAGCTGGACAGCCCGGTTGCTCAAGCCCTGCTGATTCGGGAAGTGATTGACGAAGCACTGGCCGCGGACCCGAGTATCGGTACCGCCGCGCGCGCGGACCTGGCCGCGATCGAACAACGCGACAGTGCCTGCCACTCGCTGTATGAGCCGTTCCTGTTCTTCAAGGGGTATCACGCCCTGCAGGCCTGGCGCGTGGCCCACTGGCTGTGGCAACAGCAGCGACGTTCACTGTCCCTGTTTATCCAACACCGTATCTCGGTGGTATTCGGTGTGGATATCCATCCCGCCGCCGAGCTGGGGCAGGGCATCCTGCTCGACCACGCCACCGGCATCGTCATCGGCGAGACGGCGGTGGTGGAAGACAATGTCTCGATCATGCAATCGGTGACCCTGGGGGGCACCGGCAAGGAAAGCGGCGACCGCCATCCGAAAGTGCGTTGCGGTGTGCTGATTGGTGCCGGCAGCAAGATTCTCGGCAATATCGAGATTGGCGCCTGCTCGCAGATCGCTTCCGGCAGTGTGGTGCTGAAGCCAGTACCGGAGAAATCTCTGGTAGCCGGGGTGCCCGCCAAAGTGATTGGCACGGCAAGCTGCGACCAGCCCGCCATCAGCATGAATCAAACCGCAATATCGCAGGTGGATCAATTGCGCTGATTCTGCTGTCACAGGTTGCACACATTCATTCCAGCCAGGCAACGGCAAGACTATCCTTTAACCATGAAATACAGTCTCAGTGCCAAAAACCTCGTTTGCCGCAACCTGGAAACTAAAGCTGGGTACTTTGCCGGGCTGGCCAACCCCAGTCAGACCAAAGAAATCACCGGCCTGCTGCGCACCGACAGCGGGCTCCTCTCCTCGCATTTCAACCAGGTAGTGAGCAACTCGGTGGTACAGCCGCGCATTTTGCAGCGTTTTGTCGTCGATTATTTTGCCGAGCGCCACAGCCCCTTTTCCCTGTGGCACTGTGCAAACAAGCCACTGGATGACGTGGCACTGGCGGAACTACATCTGATTCGCCAACCGCCATTGATTGCCATGGCGGCGGAGGTCAAACAACTGGCCCCAAACGACAAGGCCGATGACAAGCTGACGATTAAAAACGTCACGCGCGCAGAGGATGTCATCGCCTACGGCGACCTGATTGCCGCATCACAAAGCTGCAACCTCGAAGCCGCGCAAACCAAGAAGTTCTACAAACACTTATCCGAATTACCCGAACACAAATACAGCCGTCTGAAAATGCATATCGGCGAGTTCGAGGGAAAAGCGGTGGCCACCGGCTGCCTGTTTTCTTCCGCCGATGCGCTCGGCTTCTACGACCTGTGGACATTACCCGAATATCGCGATCACGGAGTCGGCAGTGCCATGTTCCAGCAAATGGTGCGGGAAGTGTTGCATAGCCACCACAAGCACGCAGTGGCACTGGTGGGAGAAGACCAACAAGACCTCTGGTTAGATACTGGCTTTTACGCCGTGGGCGAAGTCACCTGCTACGAATTCACCCCCGAGCGCGGTGCCAGCAGCCTCCGCCAGGACGCGCCCAATGACGATGCAAGTGAAGATCGCGAAAGCGCATGAGTGCAGCTAGCGGATAACCAGCGAGATTACGCACGCTCAATCGGAAACGCGATCACCTCATCAATACGCTCTGCCTCGCAGGCCAACATCAATATCCGGTCCACCCCCAGCGCCACGCCCGCGCAGGCCGGCATGCCAGACGCCAGCCCCTCCACCAGACGCTCCTCGTATGGATTTACCGGCTTGCCATGCTCTGCACGGTATTTCTGATCCGCTTCAAACCGGCGCTGCTGTTCCGCGGCATCGGTCAGTTCCCAGTAACCATTGGCCAGCTCCATCCCCGCCACATAGGCTTCAAACCGCCGCGCCACCGGCGCACCCAGCTCATCGTGCTCCACCCGCGCCAGTGCCGCCTGGCTCGCGGGGAAATCGTAGACCAGCGTAATCCCACGCTCGCCTGACGAATCCATATTCGGCTCGATATGGTGGCTCATCAACAGATCCAGACACTCATCGCGATCCGCCGGCTCGAACGACAACTCCAGCACCCGCGCCACAACCGCCTTCAACTCCTCCAGCGACGCCCGGTGCGGATCGATATCGAGAAACTTCAGAAACAGCGCGCGGTAACTGTAGGAACACACGCGAGAAATATTCAGCACCCACGACAGAAACTCACCCACCTCGATCATCAGCCGATGATCGTCCCAGCCCACCCGATACCACTCCAGCATGGTGAATTCCGGATTGTGCCGACCACCGGCCTCGCCATTGCGAAACGCCTTGCCCAGGTAATAACAATCTCCCATGCCCGCGGCCAGCAAACGCTTCAGGCCAAACTCCGGGCTGGTCGCCAGGAACGCCGGCGCGCCGCTACAGTCCGCCGTGATCGAATCGATATGCGGGTCGCTGGTGGCGCGACGGGACAGAATCGGCACCTCCATCTCCAGCACCTGACGCTCGCTGAAGAAACGGCGGATATCCGCGAGCAGGGTGGCGCGGCGGCGGAGGTTGTCGAGTGGGGCAGAGGGCTGCCAGAGGCATTCAGACATAGGAGTTTAAATTTAAAAAGATGTACCAGTTTAGCTGCCTAGAACCACCAATCGCCGATGCGAAGGCAAAGTGCCGGGTGCGGGTTTTCAGGAGCGTCAGCGGCAAGGACGCCGCTGACGCAGCGTACAGGGATGTATTCACAGCGGTCCTGAAAACCCGCACCCGGTATTTTGACGCCTCGAGGCCCTGGAAAAAGGAACCACCGCAGCCACAACTAAAAAGGGCGAATACCAGAGTATTCGCCCTTCAGAATCGCTGAGCAAAAGAGGATTAGTCTTCCTTCGCGCGACCCAGGTATTCCGCGGTACGGGTATCGACCTTGATAGTCTCACCGATTTCCAGGAACAGGGGTACCTTCACCACGGCACCGGTAGACAGGGTCGCCGGCTTGGTGCCGCCCTGTGCAGTATCGCCACGCACACCCGGATCGGTATCGGTGATTTCCAGGATCACGTGGTTTGGCGGAGTGACCGCCAGCGGCGCACCGTTATACAGAGTGACCACGCAGATATCCTGCTCCTTCAGCCACTTCGCCGCATCGCCAACCGCCTTCGCGTCCGCCTGATGCTGCTCAAAGGTCTCCGGCTCCATGAAATGGAAGAACTCACCATCGTTGTAGAGGTATTCCATGTCGCGGTCCATCACGTCCGCACTCTCCAGGCTCTCACCGGAACGGAAAGTACGCTCCCACACGCGACCGGTCTTCAGGTTGCGCAGCTTCACGCGATTGAAGGCCTGCCCCTTACCGGGCTTCACGAACTCATTGTCCACAATGGAACAGGGGTCGCCGTCCAGCATTACCTTCAGGCCGCCTTTGAATTCGTTAGTGGAATAATTAGCCATGAGCTCCTCGAAATATCAGCATTACGCCATCAAATTGATTAAACTTCGCGCGCCCCTCCGGGGCCAACCAGTAGCCAACGGCCACCGCGCCAAAAAAACAGCCCGCTATGATACAGCACCGCCAGCCCGCACGTGAAATAAGCAGCATCGAAATCGCCGCCTCCGGCGAGGAGATCCTGCGCCCGCGCCGCTGGCAGGAAGAAATGAGCGATCTGGTGCGCGACCCGCAGGAACTGCTCGAGCTGCTGCAACTGGATGCTGAGCAGCTGCCCCAACTGAGCGCTGCCTCGGCCACCTTCGAACTGCGCGTGCCACGCCCGTTCCTGAGCCGCATCCGCCCCGGCGATCCCAAAGACCCACTGCTGTTGCAAGTATTGCCCACCGCAGCAGAACTGCAGCCCAGCCCCGGCTACAACAACGACCCACTGGAGGAAGCCAACGCCAATCCGGTGCCCGGCGTCGTGCATAAATACCAGGGCCGCCTGCTGTTGATTGCCGCCGGCCAGTGCGCGGTCAACTGCCGCTACTGCTTCCGCCGCGCCTTCCCCTACGGCGACAACCATTTGAACCGCCAGCAGTGGCAGCAGGCGCTGGACTATATCCGCGCTCAGCAGGGCCTGCGTGAAGTGATTTTAAGCGGTGGCGACCCCCTGGTGATGAGCGACCGTCAGCTGGCCTGGCTGGCGGGCGAGCTGCAGCAGATCCCGCAGCTGGACAAGCTGCGTATCCACACCCGCCTGCCCATCGTCGCGCCGTCCCGCGTCAACGAAGAACTGTTGGGCTGGTTTACCCGTAGCCGCCTCAAGCCTGTACTGGTGCTGCACTGCAATCACCCCAACGAGATTGACGATGAGGTCGCGGCCGCCCTCGGCCGATTGCGCGCTGCCGGCGTTACCCTGCTCAACCAGGCTGTGCTGCTGAAAAACGTCAACGACAGCGCCGACACGCTGGCCGAGCTTTCCGAAAAGTTGTTCGCCAATGGGGTGCTGCCGTATTACCTGCACCAGCTGGATCACGTGCAGGGTGCCGCACATTTCGAAGTGGCAGACACCCGCGCGCGCGCACTGGTGGAAAGTGTGCGCCAGCAACTGCCAGGTTATCTGGTACCGCGCCTGGTGCGGGAAATTCCCGCGGAAAAATCCAAGACACCGGTATAAACAGCGTTTGTCGCTGAGCCCCCAACGCTGGCGCTCGCATGGAGCCGCCAAACACGCTCCAAAAGCCCCCCAAAAGAGCTAATATACGACAAGTTTGTCGCCTGTTCGGCGATTTTTGGCGCCGTAAGCTTCTATTTAGACGCCTATTTCCTCTGACATGTTTGTGCAAATTTCGCGGCCTCGTATACTGCATGCACGCAACACTCGGTTATCGCCATGCAGGACGCAGCAGATACAGAAGTCGGGCAGGATGCCCGTCGCGGAAATAAAACCGCACATAACCCCCACTCCGATTTCCCATCGCCACAGGGCACACAGGCCGGCCCATCCACGCCTCCACTCAGGGACCTTCCCCAGCTCACCTGCGGATGCCGCAATCATCGTCAGCTAAAGCAATGGTTGCGCGACTTCCTCAGCCGTAACCCGCTGGATGAAAAGGCCCAGCGCAACGCCGGCACCCTGCGCAGCCTGCTCTCGGAGATTACTCGTTGGGATGCACCGGTGCGTCTGCGCCTGGCCTGCCTGGAGGTGCTGCGCCCGGCAATCGCCGAGCATTGCGGTACCCTCGCACTCGCGCCGTTGGCCAATTTCGCCAGCGCTCAGCGCGGCCAAAACCAGCGGCAGCGTCGCGAACAACTTACCGCCGTCATCCTCTACCAGCATCTGGCACAGGCCTACGCCAGTGTGAGCAGCCAGCTTATGGAGGAGACCCACACCCTGTTTTTCCGCCGCCGGCTTGCCCGCGCCCTGCATCGCGGCTGCGACAGCTATCGCCGGCTGATTCAGATCTGCAACCTCGCCTACCAGGCCCCGCCACAAGGCAGCTGGTTGCGCTTGCAGCAACTGGTGCAAACAGCGCGCGAGCACGGCCTGGAACAACGCCGGGTTGTGGATCCGCTGGCGACGGGTGCCGCGGATGCTCCGCTGCGCGCCACTCGCCGGCTGAACCGCTGGGAAAAGCTAACGCACCCCTATCTGCAAACCGCACTATTCGCCAGCGCCAACCCACTGCAGCTGACCCTGGATGAACAGCTGCAACTGTGGTTGTGCTGCGGCCGCTGGGCGAGCAAGGCAACACTGCTCGAACGTGCGGAAAAATCCGCGCAGACTCTGCTGTGCTGCCTGAATCTGGACCAGCCGCCCATTCCCGCGGTGCGCCTGCGCCGCAGCGCAGTTGACCTGAAGCATTTCTCCGCGCCACTGGGTTGGCCCGTGGATCTGAGCGGGCCGCTGCGACTGCTGCAAAAACGGCTGCGGCGCCCCGGGGCGCTGTCGGTAGATATGCTGGAGCGGGTGCAGGCCATCTGGGCGGGCGCCAAGAGCCGGGGCGAACAGCGCACTCCGGTGGCGTTGGACTGCCAGGTTGCCGTTGGCATCAGCGCGATCGCCTACCACCTCAAGCAGGACGGCGATGAAGGCCCGGAGCTCGCGGCAAGTTTTAATACCAGCAATGCCGCGGATCTGGTGATGGAGGTGGATTCCATCGACTTCAGCACTGGCCGCGCTCTCAAGGATTATGAAGTGGCCACGCCACTGCCCTGCGCGCCATCGGTGTCGCGTCGGCACAGCGAAGGTGCGAGCACAGCGCCAAAACGCTACTCGCCAACGCCCGCCACACTGCTCAACACCAGCGGCAACGGCGCGGGATTGCGTATGCCGGCAGAAGTTCAGGGGCGTCTTCACAGCGGCAACCTGATCGCACTCAAATTCGCTGAGCATTGGGAGGTAGGGCTGGTGCGCTGGCAGTTCGGTCTGCCCGATCAGTGTCGCGCTGGACTGGAGTTACTCGGCGGCCACACCAGTGCGGTGCGGGTGCGCCGCCACACCAGGGACGGGCGACGCTCGGATTCCATGGCGGGCCTGCTGAACGGCGTCGCGGGGCAGCTGCCAGAGCTATTGCTGCCCACCCCCCTGTTCCAGCAAGGTGACACAGTAGACATCATCGCCGCCGGTCAATCCCGTACGGTGACCCTGCGCCAGCAGACCCTGAACACCGGCAGCATCGCCATCTTTGCCTTTTCCTGAATGGTCTCCCGGGCACCTCACCAGTGCCCCCGCCCATCTACGGCACAATTCTTGTGCACAATGGCGAAGATTTTCCCTTCACTTTCCAGGAACGTAGAACCATATCCCAGAGTGCCGACTGTGCACTTGTTCACGGTATTTATAACGACCTAAACTATCAGGTTCGCGGTACTGGACCGCCTCAACCGGGGCGGGCACCGGCAGGGAAGCGGTCGATCTGAAACCGATCAGAGTGAACAATTAAAAATAACCGCCGCGACGCAGTACAACAGGAACACAATGAGCAGCGAAAACACCATCCGCCTTCTTCTTATTCACGATGTCCCGGCCGAGGCCCAGCGACTGGTGAGCATGCTGCACAATGCCGGCCGGCCCAACCGCGCCAAGCACGTCGCCAGCGAGGCGGCGCTGACCAAGCTCCTGCAGGAACACACCTGGGATCTGCTGATTGCCGCAGAGCAGGGTAAGCAGCTGGAAGCGGCGACCGCCATCCGCACCATCAGCAAACTGCAGAAAGACGTTCCCGCGATTTTGCTTACCGAACGAGCAGGCTCGCAGCCGGTGGTGGAAGGCCTGAAAGCCGGCGCCCGCGACGTGGTTACCATCGATGAGGATCAGCATCTGCTGCTGACCATCCAGCGCGAACTCAGCGCACTGGAAGAGCGCCGCCAGGCTCGTCAGCACCAACGCCGCTACCACGCCACACTCAACCGCACCAAAGAACTGCTGGACAGCTCCAAGGACGCCATCGCCTACATTTCCGATGGCCTGATTGTTTACGCCAACGAGTCTTTCGCCGAGCGCTTCGGCTACGAGGACCGCGATGATGTGGAATACCAGCCGCTGATCGACATGCTGACCGAAGGCGAGCAGCCGGACGCGCGTGAATTCCTGCGCAGCTGTGCCATCAACAACAATGAGGTGGAAGCCCAGGAGTGGCAGTTCACCGCGCGCACCGCCAAGGGCACGCCACTCGCCACCAAGGCGGAAGTACTGTCGACGGTGTACGACGAGGAGCGCTGCCTACAGGTGCGCATCGCCGCCAGCACCGGCAACACCGAGGAGCTGGAAGCGCAGCTCAGCGAAGCCAAGAGCCGCGACTCCGCAACCGGCCTGTACAACCGCCAGCGCTTTGTACAGCTGCTCAACAGTGCCATCCAGTCTGCAGCGGGATCCCAGCGCACCGGCGGCCTGATGTTTATCGAGATTGACCGTTTCGAGGAATCCGTGCAGCAGGTGGTTGGCGTCGCCGGCGCCGATCAGGTGCACAAAAAGTTCGCCGAACTCCTGCAGAGCAGTGTGCGTCGCGGCGATGTCATCGCCCGTTATGGTGAGGAAAGTTACTGCCTGCTGATGCCGGAAACCACACCGGACAGCGCCGAGTCCCGCTCGAAAGAGTTGCTGCAAAAAGTGGCGGATACCATTTTCGAGGCCGCGGGCAAAACCGTGCACATCACCGCCTCCATCGGCATCTCCCTGCTGAGTGAAACCTCTGGCAATGCGGACAAGGTGCTGGAGCAGGCCTCCAAGGCCCACGACCAGGCCCTAACCAAAGACAATGGCAACGGTTTTGCCCTGTTTGAACCCGACGGCGAACAACAGGGCGGCGATACCGATACCTATCTGCGCGCGCGGGTTGCACAGGCGCTGGAAGCAGGCAACTTCAAGCTGCTGTACCAGCCGATCCTCAGCCTGCAGGGCAGCGGTGAAAAACTCTACGAGGTGCTGGTGCGTCTCGTAGACGGCAAGGAGGAGCTGGCCCCCATGGCCTTCCTCGAAACCCTGGGTGACGCGGGCTTGTCCTGCAAGATGGATCGCTGGGTAATCCTCAATGCGATGAAAGCCGTCGCGGCAAAAAACAGCCAGGGTAACGCCGCCTCCATTCTCATCCACCTGACCGCGCCCTCCCTAAAAGACGGCAGCCTGCCCGCCTGGCTGGGTGTGGCCTTCAAGGCATCCAAGGTGGCCCCCAAAAACGTGACCTTCCAGCTGCGCGCCGAAGACCTCAGCAGCAACCTGCACGCCGCGCGCGACTTTGCCAAACAAGTCCAGGACCTGGGTTGCCGCGTTGCCGTGTGCAGCTTCGGTACCGGCCTCAGCCCGTTCAAGGCGCTGGAACACGTAAAGGTGGATCTGGCCAAGATCGATGCCTCTTTCGTGCGCGAGGTGCAGGATCAGGGCGAAGACAGCGAAACGCTGGTCAACCTCGTCAGCCAGCTCAAGGAAAGCGACATCAAGGTTATTGTCCCGCATATCGAACAGGCCAGTATGCTGCCCACCCTGTGGCAGTCCAGTACCGACTACATCCAGGGCTACTATGTTCAGCCGCCCGCGGACGAAATGGACTTCGACTTCAGCCTGGACTAATCCCACCCGGCAGCCCCCGGCACCACCTTTACAGGGTGATGCCCGGGGCTCATCACCACTGCCCAGCGCTGCCTATCCGGGGCAAAACCTCAAAATTCGGTCTAACCTAGGACCAAAACAGAAATCCAATTTCCCCGCCACCCGTGTGATTGGGTATTCTGTCCCGCGAAGAATTCACCCGATTCTCACTCAAGAAATACAACAATCACGGAGCCCAACATGCTGCCCCAATTGTTTCACACCAGCCTCGGCCGCCTGATCGGTGCCGGGCTGCTTACCGCCAGCCTGGTCACACTCGGCGCGTGCGGCAAACCCGCGGATACCGACGCAAGCAAGGCTAAGCAGGAAGCTGCCGCCAGCGGCGAGAGTGCCGGCGACATTCCAGAAAGCACCACCAAATACACGCCAGAAGACTTGGAAAAGTCCGCACCGATGGCGCAGCAGGCGGGCCCCGAATCCGGTGTCGACTACCACTCCTTCGCCAACACCAACGATTACCTGATCAAACATGTGGATCTGGACCTCACCGCAGACTTTGACAACAAAGTACTGAAGGGCGAAGCGATCCTGGATATCCAGCGCCTCACCCAGAAGAACCCGGCGCTGATTCTCGACACCCGCGATCTCGACGTAACCAATGTGCGCGCGGGTGTTGGCACCAGCCTGCAGGATGTGAAGTTCAGCCTGGGCAAAACCGACCCCAATCTGGGGACCCCGCTGAAGATCAATCTGCCCAAGGGCGCCAACCGGGTCGCCATCCAGTACCAGACTTCCCCGGGCGCTTCCGGTGTACAGTGGTTGGAGCCGGAGCAAACCGCCGGCAAAAAGCACCCCTTCCTGTTTACCCAGGCACAGGCGATCCACGCGCGCAGCTTTATCCCGCTGCAGGACTCCCCCAAGGTGCGCGTGACCTACAAGGCCACCATCCGTACTCCGGAAGAACTGCTGGCGGTAATGAGCGCCAACAACGACCCGGAGACGGAAAAAGACGGCGTTTACGAATTTGAAATGCCGCAACCGATCCCGTCTTACCTGATTGCCCTCGGCATTGGCAATTTAGAGTTCAAACCCATGGGCGAGCGCACCGGCGTCTACGCCGAGCCGGAACTGCTGGACGCAGCAGCCGCCGAGTTCGAAGACACCGAAGACATGCTGGAGGTTACCGAGAAAAATTACGGGCCCTACCGCTGGGACCGCTACGACCTGCTGATCCTGCCCCCGAGCTTCCCGTTTGGCGGCATGGAAAACCCGCGCTTGAGCTTTATCACCCCCACGGTCATCGCCGGTGACAAGAGCCTGGTCGCCCTGATTGCCCACGAACTGGCACACTCCTGGTCCGGCAACCTGATTACCAATGCCAGCTGGCGCGACCTGTGGCTGAACGAGGGTTTCACCACCTACCTCACCAACCGCATCATGCAGTTTGTGTACGGTGACGAGCGCTATCAGATGGAAATGGCCCTTGGTTACGACGACCTGAAGGCCGACCTGGATGACCGCGAAGACAAAGACGAGATCATGGCCATCGACCTGCGCGGTCGCGATCCCGATGAAGTCTTTTCCAATATCCCTTACGAAAAGGGCTCCCTGTTCCTGTACGAACTGGAACAAAAAATCGGTCGTGAGAACTTCGACCAATTCCTGATGGACTACTTCAACCACTTCGCCTTCCAGAGCATCACCACGGAAGACTTTGTGAAGTATCTGGACGAAACGCTGTTAAAACAGTACCCGGACAAGCTCGACCGCGCGCGTATCCAGCAGTGGATTTTCGAACCCGGTATTCCAGAAGGTGCACCGCAGCCCAGTTCCGATGCGTTTACCAAGCTGGACCCGATACGCCAGCAGTGGCTAAACGGCGAGATCAAGGCCAGCGACATCGACACCGAGGGCTGGACCTTCCACCAGTGGAAATATTTCCTCGATGGCATGCCGGAGAAACTGAGCGAAGACCAACTGGCCGAGCTGGACAGCACCTTTAATCTCACCCAGTCGAAAAATAATGAGATCGCATTCAGCTGGTTGATGATTGCGGTGCGCAACCAATACAAGCCCGCCGAGCCTCGTCTGGAAGATTTCCTGGTAACCATCGGCCGCAACAAGTTCCTGCGCCCGCTGTACCGCAACATGATGGTGCACGGCCAGAGCGATAGCGCCAAACGGATTTTTGAAAAAGCCAAGCCCGGCTACCACCCGCTCACCGTCAAGGTAAACAGCAAAATTATCTACGGCGATTGAGCCGTCTCACCACACTCCGTAGCGGATAATCCCGCGGAGTAAAACGTTCGTCGATTTACCTCTCGCCGCCTGCTCGGCGGGAGGTAAATTTTTGTAAACTCCCCCCTCTTTGAGATCTCCGCCGGTTACTCTGGCGTAAATGTTGCTGCAGCAACTTCTCTGATCCAACGCAAGATTTCCATTCGGCGGAGGTTTATTTCGACCACTCGCCGACCATAACCACAAATACAGACCGCCCTACACAACATGAAATCCATTGGTGTATCCACCCTAAGTGCCCTGCAGCCCGCCTGTGCCAGGCTCGCCCTCGTCGCCACACTGCTGCTGCCCTCTGCCGCCCTGGCGCAACCGAACAAGGCCCCGGTGCCGGTGCGCGCAGCGCCGGTCGAGCTGGAACAGATCTCCAACCCGGTAGAAGCCCTCGGCACCGCCAAGGCGTGGGAGTTTGTCTCCATTCGCGCGGGGGTCACGGAACACATCAGCCGCGTGCACTTTGAGAGCGGCCAGCGCGTAAAGGCCGGCGATGTGCTGGTGGAACTGAGCCACGGCGAGGAAAAGGCGGAACTGGCGCGTGCTCGCGCCACCCTGCAGCGCTACGAGCGCGATGCAAAGCGCCTGCGCGGCCTGGTAACCAAAAACCTCACCACCCGCGAACAACTGGAGGCCGCCGAGACGCAGGTGGCCGAAACCCGCGCACTGGTGGATGGCCTGCAGGCGCGCATCGACGATCGCATTATCCGCGCCCCGTTTGACGGCCAGCTGGGCCTGCGCAATATCAGCGTCGGCAGCCTGGTGACCCCGACCACCGAAATCACCACCATTCAGGACAGCGCGCGCCTGAAGCTGGACTTCACCGTACCCGAGCGCCAGCTGTCCGCGATCAGCGGCGGCATGGCCATCGAGGCAACAAGCCAGGCCTACCCCAACCGCGTGTTCAACGGCGAAGTGATGATTGTCGAGGCGCGCGTAGACCCGCAGACCCGAGCGTTTACTGTGCGCGGCCGCCTCGACAATCGCGACGGCCAGCTCAAGCCCGGCATGCTGTTGCGCGTACGCGTTGTCACCAACCCGCGTCGCGCACTGACGATTCCGGAGGCCGCGCTGGTACCGCTGGCCGGTGAACAGTCGGTGTACGTGGTGAAGAAAACCGAAGGCGGGCATATGGTGCAGCGCCGCGAGGTGCAGATCGGCCAGCGCTACGAAGGTAAGGTAGAGGTACTCACCGGCCTGTCTCAGGGCGACCAGGTAGTGACCCGTGGCACGCTGCATATTCGCGACGGCCAGCCCGTTGCCGTGGAAGTTGAGAACGGGGCCCACAAGCAATGATCATCAGTGATACGGCGGTCAAACGCCCGGTTTTTGCACTGGTACTGTCGCTGCTGCTGGTGGTATTCGGCCTGATCAGCTTCGACCGCCTGGCGCTGCGCGAGTACCCGGATATCGACCCGCCGATTGTCTCCATCGACACCAACTATCCCGGTGCCTCTGCGGAGATTGTCGAGACCCGCATCACCCGCCTGATCGAAGACCGCATCGCCGGTATTGAGGGCATCAAGACGGTCACCTCGTCCAGCAGCGACGGGCGCTCGCGCATTTCCATCGAGTTCAATATCAACCGCGACGTGGATGGCGCCACCAACGATGTGCGCGACCGCGTCTCCGGGGTGCTGAACAACCTGCCGGTGGAAGCGGATCCGCCCGAGATCGAAAAGGTCGACAGCAGCGACGACGTGGTGATCTGGCTGAACCTGACCTCCGACCGCATGACCGTGCCGGAACTGACCGACTACGCCAACCGCTACCTGGTGGACCGCTTCTCGGTACTCGACGGCGTGGCGCGGGTGCGGGTCGGTGGTGCCAAGGACTTCGCCATGCGTATCTGGCTGGACCGCGGCGCGATGACCGCGCATAACGTCACCAGTGCAGATATCGAACAGGCGCTGCGTGCGGAAAACCGCGAGTTGCCCGCGGGCTATCTGGAGTCCAGCGATCGTCAGTTCACCCTGCGCCTGCAGCGCCAGTTCCAGAGCGCCGAAGACTTTGCCCGTCTCGCCATCACCACCGGTGACAGCGGACATGTGGTGCGCCTGGGCGATGTGGCGCGGGTCGAACTGGGCTCCGCGGAAGACCGCTCGACTTTCCGCGGCAATGGCGAGCCCATGGTGGGCATCGGTATTACCCGCCAGTCCACCGGCAACATCGTCGCCGTGGCGGAAGCGGCCAAGGCGGAGATGGTTGAGGTCAACAAGTCCCTGCCGGACGGTATGCGCCTCAGCCAGAGTTACGACGCTTCGGTTTTCGTATCCGAGGCGATCAAGGAGGTGTACACCACCCTGGCCATCGCGGTGATTCTGGTGACCCTGGTGATCTACCTGTTCCTGGGTAACTGGCGCGCAACGCTGGTGCCCGCGGTTACCGTACCGGTGTCCCTGATCGCCACCTCAATCCTGCTGTATGCGTTCGGTTTCAGTATCAACCTGCTCACCCTGTTGGCGCTGGTACTGGCCATCGGCCTGGTGGTGGACGACGCCATCGTGGTGCTGGAAAACATTTTCCGGCGCATGGATGAGTACGGCGAACCGCCGTTGCTGGCCGCCTACCGCGGTGCGCGCGAGGTGGGCTTTGCGGTGGTCGCCACCACCCTGGTGCTGGTGGCGGTGTTCGTACCCATCACCTTCCTCGAGGGGGATATCGGCCGGCTGTTTTCCGAGTTTGCGCTGACCATGTCGGCGGCGGTGATCTTCTCCTCCATCACCGCGCTTACCCTGTCGCCGATGCTCGCCGCCAAGCTGATCCGTCCCAGCGATTCCCACAACGCGGCCACCCGCTTCATGGACAAGGCGCTGACCCGCGTGCAGCACCGCTACAGCCGCGGGCTGGATGTGTTGCTGCGCAAACACTGGATTGCCGGTGTGGTGTTTCTCGGGGTAATGGCATTCGCTGCGCTGGCATTCCGTCTGATCCCCACCGAATATGCCCCGCGGGAAGACCGCGGCTCCTTCTTCCTGCTGGTCAACGGCCCCGAGGGCGCCAGCTACCAGTACATGCAGGAGTACATGGACACCATCGAAGAGCGCCTGATGCCGCTGGTGGACAAGGGTTACGTCAACCGCCTGCTGGTGCGCTCACCGCGTTCCTTCGGCACTTCGGCCACGTTCAATACCGGTATGGTGATCTTCACCCTGGCACCCTGGGGTGAACGCCCCTCCGCATTCGAGCTGATGAACCAGGTGCGCGCGGCGGTGAAAGACCTGAGCGGTGTGCGCGCCTTCCCGGTGATGCGCCAGAGTTTCGGTGGTGGCCTCGGCAAGCCGGTGCAATTTGTACTGGGCGGTAGCAGCTACGGCCAGCTCACCGGGTGGCGCGACCAGCTGAACCAGGCGCTGGCGGAATCCAACCCGGGACTGCTCGGCGTCGACTGGGACTACAAGGAAACCCAGCCGCAGCTGCGCATCAATGTGGACTACGAGCGCGCCGCGGACCTGGGGGTTCAGGTGAGCGATGTGGGCACCACCCTGCAGACCATGTTCGGCTCCCTGCGCGCCACCACCTTTATCAACAACGGCGAGGAGTACGACGTAATTCTTGAAGGCGAGCGGGACCTGCAACGCACCCCGGACAGCCTCGAGAACCTCTACGTGCGCTCCAAAACCAGTGGTGCGCTGATCCCGCTGCAGAGCCTGGTGGAAGTCAGCGAATACGCGGACTCACCGCAGCTGCAACGCTACAACCGGGTGCGCGCGATTACCCTGGACGCCAATCTGGCCGATGGCCTGGTACTGGGAGAGGCGCTGGCCTACCTGAACCAGCTGGTGGCAGATAATCTGGAAGGCACCCCGGTGGTTGACTACAAGGGGCAATCCAAGAACTTCCAGGATTCCGGCAACACCATTCTGTTTGCGATACTGCTCGGCGCGCTGGTGGTATTCCTGGTGCTCGCCGCCCAGTTCGAGAGCTTCGTGCACCCGCTGGTGATCATGTTCACGGTGCCACTGGCCATGGCCGGCGCCCTGCTGGGCCTGCTGCTGACCAATCAATCGCTGAACATTTACAGTCAGGTGGGGTTGATCATGCTGGTGGGACTTGCCGCCAAAAACGGCATCCTGATCGTGGAATTTGCAAACCAGTTGCGCGATCGCGGCGTAGAATTTGGCCAGGCACTGCGCCAGGCAGCGGAAACCCGCCTGCGCCCGATCCTGATGACCGGCATCACCACCGCAGCGGGCTCGCTGCCACTGCTGCTGTCATCCGGTGCGGGTTCCGAGACCCGCGCGGTGATCGGTACCGTGGTGTTGTTCGGGGTGCTCGCGGCCACACTGTTCACTATTTACATCGTGCCGACGGCCTATGATGTACTGGCTCGCCGCACTGGCTCGCCGGGACAGGTGGCGCGTAAAATTGGTGAGCTGGACGCGGAGTACCCAGCGCAAAAACAGGATTGAGTGGCGGCTAATTCTGCGCCGGACTATCTAAGCTGGCGCAGATCTCTTAACCTCTGCCAGTCTTTTGTGAGACGACCGCAACTTTTTTCGCGTTGAGGTCGTCTAACTCGCACAATTGGACAGAAACAGAACATCGTATACAGGGAAACGACCATGTTCATGGGCAAGCGACTTCTCGCCGCCACGGCTTTGATCTCACTGCTAATGATGATGAGCGCCTGCACCAAGCAGGTGTGCTATCGGGATGGGGAGCGCAAGCCGCGCATGCCATTTGCCAGTACCGTGAACGAGCTGGCGCCAGCGGTAGGCCTCGCCGCCAGATACGCGGCGGCTTACCACGCCTTCGATTAAGACATTTCCGCTAGGCGGCCCAGCCCCTAATCAAGCGGCTGCGTCTCCACTCAAACGGCTTCGCCCCTAATCAAGCGGCTTCGCCTACCAAGTCGCTAATCTGACGGTCGTTCAGGCCAAACAGGTACAGCGCCGCATCCAGTCCAAATCCGTCAATCGCCTGCGGCGCCTCGGCCCGCACCTTCGGCTTGGCATGGAACGCAATTCCCAGCGCACCCAGCGACAGCATCGGCAAGTCGTTAGCGCCATCGCCCACCGCAATCACCTGATCCAGTGACAGATCCAGTTGCTGGGCAATTTCTTGCAACAGCAGTGCCTTGCGCGCGCCGTCCACAATCGGGTCAATCACCTCACCGGTGAGGGCACCGTCGGCAAAGGCCAGCTGGTTGGCGTGGACAAAGTCCACCGCCAGATGGTTGTCTTGCAGATAATTCGCAAAGTAGGTGAAGCCACCGGACAGAATCGCGGTTTTGCACCCCAGTGCGCGCAGCGCCAGCAGCAGGCGCTGGGCGCCGGGCATAACCGGAATACGCGGGGCAATTTCCGCGAGGCTCGCTTCGGTAAAGCCCTTCAGCAAGCCCATGCGCTTGCGGAAGCTCTGCTGAAAATCCAGCTCGCCGCGCATCGCCGACAGGGTTATCTCCGCCACCTGGTCACCAACACCGGCGATCTTCGCCAGTTCGTCGATCACTTCCGCCTGGATCAGGGTGGAATCCATATCGAAACAGGCAAGCTTCGGTGCGCGCTGGGTACTGCCCGCCTGCAATACCAGCTCAAGGCCGAGGGTTTGCGCCAGCTCCAGCAGGGCCAACCGCGCCGCGGCAAACGCAATATCCCCTTCCAACTGGATACGTAGCACGCGGCAATCTTCCCGCGCGGCCAGAATATCCAGCATCACCGGGCGCCATTCATTCGCCTCAATAAACTCCGCCAGTCGCTGCAGTTGCACCGCCTCGATGTCGTCCGCCAGCACCGTCAGGCACCAGGCAGCAGTGACCGCCGCGGGGGCCTCTGGCAGGGTTGCGGCAACCGGCAGCGAGAAGGCTGCATGACTGGCATCGGCAAGGGAGGTGTACTGGGTGGATGGGTGGGCTGATGGGGAGCTGGCGTCCATGACTGAATCTCGTTGGCTGGCTGCTTTATACGCGCGTCATTGAGCGCGATTTGCCCGGCCCGGGCGCGAATGACCGCCGGGCCGCAAGTGAATTGGCCGCGCATTATAGCCCGGCGCCTTTTTTCACTGAAGAAGTGGGATAGAATCGGGCGGACTTCTGTTCGCACAGTAAAAACACGATGAAAACACTCCTCACCCGCCTGTCCGAACGTTCCGGATCGCTGCCCCAGTGGCTGGAAGAACTGAGCCCCAAGCGCCAGCGCCAGCTCATTGCCGCCACCATCTGGTTGACCCTTTGCGGCTTCTGCCTGGCCACTCTGGGCCACGCCTACAGTCAGCAGTTATCCACAGCGCAGAACCGCGACCGAGCAAGTGCCACTGCAGCGGCAAAACTGCTCGCGAGCCAGAGCCTGCAACAGATCGTTGCCGGCGACCGCATCAGCCTGCAGCTGCTGGCCCAGCAAACACTGGTACTGCCCGCCGTACATGGCGTGACTATTCAGGACGTAGACTCCAGCCCACTGGCACAAACCGGGGTGCGCGACCGCGGAGAAATGATTACCGAGCCGGTGGTGCTGCACGATAGCTTTGCCGGCAGTGTGGCGCTGAACATTCAGCCCGGTGCGCAGGTAGGCTACCCCTGGGCGAGCCTGCTGCTGTGTATGATCTTTGCACTGCCGTTCAGCGCCGCCTGCGCCATGGGCATTTCCCAACTTCGGTTCAACAAACCCAAGCAGCGCAAACCCCTACTGGTGCCCAAGGCCCAGCCCAAACCGCAGCCACAAGTTACTTCCGGGCTTTACCTGCGCCCGCTTAACTGGGCACAGCTCGGCAACCAGCTCTCGCGCAGCGCGCTGGATAATTTGCAGGGCGAACTGGAACAGCGCCTGCAACTGCTCACCCGTATTTACGATGCGCAGCCGCTGCCGAGCGCCGGCCCTTCCGTCGGACTCGGCTTTGCCGGCGAAGATGCCGCTTTCCGCGCGGTGTGTGCCGGCCTGTTACTGCGCGGCCTGCAGCAATCCAGCCGCGCCACCGGCCTGCAGTTGGCCCTCGCGGTACTACCGTCGAAGCCCGATCAGTTCGACTTCAATGGCGAACAACTGCTAAGCCAGTCGCGCGGCCTGACCCTACACCCACAATTGCTCGATGACGAGTCTCTGGCGGACCGCATCCAGTGCCACACTACCGACTGGGGCGCCGAGGTCACCGGGCTCAATCCCAAGCTGCAGCAATTGCTGGACAACCAGTTACAGCAGTTGGTTTCGGCCTAGCTTCCTCTCACGCAAAATATTTGCGGTCAGATGTGAAGGGGGCGCTATCCGGTGCGGGTTTGCGAGACCTTCGAAAACAGGGATGTTTTCGCAGAGCCCCCATGGATGGGTGCACGGCGTGTCTCGTAAACCCGCATCGGATAGCGGCACCGCCACTCAACTTCCAGCCATCCGCTTATATCCCACCACCCCTTCATAACTTTTTAGTTGTTGATATTCATCGCAATGGGTAGTGATTAGCCTTCCGCGACCTTTAAATAACTTTCACTTGGGTTTCGAGGCTGTTTCACCTGTTGTCAAGCAGCGAACAGATCGAAAGGAAGTAAAAAAGTTACCCGCCTACGGGCGCGGAGGTTTTCATGAAGCGTTCACCAGAACGGTTCGCCGGGCGATTCGCCGGAGCAATGGGGGCCGCAGCAATGCTGCTTGCCACCGGTTGCACCACCATGGAAGACATGACCGACACCACGACGGCCATCAACCGTACCAACGAAGGGCCCGGCTACTACCGAGTCCAGAGCCGCTACTACCACTGCCACCAGAACAACCGTTGTCACAACGTTCGGCATCCGAACTACTACACCCGTGGTGGCGGCGACTACCGCCGCGAAATGCCCAGTAGCCGAATTAATCAGCCGCGCTAATCCAGCGCACACGTAATTTCAAAACTTTTGGTGTACCGCACTGCCAACCATTCCGGTTTGCGCAGAGCCACACCCTTACTCTGCAACGCGGAGGTCTCGCATGAAGAGTATTATCAAGAAAGGCCTTTTGGCCATAACGGTGTTCGGCACCCTCACGTTAGGCGCCTGTGTCTCCGACGGATATTATTCGTCGAGTAGCGTGGGCTATTCGAGCTACCCCTACTCACGGCCCTACGTCTATCCGTCGAGTAGTGTGTCCTTCTATTACTCTTCGCCACGCTATTACCGTTACGGCTACCCGCGCTATCGCGGTAGTTACTATCGTTATGGGCGCGGTTACTACCATCGCCACCACCGCTATCATGGTCGCCACTACTACAATCGTGGACATCGTTATCATGGAAACCGCTACCATCGCGGTGGATCCCATCGTTACCATCGTAGCGGAGCGCATCGCGCTCATCGCAGCGGAGCGCATCGCGCCCATCGCAGCGGAGCACATCGCGGCAGAGCGCATCGCCGTTAAGCTTGGCTAGTTAATCAGGACCAAGTAGACCAAGGTATGAGCCCTCTCTCATACCTTGGTCATACAGACCCGCAACTCCCGCCACTGCTAGGATTTCTGCAAAGAAGAAAGCATGCGGGAGTTTGCCGTGCAACAAGATACATCACGCGCCGTCTTGATTACCGGTTCCACCAGTGGAATCGGCCTTGCAATGGCCCATTGCTTCGGTCGCGCCGGCTACCATGTGATGCTGCACGGGCTTGCCGATGCGGATAATGCCCAAGCCATACGCCAAGAGTTTGCCGATTACGACGGCAAGGTAGGCTTCAGCAGCGCCGATGTGTCCAGCGAAGAGGGTTGTGCCCTGCTGGTAAGCGAAACCCGCGAAGCCATTGGCAACCCCTCTGTGCTGGTGAATAACGCCGGCATTCAGTTCACCGCCCCCACCCATGAGTTCCCCTCGGATGTTTGGCAACAGATCCTTGCGATCAACCTGAGCGCCAGTTTTTATCTGATGCGCGACCTGGTGCCGGCCATGCGTGCTGCGAACTGGGGACGCATCATCAATATCGCCTCGGTACACGGTCTCGTTGCGTCGGAAAACAAGGCCGGTTACTGCGCGGCCAAGCACGGTTTGGTGGGGCTAACCAAGGTTGTGGCTCTGGAAAATGCCGACTGCAATATCACCGCCAATGCAATTTGTCCGGGTTGGGTCGAGACCCCACTGATCCAACCCCAGATTGAGACGATCAGTCGCGCGCAGAGCGTGGATTTGGATACCGCTCGCGCACAGCTGGTCGGCGCCAAACAACCCATGGCAAAAGCCAGTCCAGCAAATGCTATTGCCGAACTGGCTATGTATTTGTGCGGTGACTTTGCCAGCACGATTACGGGAGCATCACTACCGGTGGACGGTGGATGGACCGCACAGTAGTATCCTTCGCACCCGCTCACTTTATCCTTCAGGGTGCTGCCGTGAATTATCAGTTGCTGATTGCCGACGATCATCCGCTCTATCGCGATGCGTTGGCGACGACCCTTTCCAGTCATTTTCCCAATGCGGATTTGCTACAGAGTGAGGATCTCGATTCCACCCTGGAACGTCTCTCCCAATCGGAAGTCGACCTGCTGCTGTTAGATCTGAATATGCCCGGCAGCGAGGGCTTCAGTGGCCTGGCACGTATCCGCAACGATTTTCCCGCGGTGCCGGTCGTGGTTGTGTCCGGCAGCGATAAACACTCC
Source organism: Microbulbifer sp. S227A (assembly GCF_049800935.1). NCBI lineage: Bacteria > Pseudomonadati > Pseudomonadota > Gammaproteobacteria > Cellvibrionales > Microbulbiferaceae > Microbulbifer > Microbulbifer sp. S227A. The sequence goes on along the minus strand of NZ_JBNAFZ010000015.1, from coordinate 22,812 downwards.
GTTATTCAACAAGCATCTGGCCTCGGCGCCAGTGGTTTTCTGTCCAAAACTGCGCGGCCGGATGAAATCCTGCAGTGTATAGAATGCGTGCTTTCTGGGGACCAGTGGTTCAGCGAGGAGGCACTGCAGGCGGAGACCGAATCTGCGCTCGCCGACAAACTCACGCAGCTTACTCCCCAGCAGTTGAAGATTTTCCAGATGATTGCGCAGGGCATGCTGAACAAGCAGATTGCGTATGACCTGGACATCACCGAGCCAACGGTGAAAAGCCACGTGACTGCGATTTTACGCAAGCTTGAATTGCGGGATCGCAAGCAGCTGATTCGAGAGGCGCAGGCGCTGATTCAGCTCTAATTCTGCTTTATTCAGCACTTCGTAGCCTTAAAAGCTTTGTTCTGAATTCCATGGCGGCGGATTGCCGGGTGTGGATTTTCAGGACCGCTGTGAACCCATCCCTGGGCGCTGCGGCGCAAACATCCTGTTTGCGACGCTCCTGAAAATCCACACCCGGCACTCCACCTTCACATCCGATATATCCACTCCGTAAGCTGGGTTTTTCCAATGCTTACGAAGTACTAATGGGTAATTTGAAGGCTTGGTACCGGGGATTCGTTTTTGAAAGCGTCGGCGACAGGGACGTCGCCGACGCAGCGCCCAGGGATGGGTTCACAGCGGTTTCAAAAACGAATACCCGGTGCCGAGGCGCCGCGAATCGCGACCAGAGCACCGAGGGCCCACCTAGACGCCCTGCAAATACTCAGCAACATGGCGATAAACCCGCTCACACGCCTCAGGCACAAGGTTTTCCACATTCAAGAACGCGTGAATCATGTCATCAAAGTGCAGCAGCTCTGCATTGGCACCACCGGCGCGCACCTTATTCACATATTCCACGCCCTCATCCCGCAGAGCACAGAACTCCGCAGTAACAACCAGGGTTGCAGGCATATTTTTGGTGAACTCGCCGTGTAGAGGCGAAACCGAATAGGGATTTTCCGCACGCTGCAGATAATTCTGGAAGTACCAGAGAATTTTTTCTTTCTCCAGCAAATAGCCTCGCCCATTCTCTTCAATGGAAGGCGTCTGCATGGTGTAGTCCAGACTCGGGTAGATCAGCACCTGCGCATCAATGGTATGCGGCTGATGTTGCAGTAGCCGGCTAGCCGAAGCACACAGAGCACCACCGCCGGAATCGCCCATCAAGATCCAGCGACCATTGTGGGCAACACCCTTGCGGTCCAGTGCCGTACCCAGATGGCGTACCACACTGATCAAGTCATTCAATGCAGCCGGGTAAGGATTCTCCGGCGCCAGACGATATTCGAGGGAGATAACTGTGCGCTTGCTGGCATCCGCCACGCGTCGACAAATTGGGTCATACACCGTAACGCTGCCGGCCATATGCCCGCCACCATGGCAGTAAATAATCGCCGCGCCATCGATCGCGCCTTCCGGCTGATAAATCCGTACCGGCACCGCATATTCACCACCGGTTACCACCGTATCAGACACCTTCATCTCTGGCCCTGCAGTAACGAAACCTGCAGTGAGATTAGCGAGACTCTCGCGCGCGTTCACCGGGGTCGGTTCGAAGCCGGCGGCTTTAACCTGTGCGACCTGGGCGTTGACCGCCACCAGCCATTCGGCGAGTTTCGGATTAAGCTGTCGCATTGTCGGCCTCCAGGTTTTCTTCACTGGGTTTCTTGCCGCTTTCCGGCAGCAGGAAAGAAAACACAAACAGGGAGGCAGAACAGGCGACCGCAAAATACGCAGCCGTTGCCGGCTCACCGGTAACGTCTGCGAGCACACCGGCGCCGTACATCAACACCGTTTCCACACCGTAAGAAACGGACCAGAACATGGCGAAAGTGACGGTAATTTTTGCCGGGGTCATACCGGGCAGTTCCTGCGGCAGGGTAACCAGTGCGGTCATCGGCAGGAACATGCAGAAGCCGGCCAGCGCGGCTGCGGTGTAGGCAATCATCGGATCGCGGCTGGTGACCATCAGCGCGGCAAATACCACCAGCGCAAGACCACCGAAGCGCAACACCGGCAGACGCAGCGGATAGCGCTTGGTGACGATAATGCCAGCTACGGTGCCCACCATACCCGCGGCAATCATCACCGCAGACAGGTGATTACTCGCCACCGCAAAGCCGTCGATCAGGGGGAACAGTGCAAATACCGCGATGTAGCAGAACAGCACACCACAGTAGGCCAGCGGCAACCACCAGTTGAAGCCTTCGCGGGCGCCCTGCCTGAAGCCGTACTCTTCCTGCGGCTTGTCGCCGCCGCCTGACAGCGGGAAGTTCTCGGCACTCAGCCACCAAAGGATACCCAGCGCCAGCACCATCACCCCGTACAGCACCACCACGGACTGCCAGCTGCCCAACCAGCTCAGCAGCGCGGTGGTGGTCAGCAGGGCCAGCAGGTTGCCGGCATTAAACGCGGCGGCGTTGATGCCATTGATCAGCGGGCGCTCTTCGGCAGAGAAGTAATGCAGCACCACCGGTGCGAAGTAAACGATCGCCAGCGCGCCACCGAGGCCCAGGGCCAGACGGGACATCAACCAGGCACCGTAACTGCCGGCGAGGGCACCAAAGCCACCGGCGGCAATCAGGATGATCGCGATCAGAAACGCGCGCTTGGCACCGAGGCGCATCAGCAGGGCCGCGGCGGCGAGGTTGCCGACGATCTTGGCGATGGTGATGACATTGCTGCCCCAGGTCGCATTCGCGAAGCCTTCCTCACCAAAGGACGACTGGATCGCCGGAGTGAGAATGGCCCCGGACACCCAGCTTGCGGCGAACAGCGCGTAGGCGCTGAACATCAGTATTTCCAACACGGTTTTTTTCATCGCGGGATACCACTATTTATTCTTGATGTATTCACAGGTCAGACTGCGTCGGATCGCAGGCTTTTGCCTATACGACCTTGGTCGCAGACTCCGCACTGCACGACTTTTGCCGCTGCTGCAGCAAGGCGCGCAGTGCCGCCGGGCGCAGCGGTTTCTGCAGGAACTGCCAGCCCGCGTTCTGGGCGCGAGTCTTCACTGTATTGGTGTTCTCGGCAGAAATGATCACGCAGGGAATGCCGCCTCCCCAGCGGGACAGCAGCTCACCGGCCAGATCGATACCGTTGTCGCCATCGTCCAGATGGAAGTCCATCAACAGCAGATCCGGCTCCGCCGCCGCGAGTGCCTCGGCGCGATTACGCGCGCAGTGCACCGTGCACCCCCAGCCACTCAGCAGTGCCGCCATGGCCTCAAGGATCGATGGCTCGTTATCCACACACAGCACCTGCAGATTGAGCTTGGCGCCGCGCCCGGCGATCGGCGTCACGGCAGGGCGCGATGCGGCACGGGCGGTGGCGCGCGGCAAGCGCACGCGGAACACACTGCCGCGGCCGAGTACCGAAGACAGGCTGATGGGACTGTTCAACAGCCGGCACAGGCGCTCCACCGTGGCCAGGCCGAGCCCATAACCGTGCTGGCGCGCCACATTGTCGGAATCCTGCGAAGTTAAACGGCAGAACTCGCGGAAGATCGCCTGCTGCTGCTCAGGGGCGATACCTTCACCGGTATCCCACACCTCCAGGGATATGTCCGCGCCGCGTTTGCGCGCCGCTACCAGTACGCCACCGCGCGCGGTGTATTTCACCGCGTTATCCAGCAGGTTCTGCACCACCCGGCGCAGCATCTTTTCATCGCTGTGCACCCACAGGTGGCTGCGCCGGTAACGCAGGCGGATACCCCGGCTGCCGGCGGCGACCCGGGCCTGGGCCACGGCGTCGTCGAGGATACTGTCGAGGGATACCGGGGCGAAGCTCGGGCGAATATCCCCCGCGTCCATGCGCGCGATCTGCAACATGTCGGTGATCAGCTGTTCGGCGGAGGCGAGGGCGCGGTCGGCACGGGTGAGCAGCTGTCGACTGTCATCTTCCAGCGCGTGCGCGGCCAGCGCATCGATAAACAGGCGGCTGGCATTGAGCGGTTGCACCAGGTCGTGACTGGCGGCAGCCAGGAAGCGGGTCTTGCCGGCGCTTGCCGCCTGCAGCTCGCGATTCAGTTCCTGGAGCTCATCGTTAACGGTTTCCAGTTCAACGGTGCGGTGCGCCACCTTCTGTTCGAGGGAGTTGCGAATCTCGGTCAGCTCAGCCAGCGCGCGCTGGTAATCGGACACATCCGTATACGTGGTTACGAAGCCGCCGCCGGGCAGCGGATTACCGCGAATTTCCAGCACCGTGCCATCGGTGCGATTGCGCTGCACCCGATAAGCGGTGCCGTTGCGCAAATGCTCGACGCGTTTGCGCACATGTTCTTCGACATCGCCGGGGCCGCACTCACCGCGGCTGGCGTTGTAGCGCACCAGCTCCGCCACCGGGCGCCCCACGTAAATCATCTCCGCAGGGTACTTGAACAACGCCAGATAACGGCGGTTCCAGGCCACCAGATTGAGGTTGGCATCCACCACCGAAATACCCTGATCGATATTGTCGATGCTGCTCTGCAGCAGTCCGCGGCCAAACTGATAGATTTCCGAGGCCTGCTGCAACTCCTGCGCGGTCACGTCCGGCTCACCCAGCTGGCGCACCAGGCGCTGGGCACTGGTACTGCCGACGATGCCCGCGAGAATCTTTTCTACCGTCTCGCGGTATTTACGCGCAGCCTCTCTGGCTGCCTTGCTGCCGGAGTCGGCCTCAGCCCCCTCTGCCAGCGGCGCCAGCGCCCGCTCGGCGGCCGCCTCGCCCACAAACCGTGCCAGTAACTGACGCAGCTGCGACTTATCCACAGGGGCGGCCTGCACCGCACCACCGCCGGGCTGCAGACGCTCCTGCAACAGCGACACTGCCGCCAGCGCAATTGCGTTCAAACCGAGTCCGAATACACAGCTGGTGGTCAACGCATTCCACTCAAGCCCCAGCGCACCGGCGATCAGGTCGGCCTGCCCCAGCGCCGCTGGCAGCGCGGACATGGCCCATACCGCCGAGCCCACCAGCAAACCGGCGATCACACCGGCGGCGCGCAATTGGAACCAGTGCCCAGGCCAGGTCACTGCCGCGACCATCGATGGCGCCAGCTGGGCCACCAGTGCCAACGACAGCAACCCGAAGGTACCCAGGCTGACCCCGGAGCCAATCAGTTCGCTCACCCCAAACGCGGCGAGCATCAGCAGGCCGATAATCACCCGCCGCACCCGGCGCAGGTCGCTACCCAGTGCCACCCCGGCCGGGCGCTGCTGCAGGCGCTTCAGCCACCAGGGCACCACCATGGTGTTGGCGATCATGGTGGAAAGCGCAATCGTGGCAATAATCACCATACTGGAACCAGCAGAGAGGCCGCCGATAAACGCCAGCAATGCCAGCCACGGCGTACCGCTCTCCAGCGGGATACCCAGCACATAGCGCTCGGCATTGGCGTAACTCTCCGGCAGCCACAGCAGGCCGCCGTAGCCGACCACCAGCACTGCCGCCGATACCAGCGCCAGATATAGCGGGATCAATCGGCGCACGGTCTTGATATCGCGCTCGCCGTCGCTCTCGATCATCAGAATATGGAACTGCCGCGGCAGGCAGAAGATGGCCGCCATCCCCAGCACCACCACCGCGAAAAAGCCGGTATCCGCAGGGCGCGATTCCGCCAGCGCCGCCACCCGCTCGCTGGACAGTACTGAACGTGCCAGATCCACCGAACCGTCAAACGCGGCACCCACCACAAACCAGGCCACCGCCACCAGCGCGCCAATCTTGACCAGCGCCTCGAACGCCACCGCCAGCAACATGCCGTTGCGGTGCACACTGCTGTCGATATGCCGGGTACCGAATAGCAGCGCAAACAGCCCCAGCGTGACACCCACCACCGCAGTTACCACCGAGGCACTGATGCCCCGCTGCTGGTCAGCGCCGTCTGCCAATAACAGGAAACTGTCCGCAACGGCCCTTAACTGCAGTGACAGGTAAGGGACAATCGCCACCACGGCGAGTAGCGCGACGATGGCTGCAAGCCACTGGGAGCCGCCGAACTGGGCGCTGATAAAGTCAGCGATAGACGTGGAGCCCTGCCGCTTGGACAAGCGCACAAAGCGCATCAGCAGCGGCGCGCCGAAAATCAGCATCAGGCAAGCGCCAACGAACGTCGGCGGCAGCAACCAGCCCTCGGTTACCGCCTGTGCGGGCACACCGAAAAACATCCAGGCGCTGGTGTAGGTGCCGGCCAGGGCCAGCAGCAAGGGCTTGACTGGGCGAATCCGGGCAACAGGCAGGCGATCACCCCAAAAGGCGATGGCAAATAGCAATAGCAGATAGGAGAGGCCGACGACGGCCAGCAGGGTAAGGCTAAACACTTGGCGCCTCATTCATTATTGTGTTTATGATGAAGAGGTTAACCGATCGTGCGTTTTTTGTCCTGCTCCCGGAGGTGTGACCCACGTCATACCTTGGTCTAGCAGGCAGGAACCCCGCCAGCCGATACAGTGCCAGTCCGTAACTTAGATAAAAACCATAAACCGGTGATCGGAGAGAGCCATGCGCAATCCAAGTAAATTCAATCCTCTTGCCGCGGGCGTCATGCTTGCCTGTGGTGCATCTTTCGCTTATGCGGAGCCTCAGCTGGAAGAAGTGACCGTGACTGCGCAGAAGCGCGAGCAGTCTCTGCAGGAAGTACCGGTTGCGGTAACCGCCTTCGGTGAAGATCAGCTGCTGGAAAACGGCGTCGCCGACCTGACAGACATTCAGAAGCTCACCCCCAACACCACTCTGCAGGTGAGCCGTGGCACCAACTCCACCCTGACCGCTTACATCCGCGGTATCGGCCAGCAAGACCCATTGTGGGGCTTTGAGCCGGGTGTTGGTATCTATGTGGACGATATCTACGTAGCGCGCCCTCAGGGTGCGGTAATGGACGTATTTGATGTAGAGCGCATTGAAGTTCTGCGCGGCCCTCAGGGTACCCTGTACGGCAAGAACACCATCGGTGGTGCGGTTAAATATGTAACCAAGCGCCTGAGCGGTGACACCGAGTTCAGCATCGGGGGCGGTCTTGGCTCCTACAACCAGCGCGATCTGGTGATCAGCGGCCAGACTGGCCTGTCAGACACAGCTGCCCTCGGTTTTGCTGTGGCCAGCTATCAGCGTGATGGCTTTGGTGAGAATATCAATACCGGCGCCGAAAACTACAACAAAGATATTCTGAGCGGCCGCGTTTCTCTGGAATTCAATCCCTCAGAAAGTTTGTGGATCCGACTGGCGGCTGATACGACCAAAGACGATTCCAACGCGCGCTTCGGCCACCTCATGTTTGACGCGCCTACCGGAGCTGAAATGCCACTCGGCAGTGTCTATGACAACCGCTCCAATATGACGCCGAATAACTCGGTTGAATCCACTGGCGCATCGCTTACTGCCGAATGGACCATCTCCGACAGCGTTACCGTTAAGTCAATTACAGCGACCCGCTCCGGTGACACTGAAACGAGCATTGACTTCGATTCAATCGACCGCCCGGACTTCGACGTACCGGCTTACTACAAGGACGATCAGCTAACCCAGGAATTTCAGTTAGCCTGGAACAGTGATCGCGCTAACCTGGTATCCGGTATCTACTACTACGAAGGTACTGCCGAAGGTGGTTTTGACGCGGTACTGGGCATGTTCGGTATCACCCAGAATGTTAGCGGTAACGTTGATACCGAGAGCCTCGCGGTTTACGCCAACTATGAATACGCACTGACCGATGCTCTGAACATGACCCTGGGTGGCCGCTACACCAAGGACGAGAAGTCTGCTGACGTATTCAAGGGCAACTACCTCGGTCTCTACTCGCCCATGTTCGCCGACCGCTACGACGGCACTCCGGCTGCAGACACGCCATACGCGGTACTTACCGACTACAGCAACAGCGACGACTGGGGCCAGTTCTCCCCTAAAGCGGGTCTGAACTACCAGATCGACGACAACACCATGGTTTACGGCAGCTTCAGCTCTGGCTTCAAGAGTGGCGGCTTTGATATGCGCGGCGATGCCAGCGTAAACCCGGAGACCGTAGACGGATTTGACCCGGAAATCGCTGACACCTACGAAATCGGTATCAAGACTCAGCTGCTGGACGATCGTATTCGTCTGAATGCCGCGGCCTTCCACACCGATTACGAAGACATGCAGGTTACCGTCCAGACCTTCTCCGAAGCGACCCAGAGCTTCTCCAGTGCCGTACTGAATGCCGGCCGCTCTGAAATTCGTGGTCTGGAACTGGAAATGCTCGCCAGCATTACCGACAACCTGACTTCTAACCTGGTACTGGGCTATACCGATGCGGACTACATCGAAGTAATCAATGCCGGGCAGAACATCGCCGACATCTGGGACAACTTCCAATACAGCCCGCAAAAAACTGCACTGGGTCAGCTGAACTACGCCATGGACGTTGCCGGTGGTGAGCTGGTACTGAACGGCTCTGTATCCTACCGCGACGGAATCCAGATCTACGCAGCACCGAGTGCGCTGGATGAAGGCTCTGTAACCCTGATGGACGCTGGCGCCACCTTCTTTAGCGGTGACGGCAACTGGCAGGTTTCACTGCAGGGCAAAAACCTGAATGACGTGGAATACCGTAACGCTGGTTACAACGCATTTGGCTGGGTAACCGGCTACTACGGCGCACCGCGCACAGTTGCTCTCACAGGTAGCTACAACTTCTAAGATTTGTCATAGACGTCATCGCGAATTTGCAACGCACGTTTTGTGCATCTTCATTGCACTTTCCCTTGGGGCCCACTGGGCCCCTTTTTTGTTTCTCTTTCTTCGTTTTCCCGTTACGAACCCGACTGCACCGGCGTACAAATAATTAATTTGGCGCGCAATTTCACACTTTGGCGGAAAGCTCTTCTAATCTGAAGAAAGGTGGTGGCAGTGAGGCCGCTGCTCGAATCAAGCCATTGAGGTATCCGCGTGCAGAAATTCAGAAGTATTCTGCTGACGGTGGCCATTGCGACAGGAGTTGTTGCCGGTTGTACCACGACCGAGCCCAGGGAAAGTCAAGTCAACCGCGCTTTCAGTAGCGCCGTCCCGCCACATCTGGAGTCCTCGCACTTTACCGTGCGCTCCTCCGAGCGACGCCCCCGGCGCCGTGTTCGCGAAGCGCCCCGCTCGCTCAACGTTAACGGCACCCGTTTCCGCTGCTTCGAGCAGGAGCTGGAATCGAAGGTTGTGGTGCGCTGTGTGCGACAGCAGTCCTAACCACCGATCACCACGCGCCTGCTGACGCGCAGTGCTGCAGGCTTTTGTGAACCTCTCCGCCACAAGCTGTCGCGTCATTCCACTCGCCGGGCGATGGCCTGACTAAGCTTGAACTATCTGCAGGGACGCAGCGCGGCCGCAACCCGGCCTGTGACCAGAGAAAGGAACCCAGACAATGAACAAATTGCTGCCAGTGTGGCTGTTGGGCATCGCCGTCGCTATCGCCGGTTGTATGAGCATGAGTGAAAGCAGCTCAGGCCCCACCCAGAAGCCGGGCACCGTTGGTGATGTGTGTGGCGGAAAATGGGAATTGAGCCTACTGCGCATCAACGGCCAGGCAATTCCCGTTGACCGGCCGTCTGAGTTCACTTTCCTGTGTAACAGCGGTGGCGAGGCCATGGGCAAGAGCGGTATCAATACCTACCGCGGCTCCATGCACGTAACCGACAACGGCCAGGTCTTGTGGGATACCGGCAGTTTTGCCTCCACTAAAATGGCGGGCCCACCGCAGCTGATGGACCAGGAAGCGCAGTACCTGAGCGCGCTTGCCCGCACCCGCCAAGCATTCGTAAAAAGCAGTGGTGGCCGCCTGATACTGCGAGATGCTTCCGGCGACGTGTATATCGAATACGTCAAAGCCAACTACTGAGGCCAGCGCGCAAGCCACAGAAACGCGCCTGGGTCACAGAAGACTCTACGGGTTTACGTTTAAATGGTGCAAACGGCTACAGGACAGACTTGATGGACCTCTTGCACCGCTCGTACTCCGGCATACTTTCCCAGCGGCTCACTCGCCGTAGCGCTGCTCTGGTTCAAAGTATTTGTGCACGCACATTCAGCGCGTCCAGCACACTATGCCTGATTGCCCTACTCGCCAGCGGCTGCAGTTCCACCACCCCCAACTCTCTGGTCAGCCTCCCCAGCCACCCCGGGGAAATCTGCGATTACCAGTGGATACTGCACGGTATCAGCGTGGACGGTGAAAAGCAGAAATCTCGCCTGTTATGGCAAAAAATGGTGCGCGACCGCCCCTACCTGACCTGTGACAAACTTGGCTTTGTGCGCGGCAGTGCCGGCTCCAATCCCTACCTGGGCAAGTTCTCCCTCGACGACGACGGCCGCATCGAATGGCGCAAGCCACCGAAGATTTCCCGCATGGTTGGCCGACGCGACAGCAGTGATCTGGAAAGAGATTTTCTGAAAGCGCTATCGCGTATCAACCGCGCCAGTGTCGATGGCGATATGCTGACCTTGCGCGGCGACGACGGCACCCGTATCGAGTTCAAACAGACCGGCGAACTCCCCACCCCTGCCCAATAAAAAAGGCGGCCACTGGGGCCGCCCATTCAAGACGCGGATGAACGCGCAAATTCGGCGTTCAGTCCCAGCCCTCCAACTGGAGGCACCTCCAAACTCGGAAGTAAAAAGAACCAATAAGACTATTGGCGCGATGCAAAGAGAGAAGAACAACGAAAACAAGTCAGATGAGCAAACGATTGCACAAAATGTTTCGTTGTAGGGATACTTTAACGGGCCGACGTGACAAACAGATTACGGTTTTGACCGTCGCTGGTGTTGCTCGAGGTTTTGTTGGCGCTTGCGCTCGCTCTTGCGCAACAGAATGTAGGTAGCGCCAAGGCCGCCGTGCTGCTTCTGCGCACTGTGGAATGCCAGCACTTCCGGTAACTGCGGCAACCAGGCATTCACACAGCTCTTGAGCACCGCCTGGGTCTTGCGTCCCTCACCCTTGCCATGGGTAACCAACGCACAGCGCACATCCGCTTCCAGGCAATCCTGCACAAACTGATACAGCGCACTGCGCGCCATCTCCACGGAGTGATTGTGCAGGTCGAGGCGCGCATCCACGGTGTATTTGCCCAGGCGCAGGTTGCGGTAAACCCCGTTCTGCACACCGTCGCGTTTGAACTCGATGGGGTCGAACGGCTCCACCGGTTCCACAAACTCACCACCGAGAGGGTTCAACTCTCGATGGGTTTGCGCGGTCGCCGCCTCGCGGCGCGCGCGCAGGTTGAGCGGGTCCTTGGTGTCTTTTTTCAACGCGCTTTGGCGCTGCTTGGGGGGCAGCGGCTTTACGTCACCGAGCGCACCCATGGCGCCGCGAAAATCGTCCTGGTCACTCTTACCCACAACTACCCCCAAATAACCACTGCTTTGGCCCGCAGGTGTCAGGGATCGAGGAACAGATCCACCATCAACTCGCCGGCCTTGGCGGGATTGTGCGCATACTGGCTGAAATCGTCTACCCCCCGTGCGCGCAGCAGGGTCTCGTCGATCAACTGGGCTCCGCTCAGGGACTTGTCGCTGGTGCTCAATATCTCGTAGGCCGCATCCGCCATTACCCCGGGTTTGCGGCTCTGATCGAACATCTCGCGACTGCCCACGGCAAATTCAATTGCCGCGGTAGCAACAATGGTCTGAGGCCACAGGGTGGCGACGCTGATATTGGATTCACGCAATTCTTCCGCCAGCCCCATACTGAGGATGGTCATGCCATATTTGGACAGGGCGTAAGGCGCAAAGGGGCCGAGCCAGCGGGGTTCGAGATTGATCGGCGGCGATAGGCTGAGGATATGGCCGCTGGCAGACTGTTTCAGGTAGGGCATGGCCAGATGGGCGGTCAGGTATACGCCGCGGGCATTGATATCCATCATCAGGTCGTAGCGCTTGGGCGGGGTTGCCTCCACACTGGTGAGGTTGATGGCGCCGGCGTTGTTGATCACCCCATCAATGCCACCAAAGGTATCTGCGGTCTTCTGCAGGGCTTCCGCCACCTGGTCTTCTTCCCGCACATCCACCTGCATCGGCAGGGCCTTGCCGCCGGCGGCCTCCACTTCCTCGGCCACGGAGAAGATGGTGCCAGGGAGTTTCGGATGGGGTTCGGCGGATTTGGCGGCAATCGCGATATTGGCACCATCGGCGGCGCACTTCAGCGCAATGGCGCGGCCGATGCCGCGGCTGGCACCGGTAATAAAGATCGTCTTGCCCTGCAGGGCGCCCGTGTTCTTGGTGAGAGTGATGTCTTCGCTCATACAGGCGCTCCCTGGGTAGTTTCTGGTATTTCCGCTATCGGCCTAGTCGTGTGAGGTCTCCGCCACCACTGCCGGGCAATAGATATCTTTGAAGGTTTGCGGCATACGCTTGGGCTTGCCGCTGGAGAGTTCGATACACACCAGCTGCCACACCCCGCGCAGAATCAGCGCCTGGTCACTGGCGCGATATATCTGAAACTTGCGCGTCATATTCAGGCGGCCATCGACCTTGGTCAGCCAGGTGCCGATCAGCAGCTCATCGCCCTCTCTCGACGCCAGTATATAGTCGTACTCCGCGTGACGAATGGCCATGCCCCGGTCGAGGGATTGGTAATTTGTGACATCCAGGCCCAGTTCGACACTGTGTGACCAGCCGGCCTGTTCACACCAGCGCAAGTATTCCGCGTTGTTGGCGTGGTGCAGGCCGTCCACGTGCTCCGGCGCCACCTGCACGCGGTGGATATAGGGGTTGGGGTAGTCCCACTGCATAGACATGACTTCCTTACAGATACAAAAAAGGCTCCCGAAGGAGCCTTTTTCCGAGTTGCCGTCGCTTAGGCGTCGGTTTTCTCACCACCTTGTTCGGCAGCTTGCTGCTGCGCCTGCTGCAGAGCGGCGGCGAACAGGGCGTCGAAGTTGATCGGCGGCAGCATCAGGGCAGGGAAGGAGCCCTTGGTTACTACGTTGTCGATCACCTCACGTGCGTATGGGAACAGGATGTTCGGGCACGCAGTGTTCAGCGCCTGTGCCAGCTGCTGACCTTCCAGGCCCTTGATGCCGAACAGACCGGCCTGCTGCACTTCCACCAGGAAAGCGGTTTCGTCTTCAACCTTGACGGTGATGGTCAGGGTCAGCGCCACTTCATACAGATCTTCGTCGATTTTGGCGGTTTTGGTGTTCAGCTCCTGGTTCACCTGGGGCTGCCACTGCTTCTTGAAAATCTCTGCACCCATCGGGGTTTCAAAGGACAGGTCTTTCAGGTAGATGCGCTGCATCGCGAATTGTACTTGTTGTTCTTCGCCGTTTACCGCAGCGCCGTTTTGTTCTTCAGCCATGTTAGTAGCCTGTTCACTCAATAATGTTGGTTAAATGCCTTCCCTGAAAGAAGACTCCCTGTATGAGTCTTACTTATGGGGGCCTCGAAAACCCCTTTCAAGGCACTTTTTCAAATTTCTTTGCCTGGCGGCGCGTCTTAGCGCAGCAGGGTATCCAGCTGGCCGCTGCGCTCAATGGCCATCAGCTCATCGCAACCGCCCACATGATGGTCGCCGATCCAGATCTGTGGCACCGTATGGCGCCCGGCCTTGGCGGTCATCTCCGCGCGCGCTGCGCGGTCGCCATCCACGGAGATCTCCTTATAAGGGACATTCTTGTTGTCCAGGAGGTACTTGGCGCGGATGCAGAAGGGGCAGTAACGGGTGGTGTAGATAACAACGTCTTTCACGACCGGAAAACCTCTTTGCGTCACTTAATCCAATGACTGCCGGCTCAGCCTTTCACCAGCGGCAGCTTTTGGTTTGTCCATTCGGACATACCACCTTCCAGACGGCGCACGGTGTAGCCCGCCTTTTTCAGCTGACGGCCAACCGGGCCTGCGTGCTGGCCAATCTTGTCCGCCAGAATCAGGGTCTTTTCTTTATAAGGTGCCAGCTCACCAATGCGCTTCTCGATCTCGCTGTGGGGGATGTGAATGGCATCCACAATGTGCCCGGCAGAGAAGTCGGCGCGGTCGCGCAGGTCGATCACCTTGGCCCCATCGCTATTGATCAGCTGGGTGGCCTCGTGGGCCGACGCGGGCTTACCCGCTTTGATACGTTCGGTGATAGCCAGCGCATAAATCAGCGCCACCAACAGACTCACCAGCAGCCATTGCTCGCTGATAAAGACGAAAAAGTCCACTTCGCCCCCAAATATTCACAATTCGTTGTTTTGATACGGTGGCACCACAGACCAGGCAGTCCACCAGTTTAGCGTCGCCGAGGATAAAACTGCTGGGCAGTCATCACTTCGCGACACTCTCAGACTCTCAATCGAGAGGTGGCGCAGTATACACGATGACGGCGATTTCTTATTCCGCCAATTGGGACCTGCTGCCCCGGCGCGCAATGGGAAAATGACCCGCTAGTACTGAGCAATTACTGACCTGAGCCGCACAACAGGGTAAAATCCGCCACCTGCTGTTGTGCACCTCCGGCTTGGCCCGGGCCGTGCATCCGCTTAGCGACCGGTTTTCGGCAATGACGCCGTACGATCTCCCAGTCAAATTTTTCGTTTGACCCCCAGACAACCCAATACAGGAATTCCGAACCCATGGCCTCCGAGACTTCGCCCAAACGTCCCCTGGTACTGCTGATTCTGGACGGTTTCGGCCACAGCGAGCACAGCGAACACAACGCCATTGCCGCGGCCAAGAGTCCGGTATGGGACGACATCTGGGCGAGCCGCCCCAAGACCCTGATCCACACCTCGGGCATGGCAGTAGGCCTGCCGGAAGGACAGATGGGCAACTCGGAAGTGGGCCACATGACCCTCGGCGCCGGCCGCGTGGTGTACCAGAACTTCACCCGCATCAACAAGGCGATCCAGGACGGTGACTTCTTCAAGAACCCGGCCTACACCGCCGCGGTAGACAAGGCCATCGCCAGCAAAGGCGCGGTCCACATTATGGGCCTGGCCTCCGAAGGCGGTGTGCACAGCCACGACGACCACATTGTCGCCATGGCCACCCTGGCCGCCCAGCGCGGCGCCAAGGCGGTGTATATCCACGCATTTACCGATGGCCGCGACACCCCGCCGCGCAGCGCTGAAACCCCGCTGGCACGCCTGACCCAGGTGTGCGACGCACTGGGCACCGCGCGCATCGCCAGTATCGCCGGCCGCTACTTCGCCATGGACCGTGACAACCGCTGGGAGCGCGTGCAGCCGGTATACGACCTGATCACCCAGGGCAAGGCGGAATACCAGGCGGAATCTGCACTGGCCGGCTTGGAAGCCGCCTATGCGCGCGATGAAAACGACGAATTTGTTGCGCCGACCCTGATCGGTGAACCCGCGCCGCTGAACGATGGCGACGCCCTGATCTTTATGAACTTCCGCCCGGACCGCGCGCGCCAGCTGACCCGCGCCTTTACCGAAGCGGACTTTGACGGCTTCGAGCGCGCCGCCACACCGCAACTGGCCGACTTCGTGATGACCACCGAATACGCCAGTTCCATTGATGCCGCCTGCGCCTTCCCGCCGGAGAACCTGGTCAACACCTTCGGTGAGTACCTGCAGAGCCAGAACAAGACCCAATTGCGCATTGCCGAGACAGAAAAGTACGCACATGTGACCTTCTTCTTTAGCGGCGGCCGCGAAGAGCCCTACAATGGCGAAGAGCGTATCCTGATTAAATCCCCAGATGTCGCCACCTACGACCTGCAGCCAGAAATGAGCGCACCGGAAGTCACCGACAACCTGGTATCCGCGATCGAGAGCGGCAAGTTCGATGCCATCGTGTGCAACTACGCCAATGGCGACATGGTGGGCCACACCGGTGTATTCGACGCTGCGGTACAGGCGGTAGAAGCACTGGACGGCTGCGTGGACCGCGTGATCCAGGCGGCGCTGGCTGCCGGCGGCGAAGTGCTGATTACCGCCGACCACGGCAATGTGGAAGAGATGTTTGACGCGGGCTCCGGCCAGGTCAGCACCCAGCACTCCACCCTGCCGGTACCGTTTGTGTACGTGGGCGAGCGCGACGTCACCATGCGCGATGGTGGCAGCCTGGCGGATGTGGCACCGACCATGCTGGCGCTGATGGGCCTGTCGCAGCCAGCAGAAATGAACGGCGAGCCGCTGATCAAAGTTAATTAATCGAGGATGCCCGCCGCGCGGGCACTCCCAAATGCGAGAAAAGCAGAGACGATGAAATTTCCCCGGATTATCTTCGCCGCACTGTTATCGTTCGCACTGGTGCCCACCTGCTTTGCGCAGGCCAGTGACGAAGAGCAGCAGGCGCGGCTGGCGGAAATCAAGCAGCGTATCGAAACCCTGCAAAAGGAACTCAACCAGGTAAAGAGCGACCGCGACCAGTTGCTCAGGGACCTGGAAGCCAACGAGAAAGACATCTCGGAACTGCTGCAGCGCATCGACAAGATCAAGTCCGACATGCAAAGCCGCGGTGAAAAACTGCAGGAATTGAAACAGGAAGAAAAACAGCTCGAGGAATCCCGCCGAAGTATGCAGCGGCGGGTCGAGCAGGAAGTCGCCGCCGCTTACCGACTCGGTCGCCAGGAGCAGGTCAAACTGCTCCTCAACCAGCAAGACCCCCAGCACATCGCCCGCCAACTCCGCTACCACGACTACTTCCTCCAACAACGCAGCCGCGTGATCGACGACTACGTCAGCACCCTCGACCAACTCTCTACCGTCAGCACCGGCATCGAACGGGAACGCAATACCCTCGCCCGTGAACGCGACCAGCTGGAAGACAAACGCCGCGCGCTGGTGAGTGCACAAACCAAGCGCCAGCGCACCCTGGATAAACTCGCCAGGCAACTGGCCAGCAAGGGGGGTGAACTCGACCAGCTGCACAGCGACCGCAGTCGTCTGCAGCGCCTGGTGGACGAAGTGGGCCGCGCCATTGCCACCCTGATCAACCCCAGCGACGAGACCCCCTTCGCCAAACAGCGCGGGCGTATGCAGTGGCCGGCGAAAGGCCGCCGCGCCAACGCCTTCGGCCAGCGCCGCGCCAACGGCATCACCTGGACCGGGGTCACCCTGCGCGCCAACGAGGGCAACCCGGTGCGCGCCATTCACCGCGGGCGCGTGGTGTTTTCCGATTACCTGCGCGGCCAGGGCATGCTGATCATCCTCGACCACGGCGACGGTTATATGAGCCTGTACGGCCAGAACCAGTCACTGACCCGTGCGGTGGGCGAGTGGGTAGAGCGCGGTGACACCATTGCCAAGGTGGGCAACACCGGTGGCGCCAGCCAGTCCGGTCTCTACTTCGAAATTCGCCGCAACGGCAAACCCCAGGACCCTACCGCGTGGTGTCGGGGATAACCTCCGGCACCCCTGTCACTGCGCCGTCCGCCGCCCCCTCCTCTAGCATATTTTCCTCTGCATTTTTATCCCGCCGCACGCACCCCAGTTCGAATCGCCGCCAAGTTGAAAACCCCGCGTTGGCCCCGGGTCTACAATTTCAAGTGGAACACCACGGGTAGTAGCCGCGATTTAGACAGTAACGATAAATGCCAAGGACGTGCAGATTATGTTCACCCCCAAAATGCTGACCAGCCTTCTCGGCGTGGCAGCACTCACCGCACTGCCGCTGATGGGACTCAGCCAGGGCGACCCCGAAGAACGCGTATCGCTGGAGGCAGAATCCCGCCTGCCACTGGAAGACCTGCGCAGCTTTGCCAAGGTGTTCGAGCAGATTCGCCGCGGCTATGTCAAAGAAGTCGACGACAGCACCCTGCTGGAGTTTGCCATCAAGGGCATGCTGCAGGGGCTGGACCCACACTCTTCCTACCTGGACAGCCGCTCGTTTACCGACTTGCAGGCCAACACCACCGGCGAGTTCGCCGGGCTTGGTATCGAGGTGGGTGTGGAAGACGAATACATCACCATCATTACCCCCATGGACGACACGCCCGCGGAACGCGCCGGATTGCGCGCCGGGGATGTGATCCTGCGCCTCGCGGGTAAATCCATGCGCGGTGTGAGCCTTGACGATGCAGTGGAACAGATGCGCGGCCCGGTGGGCTCTTCCGTGACCCTGACCATCGGCCGCAAGGGGCACAAGCAGCCATTCGACGTGACGCTCAAGCGCGACAAGGTGCGTGTGTACAGTGTACGCGGTGAGATGCTGGAAGATGGCTACGGTTATCTGCGCATCAGTCAGTTCCAGCTGGATACCGGTGGCGACCTGATGCGCGCGATGAAAAAACTGAAAAACGAGGGCGAACTGAAAGGTTTGATACTCGACCTGCGCAATAATCCCGGCGGCGTGTTGCAGTCTTCCGTCGAGGTGGTGGATGCGTTTCTGGAAGAGGGTCTAGTGGTCTATACCGAGGGCCGCAACGACGCCTCCAACCTGCGTTACTCCGCCAGCCCAGGCGATGTGACCAAGGGCGCACCGTTAGTAGTCCTGATCAACGACGGTTCCGCCTCCGCCGCAGAGATTGTTGCCGGTGCACTGCAGGATCACCGACGCGCGGTGGTTATGGGTACCGACAGCTTTGGCAAAGGCTCGGTACAAACGGTGATTCCGATCAATGATGACCGTGCCATCAAACTCACCACGGCACTTTATTTCACGCCCAAAGGCCGCTCTATCCAGGCCCAGGGCATCAAGCCGGACATTACCGTGGAGCGCGTGCAGATCACGCGTATGGAAGGGCGCTCACGCTCCACCGAAGCGGACCTGGCGGGCCATCTGGGCAACGGCAATGGCGGCAAGGAAAGCGGTTCACAGGACCGCAAGCGGGCCAAGGCCGAGAAAGAAGACTGGTACAGCCGTGACAACCAGGTATTTGAAGCACTGAATGTACTCAAGGGCCTGAACCTGTATGTGCGCCGCGCGCCAGTCAACCGCGATGCGGACCGGGCCACTGCTGAGCCGGAGCCCAAGGACAAGGTTGCACGGGTTAACCCGGAAGACCTGTAGTGCGGTTCCCAAGAAAACACTTGAGGAAAACGCCCGAGAGAACTGTAGATACCTGAAAAGTTCTGCCAAACAACGGCCCTGAAAATTAAACCGGCGCCCCTGCGATTTGATGCGGCTACCCAGTAGCTAAACTTATTTCAGGAACGCCGGTTTTCTATTTTGGATGGCTCTGCCAGTGGACGTCCGTTGCGGACTTGTGCTGAACCTGTGCCTTCCAAGCCGCAAAGCAGTAACGAGGTAGTCATGCAGTATCGTAGTGGCGAACAGGGCACCACCATTCCCGTACGTTCAGACCGTTTTTACAAACTCGGTGACGATTGGTATTTCAATGTGCGTGGCGGCAAGGCCTTTGGGCCTTTTCGCTGTAGAGAAGAAGCAGAAAAGGCGCTGGATGAATTTCTGAATCCGGCGCAGGACTATACGGGCAACGTACGCCCGTTCGGCAGCCTGCGTGCGCTGCGCTGGCGAAAACAGTTTCGCGACTGAAATCGCCATATACTCTGAAGTTCAAATAACTTCGGAAAAAAGCCGGCGGAAGTTACCACCAAGGATCTTCTCTATTCTCGACTCACTGTGGCCGCGGCGGGACAATAAATCTGCGAGATCGTAGAAGCGTCGCGGAGTATAGAGGTCTTCAATATACAGAAAGGAATCCGCCTCTTCCCGCGGGGCAGAAATCCCTGCCTCCTTTCTCTTCTTTAACTCCTCATTCCACATCCGCAAGTCTTCCTCTGAGTATGGAGCAGTGTGTGTTGCATTATCGGTACCAATACCAACACCCTCTTCACCACAAACGTTTATAGCGTGCTCAATATGGGCGATAAGATCTTCTGAACGCGCAGTGCCCTTGGCACACAGGAATGGCATAAAATAAATCCCAATCACGCCACCGCGGTCCGCCAGCATCTTCAGAGTATCATCCGGATTATTGCGTGGATGTGAAAACACGGCATCGCAACCGGAGTGCGTAATAGCCACCGGGTAGTCCGCATTTTGCAATGAGTCTCGAGTAGTTTTGCGAGAAGCGTGACTCAAATCCAGAAGGATCCCCCTATCCCGCATCCGCTCTATTACTTCATAGCCAAAAGGTTTTAATCCTCCATCCACGTCAGAGAGGCAACCACTACCTGCATGGTTATCAAGGTTATATGTAAGCTGGATACAACGTACGCCAACCTCATAGAAACGATCGATATTCTCCACACGCTTTTCAAGCTGCCGGGTATCTTGAAAACCCATAATCAACCCAACCTTTTCGGACTGGTACACTGTTTCCAGATCTGCTGCTGATTGCACAATCTGAACTGTGTCAGGAAACGCGGCGACCTCCCCATGAATTCGCTCAATATCGGCCATAGAGCGTTTAAATAGATCTTCCCCTGCACCTACAGTACCAACTGTCGACTGCAACATTCGGTACCCTGCCGAATGCAGATCGGAAATCACCCGATCAGTGAGCTGGACCCTGAATTCCGGTTCAGGGGGGTGCGGAAATCCGGCACCATCAAATACGGAAATTTGACGCTCTACTTTTTTTCCGCAAGACCACTGAAAGCCACCGAGCGCGGCAGCTCCGAGCATCAGTCCCATGTTTTTATTAAAGGCCCTTCTGTTCATAACGCTCCCCCTATTCTTAGGCAATAGCTGTTGTCGTTGTTTCTTTACCACTCTTCTGAATAGGCTGAATTTTCCAGTAAATCAGAGACCGCCACAGCCACTCGAACGGTCCGAAGCGGAAATATCCCAACCATATAGGACTCCATACCAACTGCCCCCCAGATCGCGAAAACAAGGGCATGAAAATAGACTAAGTGAGTCGGGGCGTCCGTTCGGTCTCCCCATAGAAAATAGGGTTACCGTAGTAACCGGAGGGATGCGCAAAAGCACAAATATTCATCGCGAGTATGCCAAGAACTGCAACACCTCGTAGAACATCCAACCTTTTATTTCGGCTACCGTCGGAAACCGGTGATGGAATAGCGGACATAGCGAACTCCTGGATCATATCCAGACCCGGGTGCCGCTGGGCCTTTTTCGAGAAAGAGATGAGGGATCACGTATAACGTGCTGACAAAACCAAGTCAATTACAGGCAATTACACACGAATTCACATTCTTGGGAACAAAAATGAGCAATGTGACTTTTGAGAATTAAGAAGCCCGCAGGAACGGCGGGCTAGAAGGGCGAAACATTTAGATAGAGCACCTACAGTCGCATTTC
Source organism: Microbulbifer sp. S227A (assembly GCF_049800935.1). Classification (NCBI taxonomy): domain Bacteria; kingdom Pseudomonadati; phylum Pseudomonadota; class Gammaproteobacteria; order Cellvibrionales; family Microbulbiferaceae; genus Microbulbifer; species Microbulbifer sp. S227A. The sequence continues at coordinate 1,656 of NZ_JBNAFZ010000015.1, read as the reverse complement.
AATTCCCGCGTCCTGCATAAAGGCCTTGGCTTCACCCACGGTGTATTCACCGAAGTGGAAGATGCTCGCCGCGAGGACCGCGTCGGCCCCGCCCTTCAATACACCGTCGGCCAGGTGCTGCAGATTACCCACACCGCCGGAAGCAATCACCGGTACCGATACCGCATCGGAAATCGCGCGGGTCAGCGCCAGATCAAAGCCATTTTTGGTACCGTCTCTGTCCATGCTGGTCAGCAGGATTTCGCCGGCGCCGTAGCTATCCATTTTCTTCGCCCACTCCACCGCGTCGATACCGGTGGGCTTGCGTCCGCCGTGGGTAAAGATTTCCCATTTGGGCTCCTTGTCATTACCCACCTGCTTGGCATCAATCGCGACGACGATACACTGGCTGCCGAAGCGGTCGGCGGCTTCGCGCACGAAATCCGGATTGAATACGGCGGCGGAGTTGATCGCGGTTTTATCCGCACCGGCGTTCAACAGGTTGCGGATGTCCTGTAGCTCGCGCACGCCACCACCAACGGTCAGCGGGATAAACACTTCTGACGCCATTTTTTCTACGGTGTGCAGGGTGGTGTCGCGGCCTTCGTGGGTGGCGGTGATGTCGAGGAAGGTGACTTCGTCGGCACCGGCTTCGTTGTAGCGACGAGCGACTTCTACCGGGTCACCGGCATCGCGGATGTCGACAAAGTTAACGCCTTTGACGACGCGACCGGCGTCAACGTCGAGACAGGGAATAATGCGTTTGGCGAGGCCCATGGTCGGTTCCCGGTAAGTTATTTGGTCCAGTTGTCGCACAGTTCCTGTGCTTTGCGCAGGTCGAGCTTGTCTTCGTAGATGGCCCGCCCGGTAATGGCGCCGAAGATTTCGGTTTTGTCGTCGCCGGCTTTCAGCAGCTGTTCGATGTCTTCGATGCAGCTGACACCGCCGGAGGCGATGATGGGGATCTGTACGGCGCGGGCGAGATCCATGGTGGATTCGAGGTTCACTCCCTGCATCATGCCGTCGCGGGCGATATCGGTGTAGACGATGGCGCTGACACCACAGTCCTGGAACTGTTTGGCCAGTTCGGTGGCCTGCACGTCGGAAACTTCGGCCCAACCTTCGGTGGCGACGAGGCCGTCTTTGGCGTCGAGGCCGACGATGATGTGACCTTCAAACTCGCGGCAGGCTTCTTTCACCAGCTTGGGGTTCTTTACGGCGGCGGTGCCGATGATGGTCCAGCTGACGCCGGCCTCCAGATACCATTCGATGGTTTTGAGGTCGCGGATGCCGCCACCGATCTGGATAGGAAATTGCGGGAACTGGCGGGCGATGGCGTTGACGGCGTCGCCGTTCACGGGGTTGCCGGCGAAGGCACCATTGAGGTCGACGATATGCAGGCGTTTGGCACCCTGGCCGAGCCAGTGTTCGGCGGTGGCAACCGGGTCGTCGGAGAAGACGGTCGCGTCTTCCATTTCACCCTGGCGCAGGCGCACGCACTGGCCGTCTTTCAGATCAATGGCTGGGATTACGATCATTTGTATAACTTCCTGTAGCTCTAGGCCCCGGGGTGTTTTTATCCGGTTCTGTGGCGGTGAAGCATCGGACTTAGGGTTTCGGAACCGCTGTGAATAAGTCCCTGTACGCTGCGTCGGCAACAACCCTGTTGCCGACGCT
>NZ_JBNAFZ010000014.1:0-87236 GCF_049800935.1 Microbulbifer sp. S227A | reverse complement strand
TGTCAACGGCGGAGTAAAATTCGGCCATTGTGGCGGAGCAAAAGTCGGCCAGTTTGGGGCGAGCGCCTTGGAGCGTGCGGCCCTCATATAGCAAGCCCGGTCCAAGGCGCATTGGCCGTCAGGCCAATTCTGTGAGGTTCATTTGTTAGCGGCGGCGAGGCGGGCGCGGCTTTGATTGAGGCGGTAGCTTTCGCCGTTCATCTCGAGGATGTTGACGTGGTGTGTCAGCCGGTCCAGCAGCGCGCCGGTCAGGCGTTCGGTGCCGAAGGTTTCGGTCCACTCCTCGAAGGGCAGGTTGCTTGTGATCAGGGTCGACCCTCGCTCGTAGCGCTGTGAGATCAGCTCGAACAGAAGCTCGGCGCCGGTTTTGCTCAAGGGGACGAATCCCAGCTCGTCGATGATCAGCAGTTTGACCTTGGCGAGTTTGCGCTGGAGTTGCAGGAGGCGTTTTTCGTCGCGGGCCTCCATCATCTCGTGCACGAGGGCTGCGGCGGTCACGAAGGCGACAGGCAATCCTTTCTGGCAGGCAGCCAGTCCCAGCCCGAGGGCGACATGGGTCTTGCCGGTGCCGGAGGGACCGAGCGCGATCACATTCTCCTTGCGTTCGATCCATTCGCAGCGCGCCAGCTCCAGCACCATCATCTTGTTGAGCGACGGGATCGCCTTGAAGTCGAAGCTGTCCAGGCTTTTGATGGTCGGGAACTTTGCGGCCTTGATCCGGCGTTCCACCATGCGCCGTTCCCGGTCGATCAGTTCCAGCTCGGTCAGCCGGGCCAGGTAACGCACGTGATCTACGCCTTCAGCGGCGCAGATACGGGCCTGCTTGTCATGTTCACGCAGGAACGTGGGCAGCCGAAGCGTTTTGAGATGGTGGGCCAGCAGCAGTTCGGGTGCATCCGTCATGCCCCACCTCCTGCCAGCAGGCTCATGTAGGATGCGGCGGAGGTGGTGGTGATGTTGGTTCTGGGCAGGAAGGGATAGACATCCAGATCCAGCCTCGGAGGCCTTTGCTCGACCCTGCACAAGATCAGGTGCTTGATTGCATCGAAGCTGACCGCTCCCATTCGCAGGGCATCTTTGACGGCAAGATGCAGCACGTCAATCTCGAAGCGCTCCAGAAGGCGCAGGACCTGCACATACTCGCGCTTGCCGGCCTTTCCCTGCCGGGCTTCCAGCAGTCGGCGCAGGGTTTTGAACGCTTCGGGCAACTCCCAGCCCTGCAGAGGCGCGGCCTGATCGAAGGACATGATCTTGCGTTCGATCAGCGCCAGGTAATGCAGTGGATCAAACACCATGTCGCCGGTGTCATAGGAGCGCGAATGCTCAGCGATCACCTCGGCGCCGCAGCCGATGACAACCCGGGTCACGAAGCCCTTGATCCAGACCGCACGGTGGCCGTAGGCAACCGGCACCGAGTAATCATTGCCGCGATAACGCACCACCGATGTCGATGTGACCTGGCCACTTTGCAACTCACAGGCCTCAAAGGGGGTGCCGGGCAAATCCCGCATCGCCGCGAGATCGGCCTTCAGCCGTTCCCCGATGCTGACCTTGTGGCCACGCAGAACATCACCCTGGCGCTTGCGGCACTGCTCTTCCAGGTGAGCGTTGAACGCGTGCCAGTCCGGAAAGGACGGGATCGGCACCATGAAGTTGCGACGTCCGTAGCCGACCAGCCCCTCCACGGCCCCTTTGTCATTGCCCTTGCCGGGACGGCCATAGCGGTCCCGGATCACGTAATGCGACAACATCGCGCTGAACCGCTGGGTTCTTTGCCGGGAGCCATCCGGCAGAATCCGGGCAACCAGGCAGCGGTCATTGTCATAAAGAACCGACTGGGGAACCGCGCCGAAGAACGCAAAGGCATGGACATGGCCGTCAAGCCACGCCTCGGTATTGGCCGCAGGATAGGCCCGGATGTAGCACGCGTCGCTGTGCGGCAGATCGAGGGCAAAGAAGTGTGCCTTCTGCTCGACGCCGCCGATCACGACAAGCGCTTCACCAAAATCGGCCTGTGCATGACCGGGCGGATGGCTCAGCGGCACGAACATCTCCTTGCCGGTCCGCTTCCGGTCTCGAACGTAATCCTTGACGATGGTGTAGCTGCCATCAAAACCGCACTCGTCCCGCAACCGCTCGAAAATACGCTTGGCGGTGTGACGCTGCTTGCGAGGGCGGCTCCTGTCTTCAGCAAGCCATTGGTCCATCTGGCTGGTGAACGCATCCAGCTTCGGGCGCCTGATCGGCGCTGTCCGCCGATATCCCGGCGGTTCCGAATAGGCCAACATCTTCGCAACACTGTCCCGGCTGATCCCAAAATCCCGGGCAATCTGACGCCCGCTCAATCCATCCTGGAAATGAGCGTGACGCACCTTCAAATACAAGTCCACGGTGTATATCCCCAAGCCCTCCCGAAATCCGAAAGGGCAAAAGTGGACGACTTTTACGCCGCCCGCGACAACACTATGCCGTCGCTACCGTGGCCGAGTATTGCTCCGCCGTTCACACCATCATCGTCGAAGCAATGCGCATGAATGCCATCGGTGAAGCACAAATCATGGCGCTCCTGACCCAAGGCATGGACGTATTCGAGCGCAATGAAAACATGACAAAGCACGAAACTTTCGGCGCAATCGGTACACTCACAAGCGTCTTGGACACGATCAAACGCACGAAAGACGCACAGCTGATAGACTGACCTCTGACGACCGTCCAAACGCAGTCAAGCCGTCAAACGATGGGTGATCAGCCTACGCTTACTACCGACCTCATCCCCGAGCACGTCCGCGCCAACGCCCCGATCGCGCCGCCGCCACCGCCGAAACGCCGTGGACGCCCGCCGAAAGCCAAGAACGGAGCTGCTGATCACTGAAACCGGCTGATCGCCGGACCCGTGCAAGTGGAGAACTTTACTTCGGCACTTTTGGGGAAAATTCAAACGGCGTTGACAGGGGTGTAGTCAGTAACCGGCAGCGCCTTCTGATAAGCCTTGTGCTCATCTGTGTGGACCTCTGAACCGGGTTTCACGTTCTCTACGATTTCTGGAATCAGTGACCACCGGGTCTGATCTGGCACGACCTTTAGCATCGCGTCACCGCCGCGCTCTACCATCCCCATGACAACGGCTTTGCGTTCACGCCAGTCCATGCCCTTTGTGACACCGCCACAAAACGTCTCGTCAACCTCTACGACCTTGCCTTCGCCGCCAATCGGTCCTTCACCGTCTACAGCGGCCATGTGTTCGCGGATAAGCGCCGCCATGCGCCACGCGGTCTTGTACGTCACGCCAAGCTGGCGCTGCAATTCCTTGCCGCTGACACCGTGCTTGGACGTAGTGAACAGGAAGATCGCATAGAACCAGAGTTGCAGCGGCGTGCGGCTCTTTTCAAAGATACTGCCGACTTGCGGGTGGATATGGTGCCCGCACCACTGGCAGGAGAACGCTTGTTCAGACTGCAAGCGATACCATTTCGCGGAGCGTTCACACTTTGGGCATTCGTGACCCTGACCGAAGCGGACGTTGAACAGATGCTCAAGGCAGGCTTCATCTGTGGGGAACTGTGCGAAGAATTGGCGGACGTTTGTCTGTTTCATGCACTATAGGCAGCCTTTCGACTACCGTATGTCAAGGGGATACACCCCAGAAATTCAACTGCACCGCCAGGACTTCGAGTGTCTATCTTATGTGAAAGTTGGCATGCGCGTACGGCGATCAATAGTGATATCGAAGTTGGGCGATTTCTAAGCTTTGACCATCGCCTGTGCCGCTCACTCGGTAGACGAAACGGTGTTCACTTGTTATGCGCCGAGACCACCAGCCGCTGAGATCGCCCTTCAGTGGCTCAGGTTTGACAATCCCTTTGAAGGGAATCCGCTGCGTTCCTTTGATAAGTTCATTGACCCGTTGCAAACCCTTTTCGTTGCCCGAGGATTGCCACCAGAGGCAATCCTCCCAAGCCTGATCGGAGAAGATGAGCCTCACAACTCAATGTCACGCTCGATGCCCTTGCCTGCATTCAATTGCGCGATCGCAGACTGAAGACGCCGCACGTTCTCGGGACTCTTTTGCAAATGCAGCGTTTCCTGTATGGCGTTGTATTCGTCGAGCGAGATCATCACGACAGCTTCACGTTTCTTGCGGGTCACAACGACTTCAATACGATCGTGTATGACACGGTCCATCACGTCTTTGAGCGATGCACGTGCATCGGTATAAGTTACTACGTCCATGTACATCTCCTGCGTTTCCACATAGATATGGACAGAATACCGTACATGCCAAGAGGGCGATCCCGTCTTACTGCGTTGCACGCATTTCGCTCGGGCAATTGCTGTTCCGGACATCGCAACCGACACGGAACTTCCTTTCGGGCATTGCCAGGTTGCTGAAGCCGCCTTGAAGTTGTAGCGCGAAACCACTTTAAATCTGTCTGATCTTCCCGCCTGAATGCGCTTGGGCCGACACCACTAACGGCTATGAAGCGGCGCGAAACGCTGCGGGTTAGGGCATAGCCAAGTGAGGCAGCGATCTCTCGGTGGGGGAGGATCATGTACGCCGGAGCTAAAACTCCTGACGCGCCTTCAGATTCTTGAGTTCCCTGCGCAATCGGATTCCCACATCCAGAAACGGTCGCGGAGGCAGTCGCTTCGGATCGGGGATCGACAGCTGCAGGTTCAAGAGATCGCTTTGCCCGCCTTGCATATACTCCGCCAAAAGCGCGCCGGTCGCCTCTCCTCGGGTCATCGGGGACACGTCGTTTGTCAGGATGGCAAACAGGTTGGTGTCATATTCCCCGAACACCGCGCCGTTGTTGGTGGTAAAGGCCATGGCCCCGCCCCAGCTGTGCTCGAAAGGCAGATCTGTCAAACTCGGCCAACGCGCGATCAACGCTCTGCGGTGCTCGGCGGCCATCCCAGACATCCTTGTTCACCACCACCAGATTGCGCGGCAGCCACATGTTCAGCTCGTAGTAATACTTGAGAACTTCCCACAACTTCTTTTCGACACCGGAAGAGCCCGAGCCAACCGTGGCATCGGCCACGCCGGTCGATAATGCCTGGGTCAGTTCGGCATATTCAACCTGAACACCCTGCGCCCCGGCCAATTCGGCCATGTGCAGGATCCCGGCATTGTAGCCGCGCACCTTCATGCCCTTCAGATCATCGATCGAAGTCAGCTCTTTTTTGGAATACAGGCCTTGCGCGGGCCAGGGAACCGAGAACAGGACAACCAGATTCTGCTCAGCCAGAATTTCGCTCAGCACCGGACGTGAAGCGTCCCATAGGGTCACGCTGTCCTCAAACGATGGCGCAAGGAACGGCACCGAGTCGACGCCAAATACTGCGTTTTCATTGGCATGGGCTGAAATGATGCGCTCACCGATCTGCACCTGACCGGTCTGCACGGCGCGTTTGATCTCATTGCCGGGAAACAGCGAGCCCGACGGATGGATGACGATGTCGATCTCACCACCTGTCGCGATACGCACCGCATCGGCAAAGTCGCGCAAGTTCTCGGTCATGTAGCTGTTGTCAGGATATGCGGTCGGCATGTCCCATTTTTCAGCCATGGCCGTGCTGGCCAGGCCGGCCGCAAGAATTGCGAAAGCGGCCGTTGCACTGCGGAGTTTATTGAGAATCATGGTTTCCCTCCATTGGACTCTCATTTGCATACAAAACAGAAGAGACGCTCGTCAACAAAAATCCCCAACACCCGCCCAGAGCACAGCCAGCTCCAGGGGAAAGCTTGCAAAATATTCCCGCAAATCGCCATAATTTTACTGCGATCGCCAAAAATTTAGACGCCCCACCCTCTCTCGCGCGTTCTCCCCCGACACGGGCCTCTGCAAATTGGGCGCTCAAATTTACTTGACTATTTTCTCATTTGCATACAAATCAATGGGGCGGAGGATAGAGCAATGCATACAAACGAGATCTTTGAGCGCTTCGTCACACGCCCTGCTGCGGAGGTTGACGCCACCCCTCTCCCCAAGGGAAAAAGCGAGCGGGTGGAGCTGCTGTATCGCGATCTGAAATCCGACATTCTCAGTGCAAAGTTCCAACCGGGTGAACGCCTTATCGAAGAACGGCTGACAGAACGCTACAACCTGACCAGTCGCACACCGGTGCGCGAAGTCCTTGCCCGGTTAAAAAGCGAAGGGCATGTCAGCGTGCGTGGGCGGTCTTATATCAGTCCGGAATACGCCGCCGAATCGCTGTTGCAACTTTATGATGTGCGCCTGTCGCTGGAGATTCTGGCCGTTCAGGGGGCCGTCAGCAGTCGCGCGGGAGCGACGACTCTGCGGTCGCGTCTTCAGCTGATGGCAGACGCGCAAGCACGCCATGATCCCATTGCCGTAAACGCCGCTGACGGCCTTTTTCACCTGGCTATTGCAGAAATGACCGGCAATCAGGTGCTGATTGATATGCTTTCGCAAATCCACGAACGCGTGTTCCAGATACGCAACCTGTTCTTTGCAACTGCCGAAGAACAACAAGATATCCTGCCGCCCCATCAGTTGCTGTTAACGGCAATCGAACGCGGCGTGAAAGAGGTCGCGATGGCCGAAATGTCATATCACCTGACCGAGTCGCGCCAAAAGTTCAAAGATCAGTTGAACTGAACCCAGAACAGGGATCCACAACCATGACGGACCATTCCACCTTGGCGGCAACCAGCCGCGCGACACGCATTCAGGGGATGGGTGTCTCGCGCATCCTGCAATTGGCGCAAACGGCGCGGGAAATGAAGGCGCAGGGGATTCCTGTCATAGACCTGTCCGCCGGCCAACCCGACTTTGACACGCCGGGAAATGTGCGCGACGCCGCCATGCGCGCGATTGATCGTGGCGAAACCCGCTATACAGCGCTGGATGGCACCGCCGCAATGAAGGACGCCATTCGCCACAAATTCGCGACCGACAACAAGCTGGCCTTCGCCGAAAACGAAGTCATGGCCGGTGCCGGCGCCAAGCAGCTGTTGTTCAACGCCTTGATGGCCACAATCGACCAAGGCGACGAAGTCATCCTGCCCACGCCTTGCTGGCTGTCCTATTTCGATATCGCAAAAATCACGGGCGGCGTTCCCGTCGCAGTCAGCGGATCGCTTGAAAGCCGCTACAAGATCACGCCCGATCAGCTGCGCAAGGTCATCACGCCGCGTAGCAAATGGATCTTGTTGAACTCGCCTTCGAACCCGTCAGGCGCCGTGTACGCGCATGATGAGCTTGCGGCTCTTCTGGCCGTGATAGAGCAACACCCGACACTCTGTGTCATTGCCGATGATGTCTATGAGCATATCCGTTTCGACGGCACGAGATTCGCCACCCCCGCTGCGGTGCGCCCGGATATGCGTGATCGCATCCTGACGATCAACGCCGTGTCCAAGGCCTTTGCGATGACCGGTTGGCGGCTGGGTTACGCGGGCGGGCCTGCCACGTTGATCAAGGCCATGTCGATCGTACAAAGCCAAAGCACCACGAACCCCTGTTCGATCAGCCAGGCCGCTGCGGTCGAGGCTTTGACCGGTCCCGGCGATTTTCTCGACATGGCCCGAGCGACCTATGCCCGGCGCCGCGAAACGCTGTTTGACGGGTTGGCGCGCATTGACGGGATCGAGGGCGTGCCGCCGGAAGGGTCGTTCTTTGCCTTTGTGCGTATTGCGCAACTGATGGGCACGCAGACGCCGGATGGCACGACGATCACCGATGACACGACCCTTAGCGACTATCTGTTGAACAGCGCAAATGTCGTCACCGTGCCGGGATCGGAGTTCGGTCTGCCCGACCATCTGCGCCTGTCCTTTGCCGTTGCCGATGAAGACATCAAAACCGCCCTGGCCCGCATGGAAATGGCGATCAGCGCGCTGCATCAAAAGAAAGTTCTGGGATGAAACATGACACTCTGAAAACCCGCGCCGCCGATCATCTGGTTGACCAACTGGTCGCCCAGGGCATCGATCAGGTCTATGGCGTGCCCGGCGAAAGCTATCTCCCCGTTCTGGACGCCTTGCATGGGCGCGAGGACGTGATCCGCTATGTGACCTTCCGCCAGGAAGGCGGCGCCGCCATGGCCGCGGATGCGTATGGCAAGCTGACGGGCAAGCCCGGCGTGTGTTTCGTCACCCGTGGCCCCGGCGCAACCAATGCCAGTGCGGGAGTTCATGTCGCGTTTCAGGATTCCACGCCGATGATCCTGTTCATCGGACAGGTGGCCCGAAACATGACCGAACGCGAGGCGTTTCAGGAAATCGATTATCGCCGGATGTTCGGGCAGATGACCAAATGGGTCGCCGAGATCGACGACGCCTCGCGCATTCAGGAATTCGTGACCCGCGCCATGCGCGTTGCGATTTCCGGGCGTCCGGGTCCGGTCGTGCTCTCGCTGCCCGAAGACATGCTCTATGACGAGATTGTTGCACCCCCTGCCCCCGCGCGGATCGACGTGCCGCGCTATGCCCCTGCACCCGACGCGATGGAGGCGCTAAAGGCCCGTATCGCCACGGCGAAGAAACCCCTGATTATCGCTGGTGGTGGTGGCTGGACCAATAGGGGCATTGCCGCCCTGGCAAAGTTTGCCGAAGTTCAGAACCTGCCCGTCGCCGTGTCGTTCCGATCGCAAGCCCTGATGGACAACGATCACCCCAACTATGTCGGCCATTTCAGCGTGGGGCAGACCCCGTATCTGGCCGATGCCCTTGCTGACAGCGACCTTCTGATCGCAATTGGCCCGCGTTTGGGCGAGATGACCACCGCCGGCTATACGCTGCTCGAACCACCGGTCCTGAAACAGGATCTGGCCCATGTCTTCCCGGCGGGCGAGGAAATCGGTCGGGTGTATGAGCCCACCGTTTCGCTGGTGTCGGACACCGAAAGCTTCTGCAGCGCCGCAGCCGCCTGGTCCCGGATTGCACCGGGTACATTCAGCGAGCGCACCGTGGAACTGCGCGCGCAATACGAAGGCTACAACAATCCGGCAACCGTGGGCGACGACCCTTTGGCCCCGATGTTTGCCCATCTGAACGAAGTTCTTCCGCGTGATGCGATTTTCTGTAACGGCGCCGGGAACTACTCGGGCTGGCTGCACCGCTTCGTGCGGTATCGCGCGCCAGGGTCGCAGCTGGCCCCCACGTCCGGATCGATGGGCTATGGCCTGCCCGGAGCCATCGGTGCCGCAACGGCCGCGCCAGATCGCGAAGTCTATGCCTTTGCGGGTGATGGGTGTTTCATGATGACCTGTCAGGAGCTGGCCACCGCCATGCATCACGATCTGAACCTGACCGTGATTGTCATCGACAACAGCCGCTATGGCACGATCCGCGCACATCAGGAACGCGAATACCCCAAACGTATCTCGGGAACTGGCCTGACCAACCCCGATTTCGTGGCCTTCGCGGCGTCGTTTGGTGCGGGAACGGCACGCGTTCATGATCTCGACGGGTTCAAGTCAGCCCTGGCCGAGGCCCGCGCCCGCAAGGGCCTGAACCTGATCGAAATCCCGTTGGACCACGGAATTTTGGCGCCGGGCAAACGGCTGGACTGATTGGAACTGACCCATGAAATACAACGCATGGAACATCTTTCGTCAGGGCCTGACCGGCAATAAGGGCTGGCAGGCAGCCTGGCGCAAGCCTGACCCGAAACCCACCTATGATATCATTGTCGTCGGAGGTGGCGGGCATGGTCTGGCGACCGCATATTATCTTGCCTCCAAGTTTGGCCAGCACCGCGTGGCGGTTCTGGAAAAAGGCTGGATTGGCGGCGGCAATGCCGGGCGCAACACTACGATCGTGCGCTCGAACTATCTGCTTGATGGCAACCAGCCGTTCTACGAATTCTCGCTGAAACTGTGGGAAGGTTTGGAACAAGAGCTGAACTTCAACCTCATGATGTCCCAGCGTGGCATGTTGAACCTGCTGCATTCGGACGCCCAACGCGACGCGGGCGTGCGGAGGGGCAATGCCATGCTGATGTCCGGGGCGGATGCCGAATTGATGGATCGCCCCGCCCTTGAGGCCGCCTATCCGTTCCTCGATTTCGACAACGCCCGCTTTCCGATCAAGGCCGGGCTGATGCAGAGGCGCGCCGGCACAGCCCGCCACGATGGGGTCGTCTGGGGCTATGCCCGCGCCGCCGACAGGCTTGGCGTCGATATCATCGAGAACTGCGAGGTCACCGGGTTCAGCATCGAAAACGGTGTCTGCACCGGCGTCGAAACCACCCGTGGCAAGATCGCCTCCGCCAAGACAGCCGTCTGCGTTGCCGGCAGCTCGGGCCGCGTCATGGCCATGGCCGGAATGCGCCTTCCGATCGAAAGCTTTGCCTTGCAGGCTTTCGTCTCCGAGGGGCTGAAACCGGTATTGCCAATGGCGTTTTCATTCGGGGCCGGGCATTTCTATGTCAGCCAATCCGACAAGGGCGGATTGGTGTTTGGCGGCGATCTGGACGCCTATAACACCTATGCCCAACGCGGTGGGTTGGACGTAGTCCAGGACGTAGCCGAATGTGCCATGGCTGTGATGCCTTCCATCGGGCGCGCGCGGCTGCTGCGCAGCTGGGGCGGGCTGATGGACATGTCGATGGACGGATCGCCCTATATCGACCAGACCCATATCGACGGACTCTTCTTCAATGGCGGCTGGTGCTATGGCGGCTTCAAGGCCACGCCGGGTTCGGGTTGGGCCTATGCGCATCTGCTGGCCACCGGACGCCCGCACGAAATTGCCACGGCCTATCGTCTGGACCGCAGCCTGACTGGCGCGATGGTCGACGAAAAGGGCCAAGGCCCAAACCCCAACAAGCACTGAGGTCGAACGATGATCATTCCTCATCCCCTTCTGGGCCCCCGAGACATGGCTGAATTCACATATCTGGGCGCGGCCAGTTTGATGGACCGCCCATCCCCCGAGGACGGCCTGCACGCGATGCATGAGCATGTCTATTTGCGAGATAACCCCGCCGGCGAGCACCGCGAGCTTTGGTACCACGCACAAGGCGATCGGTCGTGGTTGGTTGTTACACGAAACACGCTGACGCAAGAGATCACCTGCGTCGAACTGGCGCGCGATATTGCCTTGGAGGCATTGGCATGACCCGCCTTGAAGGGGCCCTGGTCGATCAAACCCGCCCGCTGAATTTCACCTTCAACGGCAAGCCAATGCAGGGGTATCACGGCGACACGCTGGCCTCGGCGCTATTGGCCAACGGTCAGAAGCTGGTCGCGCGGTCGTTCAAATACCACCGCCCGCGTGGGGTTTTCAGCGCCGGGTCCGAGGAACCCAACGCGCTGGTCACCTTGCATGACGGGGCCGCGACCACTCCAAACACCCGCGCAACCGTCGTTCCGCTGGTTGATGGGCTGCAAGTGCGCAGCCAGAACCACATGGGATCGCTTGAAAACGATCTGCTTGCGGCCAACGACCGGCTGGCGTCCTTCTTTGGTGCCGGATTTTACTACAAAACCTTCATGTGGCCTGCCGGCCTTTGGGAAAGGCTGTACGAACCCATTATCCGAAGGGCCGCCGGGCTGGGTAGGCTGTCGGATCAGGGCGACCCCGAAGAGTATGGCCGTGTACATGCCCATTGTGACCTGCTGGTCATCGGCGCGGGCCCCGCCGGGCTGATGGCGGCCCTGACCGCCGGTCGCGCAGGGGCGCGGGTGATCCTGGCGGATGAAGACTTCCAGATGGGCGGTCGCCTGAACGCCGAGCGTTTGCGGGTTGGTGACGACAGCGGCCAGGATTGGGCCGCATCTGTTGCCGCAGAGCTGACAAGCCTTCCCAACGTGCGTTTGCTGACCCGGACGACGGTTTGGGGCACCTATGACCACGGCATCTATGCCGCATTGCAACAAGCCCCGTTCACACGGCCCGAGGCAGGCAAGATCGGGTCGGTGCAATGGCGGATCACGGCGCGCCACTCGATCCTGGCCGCTGGTGCCACCGAACGCCCCATCGCTTTCGGCAACAACGATCGCCCTGGCGTCATGCTGGCCGGATCGGTGCGGGCTTATGTGAACCGCTGGGGTGTGGCACCTGGTGACACGGTGACCGTGTTCACCAACAACGATGACGGCTGGAAAACGGCGCATGATCTGACCGCCGCCGGGGTCACCGTTGCCGCGATCATCGACAGCCGCACAGACACGCAAATGACTGCTCCTGACGGGGTCGAAGCCATCTTGGGGACGGCGGTCATTGACACCAAGGGGCACAGGGCGCTGCGTCAGATCACTCTGGGTTCGGGGCGCAAGATTGACACCGATTGCCTTGCGGTTTCGGGCGGGTGGAACCCGAATGTTCACCTCAGCTGTCACCACCGCGCCCGCCCAACGTGGTGTGAGGAGCTGGCGAGCTTCGTTCCCGGAAAAAACCTGCCCCAGGGCATGACCGTGGCAGGTGTCGCCCAAGGCAGTTTCGAATTGGGCGCGGCCCTGGCCGAAGGCGCAAACCGCGCCGCAATCGTGTTGGACGCGCTTGGACGCCCGCACCAGACACCGGATATCCCACGGACTTTCGACACGCCCTATCGCATTCATGCCTTGTGGCAAGCAGGTGCAGGTCGGGCTTGGGTTGACCTGCAAAACGATGTGGGCACCAAGGACATCACCCTGGCCCATCGCGAAGGGTACCAGTCGGTCGAACACCTGAAACGCTATACGACACTGGGCATGGCGACAGATCAGGGGCGCACCGCGAATGTGCTGGGCCTGGCGCTGATGGCCGAAGCCCGCGGCCAATCCATCGAGGAAACCGGCACCACCATGTTCCGCCCGCCTTATACGCCAGTGCCCATCGGAGCGCTTGCTGGCGGGGATCGCGGCATGGCTTTCCGCCCGACCCGACGCACGCCTGCACATGACTGGGCCGAAGCGCAAGGTGCCGTGTTCGTCGAAAGCGGTGCCTGGTTGCGCGCCCAATGGTTCCCGCGTGACGGCGAAACCCATTGGCGCCAGTCCGTCGACCGCGAGGTCACAGCGACACGCGCCTCGGTCGGGATCTGTGATGTGTCGACGCTGGGCAAGATCGACCTCAAGGGGCGCGATGTCGCCACCTTCCTGAACCGCGTCTATGCCAATAAATTCGCCAAACTCGCCGTGGGCAAGACACGCTATGGCCTGATGCTGCGCGAAGATGGCGTGGTCATGGATGATGGCACAACGGCGCGGCTGGGGGAACATCACTATGTGATGACCACAACCACCGCCAATGCTGGCCCTGTGTTTCAACACCTTGAATTCTGCCTGCAATGCCTGTGGCCGGATCTTGATGTGCATTTGCAATCGACCACCGACGCCTGGGCGCAGTTCGCCGTGGCCGGACCCAGATCGCGCGCCTTGCTGGAAAAGCTTGTCGACGCGCCGTTTGATGTCTCGAACCAGGGTTTTCCCTTCATGGCGTGCGGGAACCTGACCATCTGTGGCGGCACGCCAGCCCGGTTGTTCCGTGTCTCGTTCTCGGGCGAGCTGGCCTATGAACTGGCCGTGCCTGCCCGGTTCGGCAATGCCTTGGCCGAGCGACTGATGGCAGACGGCAAGGAATTTGACGTCACCCCCTATGGCACCGAAGCGCTGAATGTCATGCGCATCGAAAAGGGTCACGCCGCGGGCAACGAACTGGACGGGCGCAACGCCGCCATAAATCTGAACATGGCGGGCATGACCGGAAAAGAGGTCGATTTCATTGGCCGCACACTTCAGGCGCGGACCGAAATGCAAGGTGATGAGCTGCCCCGCATGGTTGGTCTCAGAGCAATCGACACGCAGGCAGAACTGAGTGCCGGTGCCCATTTGATTGACCTCGGAGACCGCCCGACCACGCAAAATGATCAGGGTTGGGTCTCTTCGGCAGCGTGGTCGCCCACCTTGGGATGTCCTATCGCGCTTGGATTTCTGCGCGGTGGCCACAAACGCCTGGGCGAACGCCTGCGGGCCTGGGACGGCGTGCGCGGACGGGACTGCGAAGTCGAAGTCGTGTCGCCTCATTTCCATGATCCAGAAGGAGGGCTGCAACGTGGCTGAGACCGGATTGCAAGCGCGCCCATTGGGCGCGGGCATCACCCATAGCATTGGCGAAACGACCCTGTCTGTCATCGCCAGGAAAGAGCTGCTGGCAATTGCATACCCCCCCGCCATGGCGGCGCAGGTAGAGGTTGCCCTAGGCGCTTTGCCCACTCCAGCGACCAGCACCGCACTTTCCACCGGACAGCAGATCCTTTGGGTCGGGGTTGGACAGCTTCTTTGCTTTGGCACCTCCCCGCTGGGCGAAGGTGCCACGGCGGCCAAGCTTGAAGACAGCGGCTATGTCACCGACCTGTCCGACGGCTGGATTGCGCTGGACCTGTCAGGCCCGGACGCCCAGGCCAGATTGGACCTTCTGACCCTGCCGGATCTCAGCGACGAAGCCTTTGCCGTGGGCGCGGTCACCAGCACCCCCATCGGACATCTGCGCGTGGTGATCTGGCGCAAGACACAAACGCAGTTTGTTCTGCTCTCGGCCGCATCTTCCGCCCTGTCGCTGATCCAAACCCTTCAAGATGAACTCGCCCTGCTGGACAGGGTCTCGGAGACCATACGATGAAACAGAACTTGATTGCTGGTAAATGGGTCGCGGGAAGCGATGTTACGGAAAACCGCAATCCGGCCAATCCTGACGAACTGATCGACATCTATGCCCGTGCCACCCAAGCCGATGTCGAGGCCGCGATTGCCGCCGCAAACGAAGCCTTTGATCGATGGTCACAAACCTCGCCACAAGTGCGCGCAGACCTGCTGGACGCGATCGGCACACGCATACTTGCCCGAAAGGACGAGATTGGCCGCCTGTTGGTGCGTGAGGAGGGAAAAACGCTACCCGAAGCCATTGGCGAAACTGTTCGCGCGGGACAGTTGTTCAAGTTTTTCGCGGGCGAAGCGCTGCGGTTTTCCGGGGACCTGGTCGCATCAATCCGCCCTGATGTGGATGTCGATGTCACCCGCGAGGCGGTGGGCGTTGTCGGCTTGATCACTCCGTGGAATTTTCCGATTGCCATTCCCGCCTGGAAAATTGCCCCGGCGCTGGCCTATGGCAATACGGTGGTGTTCAAACCCGCCGACCTGACTCCGGGCTGCGCCCATGTTCTGACTGAAATCCTGCACGACTGTGGCTGCCCCCCGGGGGTGTTCAACATGGTCATGGGGTCGGGATCTCTGATCGGACCCCTGCTGGCGAGCAGCCCGGATGTGGATGCGATTTCCTTTACCGGGTCTGAACCGGTTGGGGCGGGCCTGGCTGAAACCTGCGGGCGCAATCGCAAGAAATTGCAGTTGGAAATGGGCGGAAAGAACCCGATGATCGTCCTGGACGACGCCAACCTCGACATCGCGGTCGATGCCTGCCTGAACGGTGCATTCTTTTCCACCGGACAACGCTGCACCGCATCGTCGCGCCTGATCGTGCAGGCGGGGATTCACGACCGTTTTGTCGACAGCCTGACCAAACGCATGACGTCCTTGCGTATTGGCGATCCGTTGGAGGATAGCACGCAGATGGGCCCGGTTGCCTCGCTCAAGCAGTTGCAAGGGAACCTCGGTTATGTCGACCTGGCCCGCCAGGAAGGGGCCGAGGTGATCGGCGGCGAGGCCTTGGACCGAACCGGATACTTCCAGGCCCCCGCCCTGTTCGTGAATGCAACAAATGACATGCGCAGCACCCAAGACGAGATATTCGGCCCCTGTGCTTCGGTCCTGAAGGTTGCATGTCTGGATGAGGCAATCTCGGTCGCCAATGACACGGTGTTTGGCCTGTCTTCGGGAATTTGCACAACCAGCTTGAAGGCCGCCCGTACCTTCAAGCGACGCTCGCAAGCCGGGATGGTAATGGTCAACCTGCCCACTGCGGGGGTGGACTATCACGTTCCGTTTGGCGGACGAAAAAGATCCAGCTTTGGCCCCCGTGAACAAGGCCGTTACGCGGTCGAGTTCTACAGCTCAGTCAAAACCGCTTATACTCTGGCGGTGTAAGCCATGGACCTGGCAACGGAAATTGGTGCTCTTCTGGGAACATCCGGCTGGCTGGTCGATACCGACGACACCGCGCCCTATACGCGTGACTGGTTGGACCGCTATGGTGTCGCGCCGCTTGGTGTGGCGCGCCCGGGGTCGACGGCAGAGGTCGCTGGCGTCATGCGCCTGTGCCACGCCGCTGGCACAGCCGTTGTGCCTCAGGGCGGGCGCACCGGGTTGGTTGGTGCGTCAGTCAGCGAAGCGCCGGGATCGGTCATACTGTCCCTGTCGCGGCTCAACCAGATCGACCAAATCGACCCGGACGGGTTTACCGCCACCGTGGGCGCCGGGCTTGTGCTCAGCCAATTGCACGATGCGCTGGAGCAGCAGGACCTAGAGTTTCCGTTGCATCTTGGCGCTGAAGGCAGCGCCCAGATCGGAGGGCTTGTGGCCACGAATGCCGGCGGCAGCCACGCGTTTCGCTATGGCACCATGATAGACCAAGTCCTTGGGCTGGAAGTTGTCCTGCCTAATGGTGATGTCTGGGACGGCATGCGCCGCTTGTTGAAGGACAATGCCGGGTTCCAGCTTCGCAAACTGTTTTGCGGCGCCGAGGGGCGTTTGGGCATCGTCACCAAGGCCGTTGTGAAACTGCACCCCGCCCCGAAATCCCGTCTGACCACAATGCTCGCGCTGCCCGATCTGTCCAACCTGCTGAAGATCGGGCGCAGCCTTCGGTCCACCACAGGCGATTTTCTGACCGCACTCGAATTCTTCGACGACGGGATCCTGGACCTTGCGCTGCATCACGTCCCGGATTTGCAGTTTCCAATGGAAACGCGTGCGCCGTTTTATCTTCTGTGCGAACTGGCCACCACATCGGACGGCGTTGACCTGGATGACGTTCTGGAACGCGCCCTGACGCCGGGCTTTGAAAGTGGGCAGATCGCCGATGCGGTATTGGCACAGTCCCACAGCCAACGCGCCGCCTTGTGGCGCATTCGCGAAGACCTGCCCGAAGGCACCCTGCGCGAAGGGCGTCAGCTGAAACATGATATCTCGGTCCCGGTTGCACGGTTCCCCGATTTCCTGACCACATGCGCGCCACGGGTCGATGCGATCCTGCCCGGAACGCGCATCTGGACCTTTGGGCATCTTGGGGATGGCAACATCCATTACAACTTATCCCCGCCCGCGGGTATGGGTGATTTTGGCGGCCATGACTCGGCACTTAACCACGCGATCTATGCCTGCGCCGAGGAACATGACGGCAGCTTTGCCGCCGAACACGGGATCGGTCGGTCGAAGCTGCCCATCGCCAACGCGCTGCGTACGTCCACAGAGCGCGCTCTGATGGCCCGCCTTCACGCCGCGATCGACCCCGAAAACATCATGAACCCGGGGGTCGTCGTGTGAGCCATGCCCCACCCCGCTCTGCGCCATATCCACGCCCTGCTGTTTCCCGAGCACCCGGCCGCCAGCCTATCAACAGCGCTTCCAAGCCGTCCGCCGTCGTGACGCGCTGATCGAGAAACTGGCCTCGCTGCCGGCGGCACCGGGTGCAGCCATCACGCCGATCTCGGGACGAAGAACCAGCGCTTCCGGGTCCACTACCTCCCGGAACCCGGCTGGAAGGCCGCGCCGCAAGCATCCATGACAACACACGCCGAAGCGTGCCGGGCCATGAATCGCTCAGATTACGGACGTATCAGCTTCTTGCGAAACCGCACCTCGCCCAACATCGGTACCCCATGCCGCTGAAAAACCGACTTTGCCAAGTCCACCCCAATCATTGCATCCACAAGTTGCCGTCCTCTCCGTATCGTGGCTGTAAACACCGCGACTTTGGCACATTGCGATGCCGTCAAGGGAGGGCGGCAACCATTCCATCTACTCTCAAAGGCAATAAGAGCCGCTGTTCAGGTATCGCTCGCATCGCAAAATTGTGCCGCTGCGCTCGAACACCGCGGTGGCTGGTGGCAGACGCGGCGAAGATCTCGGGGCTATCGGTGCGGGGCCAACCCAAACCCGGGCTGGCCCCGACCGGTCTTTACTGGCGCGCGATTTCCATCCAGTTGCCATCCTTGATGACCGAGATGACCACCTCGTCCGCGCCCTGGTGATCGGTTGCCGAGTAGGTCACGGTGTTGCCCGACACCACGTCTTCGTAATTGAGGCTTTCCATGCCCTTCTGGAAGGTTTCGGGAGTCAGGTCCGGACCGGCGGCCTCAAGTGCGCGCACCAGCGTTTCCGCCGATGAATGCCCGAGCAATGCGCCGGAACCGGGAAGCTCTTCGCCCGTTGCCTCGGTATAGCGCTTGAAGAACTTCTGCACTTCGGGCTTGTCCATGCGCGACAGCAGGTCGGCCCAACCGGATGCCGCATACATGCCTTCGGTCACGCCACCGGGCACCTTGGCCATCACCGTGTGAAAGCCCGCCGAAGAGTTGATGAAGGACATCTCCGTCAGCCCCAGTTTCTTGGCCGTGCCCGACACGGTGATCGCCTGGCGCACGCCCAGAGCCAGCGCCACGATTTGACAGCCATCCGCGTTCAGCTTTTGCAGCGCGCCGACAAAATCGGAATCATCCGGCTTGTGGGTGGTTTCCGACACGAAACTCAGCCCCTCCGTCTCGGCGGAAATGGACTCGGCCCCTTCCTTGATGTCCTTGCCAAAATCGGTTGGCAGATACATCGCACAGATATTGGTGGCGCCCTTCATCTCGGCCAGATGGGCCACGCCGACGCGGATCTGGTCATAATAGGTCGCGGTGCCGGCAAAATGCAGCGGGTGGAACGGTTCGGCCATCTGGCGCGCCGCCGTCAGCGGGCTAACATTCGCCACCTTCTTGGCGTCCTGCAACTTGAAGGCCGCGATGTTCATCGGGGTGCCAAGCGACAGCAACATGGCAAAAACCTTGTCACCATTGACCAGCTTGTTCATGCCCTGAATGGCCTTGGGCATCTGGTACCCGTGATCCTCGACGACAAAGCGGATCTTGCGGCCATGGATGCCGCCGGCCTCGTTCACCTCGTCAAAAACCAGCTGTGCCGCCTTGGTCGCCGGGGCGCCAAAGGCCGCAAAGGGGCCGGACAGATCATTGTTGGACCCGATCAGGACTTCGGTATCGGTGACGCCCTGCTGGGCATGAACGGGTGCCGCGGCCATCGCGGCGGCCATGGCGGCTGTCGCCAGCCTGGTTGTCAGTGTCTTCATTCCTCTTCTCCGTTGTTGTTTTCCTGTGAAAGGCCGTGTCCGATGAGCTCAGTACATCTGGCTGATCAACGCCCCGTGTTTGGTCTCTACAAAGCTGCGCTTGAGCTTCATGGTCGGTGTCAGCTCATCATCATCGGCACTCAGCAATATGTCGATCAGGCGGAAATCCTTGATCTGTTCGGCGCGCGCGAATTCCTTGTTGACCTCGTGGATGGTGTCGCGGATCAAATCCTGAACCTCTTTCGCGGCGCATAGCGAGGCATAGTTCGAAAACGGCACGCGTTTGTCCTGGGCAAATTTCTCGACGTTTTCCTGATCGATCATCACCAGGCAGGTCAGGAACTTGCGCTTGTCCCCGATCACCACCACGTCAGAGATATAGGGCGAGAATTTCAGTTTGTTCTCGATCTCGGCTGGCGTGATGTTCTTGCCGCCCGCGGTGATGATGATGTCCTTGAGCCGCCCGGTGATTTTCAGATAGCCATCGTCGTCGATCGTGCCGACATCGCCGGTGCGCAGCCAACCATCGCCGGTAAAGGTTTCGGCGGTTTTTTCCGGGTTGTTCCAATAGCCCTGGAAAACATTGCCTGCCTTGTACTGAACCTCGCCCTCCGGGGTGACGCGGATCCGGGCACCGGGCAGAACGCGGCCGACCGTGCCGACCCGGTTGTTGCCGTCGCTATTTATGGCAATGACACCTGAGCTTTCGGTCATGCCATATCCTTCGAGCACCGGCACGCCAATCGCGTGGTACCATTTCAGCAGTTCGGGTGAGATCGGCGCAGCCCCCGAGCCGCCACGGCGCAGGCGATCCATGCCGATCATGCGCCGCAGGTTTTGCAGCACGGCCATGTCCCAGAAACGATAGGCGAGGCTGGTGCCAAGCGGAACCCCCCTGCCCGCCGCCACGTATTCCGCCCGCGCCTCTCCGGCCTTGACCGCCTTCGCATAGGCCCATTTCTGCAGGTGCGTGGCATCGCCGATGCGAATGGCGACCTGCGAATAGATCTTTTCCCACAGGCGCGGCACGGCGACAAATGTCTGTGGGCTGACCTCTTGCAGGTTGTCGAAAATCGTCTCCGGGCTTTCGGCAAAGTTGATCGTCGAGGCCGCGGCGATGGGCGCGTTGACCGAGAAAACCCGCTCCAGAATGTGGCACAGGGGCAGAAAGCAAAGCTGGTCGTCTGTGGCGAATACCGGGCCATCGCGCAGCCCGGCGGACACGGAATACATCAGGTTGCCATGGCTGATCATCGCGCCCTTGGGTTTGCCCGTCGTGCCGGACGTATAGACCAGAATCGCGATATCTTCGGGTTTGATCGCGTCGATCGAGGCATCAAAGGCCTGCGGATGGGCGGCATGATAGGCCGCGCCGATTTCATACAGCTCATCCAGAAAGATGATGTCAGGGTCGGAAAACCCGTGCAGCCCCTCGCGGTCCATCACGATGACCTTGGTCAGGCCCGGAAGAGTGTCGCGGATTTGCAGGTACTTGTCCAACTGCTCGTCATTCTCGACAAACAGAAACCGGCTGTCCGAATTGTTGACCAGATACCCCAGCTGCGTCGCGGAATCGGTGGTATAGACCCCCGAGCATATGCCGCCCACGGACTGGACCCCCATGTCGGTGTACATCCATTCCTTGCTGTCTTCCGACAGGATCGACACGACCTCGCCGCGTTGCAAACCCATCGATACCAGCCCAAGCCCGAGATTCCGGGCACGGGTGAAATAATCGCTCCACGAATGCGACCGCCAGATGCCGAATGTCTTTTCGCGGTGGGCCGTGCGCGAGCCCAGCGTCTGTGCCCGCAGGCGGAACAGTTTTGGCGTCGCGTCCATGCCGTCGATGTAAAACGGACCCTGCGACAGGTCGGCATTGACCATGAGGCCGTGGATCTTTTCCTGGGGGGGGAGTGTGTCTGACATGATCAATCCCTATCGCCAAGTCTTGCGTTGTTTCCAGCGCCGTTGACCGCGTTGGTTTTCATCCTGGCTGACACCAAGATAGAATTCCTGGATGTCCTTGGACGCCGCCAGAATCGCCGCGGAATCGTTCATCACGATGCGGCCCAGCTCCATCACATAGCCATAATCCGCAGCATCAAGCGCCACTTTGGCGTTCTGCTCGACCAGCATCATCGTGACCTTCTGCTCTTTGTTGAGCCGCACGATGATCTCGAAAATCTCCTGCGTGAGCAGCGGCGACAGGCCCAGGCTTGGCTCATCCAGCAGCATCAGCCTGGGACGCGACATCAACCCGCGGCCAATGGCGAGCATTTGCTGCTGGCCGCCCGAAAGGGTGCCCGCGCGCTGCGTACGGCGATCCTTGAGGATCGGAAAATAGGAATAGACCATTTCCTCGTCGGCGGCGATCGTGCCGCGATCCTTGCGGGTATAGGCCCCCATCGAGATATTCTCGGCGACCGTCAGCAGCGGGAAAATCTCGCGCCCCTCGGGCACATGTACGATCCCGCGCCGCACGATGGCGTCCGGTTCCATCGACTGAATGTCGGTCCCGGCCAGCTTCACCGTGCCTTTCTCGGGGTCCATCACCCCCGATATGGTCTTGAGCAACGTGGTCTTGCCCGCGCCATTGGCCCCCAGAACAGTGACGATCTGGCCCTGAAGAACTTTCAGGCTGACACCTCTGATGGCCATGATGGGGCCGTAATAGCTCTCGAGATTGTCGATTTGCAGAACGACATTTTCACCGGCATCCGTGCTCATGTGCGTGATGTCCCCGTCTTGGAAATCTCGCCGGTGCCCAGATAGGCTTCGATCACGGCGGGATGGGATTGCACGTCGGCGGCGGTTCCGGTTGCGAGCTCCTTGCCATCGGACAGCGCCATGACGCGGCCGGACACCGCGGAAACCAGCCCCATGTCGTGCTCGACCATCATCACCGAGATGCCCATCTGCGTCTGGATGTCCTCGATCCAGAACGCCATGTCCTGGGTCTCTTCCACCGACAGGCCCGAGGCGGGTTCATCCAGCAACAGCAGCTTGGGTTCGGACGCCAGCGCCCGGCCCAGCTCGACAACCTTGCGCACCCCATAGGGCAAGCCGCCGATCATCTTGTCACGGTAATGTTGCAGGTTCAGAAAATCGATCACCTGTTCAACCGCCTCGCGGTGGCGCAGCTCTTCCCGGTAGGCTCGGGGCGAGAACACGATATTCGACATAACCCCGGTCTGACGGTGCCGGTGACGTCCGACCAGCAGGTTCTGCAAGACCGTCGCCTGTTCGAACAGCTCGATATTCTGGAACGTGCGCGCGATCCCAAAGCCGGGCACCTGGTCCGCCGTGTGGTTCAGCAGATCGATGCCGTCGAACGCGATGCGCCCCTCTGCCGGGGTGTAAAACCGCGAGATCATGTTGAAGATCGTCGACTTGCCGGCTCCGTTCGGCCCCACCAGCGCGAAAACCTCGCCCTCGTCGACCCGCAGCGACACGCTGTCAACCGCGGTCAGACCGCCAAACCGCAGGGTGACATTATCCATTTCAAGCAAGCTCATTGGACACGATCCGTCTTGAGGTATGACTTCTGCCGTTTGAACATGTCTTTTCGGTAGAACGGGAACAGTTCGAAATAAGTGCGGATCTTGAGCCAGCGGCCATAGAGCCCCATCGGTTCGAACAGGATGAAACAGATCAGGATAAGCGCGAACAGCGCACTTTCCAGGCCGGGCACGTTGATGTTCACATCAAACGTCGTCGCCAGAAACGAGCGGCCATTGGCAATGGCGACAGGGATGATCCCGACGATGACAGCGCCGAAAAACGCCCCGTGGATGAACCCCAGGCCGCCGATCACGATCATCAGCAACAGCGTGATCGACATCACCAAATCAAAGGTCTCGTTGGTGACATAGCCCGCCGAATGCCCGAACAAAGCGCCCGCCAACCCCGCCGCGGTGGCCGACAGAAAGAACGAGGTTGCCTTGGTGCGGGTCAGGTTGATGCCCATCGCGCGCGCCGAGATTTCGCTGTCGCGGATGGCGGTAAAACTCCGCCCCGTGGGGGTCCGCAGCAGGTTGCGATAGAACCAGACCAGCAGGATGGCGACAAACAGCACCAGAAAATAGAATTTGAACGGCGTGGCGTAGCGGTTGATTTCCATCCCGAAGATATTGATGTCCGGCACCGCTGCCCCGGCAATGCCGCCCGTCCACGGCTCGGCCATCACGACAAAGTCGCTGGTCAGCATCGACATGGCAAGCGTCGCCAGCGCCAGGTAGACACCGTGCAGCCGCAAGACCGGCAACGCGATCAGGGTGCCCAGGGCCCCGGCAATCAGCCCCGAAAGCGGAAAGGCGATCACCCAGGGCACCCCCGCCCCCAACAGGTTGATATTCAGGTAACAGCCAAGCGCCATAAAGGTCGCGTGGCCGAGGCTGGGCAAACCGGTATGCCCGGTCAGCAGCATCAGCCCCATGCCCGCGATGGCAAGGATCAGAACGCCGGTGATCTCACCCAGCAGGTAGGCGTCACCGATCGCGACGAAATAGAGCGGCGTGGCCAGAACCAGAAGCAGCAGCAACAGGCCGTACCAGACCGCCTGTGCGCGGTGCTTGAACAGGCGGATATCCGCGTCATACGACGTCTTGAAAACAAAGCGCATCTTACACCTTCTTCCGCTGCGTCTGGGAAAAGATACCGCCGGGCCGGAAAATCAGGATCAGCAGCAGGATCGCATAGGGCGCAATCTGGCTGACCCCGGGCGGCCCATAGCGCGAAGCCAGCGGCTCGACGAGGCCGATGATCAGCCCCCCCAGAAGCGCACCGGGCAGCGATCCGAAACCGCCGATCGCAGCCGCTGCAAAAGCCTTGATCCCCAAGAGTCCGGTCGATGGGTCGATGGCCCCCTTTGAGGCAAACAGGATGCCCGCGACCGCCGCAACCATGCCGGACAACCCCCAGACCAGACTGTGGATGCGTTTGACCGGGATGCCCATGTAATAGGCCGCTAGCTGGTTCTGCGAGGCCGCCTGCATCGCCAGGCCGATCCGGCTGCGCGAAAAGAACAGGTAGAACAGGCATGTCAAAATCGCCGTCACGATGACGATCATCACCTCGTCAACGCCCAGCACCACGCCGCCCACACCGATTTCCCGGCCCGCGAACGGGGTTTCGAGCGAGGTCGGCTCGTGACTCCAGAATGAGCCTGCGGCAAAACGGATTATGAACCCGACCGCGATCGTCAGGATCACGATCGAGGTCTGTGACTGGCCGAACATATGGCGCAGAATGCCCCAGTTGAACAGATAGCCGAACGCCCCCATCACCAGGATCGACAGCGGAACCGCCAGCCAGAAATCCAGCCCCATATACTCGTGATTGGTAAACCCGATGCACACGAATGCACCAAGCATCATGAAATCACCCTGGGCGAAATTCACCGCTTCGGTGGCCTTGTAAATCAGCACGAACCCCAGGGCGATCAGCCCATAGACGCACCCGTTCGCGAGTCCACTGATGACGAGTTGTAGAAAATCCACCGCGCTCCTCCCAAAGCTTAGGTGAGTCACGATAGGCAAATTTGCCGGTCGTCAAAAAGTATTTCTGACTCATAACCGCACGTTACGCAGCGTTATTGCCCTCTCGCAAGGGTACCATATGACTGGGACGGTGCGGCATGCGCTCTTGCGCGCCCGTTTTGGACGCCGGAAACCGGCCCCTGACAATCGGGCGGTCACGGCCGGGCGGGCTGTCAGGCCGTCAGGCGGCAGAACAGCGCGGCAGCGAGACGGCCGCGTTCTACCAGGCTGTCGATTTCGATATGTTCATTCAGCGTGTGCAACGCCTTCCCCCTGACGCCGATGGAATCGAGCGTGGGCAAACCGAGAACCCCCCCTGCCCCGCATCCGGGTGGGGCAGGGTTGCCCGCACGCTGTCGCCGATCCCCGCCCTCCCGGGAATCCGCTCGACCCGGGCGCCAAGGACCGCCAGTTCATGCTGCGCCAGATCCATCATCCGATTGACGGCAGCCGCATCAAATGTCGGGCTTTCGGTTTCGATCCAGGGCCTGAGACCGGCGAGCATCTCATCGGCATCAAAGGGCAGGTCAAGCGGGTTGGTCACGGGATGGGCCGGCACGTCACGGATGCGCCTGACCCCGAGGTCAAAAACACCGAACCGGTTATACCCTGCGGCAACGTCGTGAAACCGCTTTGCCTCGATACACCGGGACAGGTCTATTTCGGCAAAAATCAACCCTTTGTCTTCGGTGGTTTCCCCAATTTGCTGCCCGCTTGGATCCACAAAGAAACTTGGGGCACGGCTGCACCCATCCAAAAGCGCCCCGAGTTCGGCGACACCGCCCGCCACGGCTTCGGTGGCACGCCTGTCAAAAGGCGAAGCGACAACGATGCCAAAGCACTTGGCCTCAAAGCAATGACCCGCGGCACGGATGTGGTTTGCCGCGCGATTGTCATAGTTCAGGGCGTCCTCTGATGGGCGGGTCGGCCAGACCGGAGGATAGGAAGATATGTGGAGTTGCTCTCCCGGCGCAATGAGGCTGCAACGCGAAAGAGGGTTGGCATTTACCCAGCCAAATGTCCAGAGGGTCATCAGGGTGATGTATTTCCCTGCCCCGCCGTCAAAGGCGAAAAGTTCCGGTTTGGCGGTGGTCGCCGCAAGCCAGCCTTCCGACCAACCCCCGGGGCAACCAATGACCAGCAGCATCGCTCCAATCATCAGGAGCGCAAATATGAAACCCTGGATCACATCGGTCCGGACCACGGCACGGCTCCCCCCGACAAAGGAATAGACACCGACGCAGAGAGCGATCAGCAGAACTCCCAGGTAAAAGGTGATCAACCCGCCCGAGATGGAATTCAGCGCTAGCGCGATGCCGGTAATCTGGATGGCGGAATAGGGAAAGAGCAACCAGTTCACACCTGTCTTATGGTAAAATCCGGGCCCGCCAAGGAACGCGAATGTTGAAAACCACCTGGCGAACATCGTGCCGACAAGCATCACCGTGTTCGCGCCGCGCCCCATCAGGAACCAATCCTCTGGGTCGTCCTGTTTGTTCGTTTGTTAGGCCCGGTATGCAATGTAGAACATCAGCGCCAGGTACAGGCCGATGCCCAGAAGGGTGAAGGCGGTTGTCATTGCCACCCCTCCTCTGTGCGGCGGCTTTCCATTTCAACCCAAGCCAAGCGGCGGGTCACGAAATAGGCGAGCCCCAGAAGGCAGTTCAGCGAAAACACCCCATAGCAATAGAGCACGGTCACCGGCATCCCGAGCAAGCCCGACTCTGCACTGTTCCCGAGAAGGTCAAAGACCGGCAACAGGGCAAGGCGGCGCGCATATGGGCAGGCGGTGAACGGTGCTTGCGTGGGGCCAGATCGTTTCACGGTCTACCCAATGGCGTGCAGGCGATGCCATGGGGGAACCGTTTCGACGCCGCCCCTCGCTGGCTTTGCCGTAGAGATGTGGAAAGGGGATTCAGGGTCCGCTTGGACACGAGCACCGGTCTTCGCCGAAAAGCCGGTTGTCGTCGCCGGGCGTCTGAGAAGTCTATCTGCCCAACCTGCGGCAAAATGCAGTGTCCCAGACAACCGGCCGCGTACCCAAAGCCGTACCGGGTCTGAAAGGGCCGGAACGGGGCCGCCCGCCCTATCGCATCGTGACCGGATTGGGCACCACGCCCGACGGCCTGACGGGGTTGACGCCGCCCTCTTGATTGATTTTGCGGGCCGTCTCAATGCGTGAAACGACCGGACCAGCCGTCCGGTCGCTTCATCAATACGCGCCTGCGAGGCGAAGCCCCTGCTCAGGACAGGCCAGCTTGCCCGTGGTTGACATGCCGGTTGTACAGCCAGCCCGCGCCAAGGCCGATCAACAACCAGAGGATCAGGCCGTGGGTCAGCGCAGCGACGGAGAATTCGGCCGACAGATGCGCCGGAATGGCCGAGATTGCATGTGCGTCATCGGCGAGTTGTGGCGCGCCAAACGCATGTGGTGCCACGATGAGCAAGAGGCCAAAGGCCAGCTTTAGCGGCGTTGTCAGTGCCTTCGCCGGGCTTGTGAGCACCCAGAGTCCCCCCGCGGTCAGCACGACCGTCGCGACCCACCACAACTGGCGGCTCTCCAGCGCAGCCGCGTTCATGCCAGGCAGTTCGGGAGGCAACCCAAAGAAGGGTGCGAGGCTGAAGGCCATGAAACCGGCGCCGCCCCAGATCAGACCAGACCGGGCATTCACCGCCCCACCCCGCAGATGCATTGCCGCAACCAGAAGCATCGCAAAACCGATCCCCGCGAACAGGTTTGCCGCGACTGTAGCCGCTGTTCGCTCGGCGCCGTCATCCGGGGCCCATTCTCCGTGGTCACCATGCGCGTGCCCGTGGCTGTGATCGTGATCGTGGTGCCCCGCGACAGCCGCCCCGTCCGCCGCATCGGCGACCTCGAATGTTTCTGCCTCCAGTATGAGCGGCACCACATAGACCATCTGAAAGACCGTCGCACCAATCCCGCTCAGAAGGCCGACAAGCAGTGCAATACCGACAAGTTTCTTGACCATTTCATGTTCCTTTCCCTGGTAGGCCCGGATCGCGGGCATGGGCGCCGAGCAAATGCGCTTCAGCTATAATTGGCGAAGAATGAATATTCCCGTTTGCCGCTGGTGATTTCATCCGTCCGCTGGTCGATCTCGTCCTTGGTCACCATGCCTTTCTGGATGGCCAGGTTCTCGAGCGCGGCAAGCCATTGTTCGTAGTAAACCCAGGATTCGTCATTCAGATCATGAGAGTTTTCCCAATCTCCGATCGCGTTGATCAGGTTCTTCCGAAAGTCCTCGTAGTCGATGACCTTCTCTTCCGAGAAAGCCAGCACGATACCAAAGGCCCTGCTTTGCCAGGGTTCGTCGAACTGGAGACGATCACACCGCTTGGGGGGCGCGGCCTTGCTGCCTTCCAGGCCTTTCACAAAGCGCTCTTCCATTCCGGCGACTGTTTCTGTGGTCATTTTCATAACTCCTTGCGTCAGGTATTGTCAGGGGCTGAACGCCAGCACGTGCGCCCCATTTTGCGTCCTTCATCCGGACCGATCTCTGGACGTGTTCAGGGTGATGCTGTCGGCGACCGCCCGGCCATCGACCGCCAGGCTCTTGTGGTCGTTCGAAAACAGCCCCACCCTGATCTGAACCTGGCCGGCGGGAAGCTCGGCCAGATGAAACCAGTTGCCATAAAGCCGCCCGAGCTTTTGACCATTCACATAGATATGCCCGTGCCCTTCACCCACGACGTGGGCCGCGCCGCTTGCGGCGGGTGCAAAGGCAAAGTTTGTGGTTTGGACATGCAGATTCCACCCCTGGCCGGGGTCGCGCAGGACCGAAAGCACGATCGTAGGAGCCTGCCCGGCGGGCAGTTCGATGGTTTCGTGATGGGCGTGGACATGCGCATGATGCGGCGCATCGTGTTGATGCGGCCGCGATGGGTTCCCCTGCCCGCTGGCCAGCACATAGCCGGCACCGCTCCCTGCAGCGACCCCAAGGGCCAGTGCCGAAACAATCATGTTCATGTGACTTCCTCCTTCCGGGGTCCGCGGGGGTTAAACCAGGTAGCTCTTCAGGACCGAGGCACCCACCGTGTATTTTGGATCGACAATGTTGCCGACGCGAAGCCGGCCGGCCTGGGTAAGAAAGAAATACGCCTCGTACACGTCCCAGCCGTAATCCTTCATCATCCAGTGGATCAGCTCGCGATAGGCAATGCGGGCGGCATCTTCCAACGGGCGCGCAGAGCCAAGAGTCATGATGAAGGTCTCATTCTCGAGCCGTGGCCACGCGATCGGACTTTGCTTGATAAGATCGATCTGCAGCGTCACCGTCGCCGGCATTTCGACAGCGGTCCCACATAGCTCGCCATCGCCCTGCGCGGCATGGCAATCACCCAGGTAAACATAACCGCCCTTGGCCAGCACCGGGAAATAGACGATCGCGCCGGGCGCGACGTCGGGCACGTCCATGTTGGCCCCCCAATAGTCAGGTTGCAGCGAAGATACCGCCTCGATTTCCGGGCTGACACCAAGCGTGCCGATGAAGGGCTCGTAGGGCAATGTGATCCGATCGTTGAACTGAATGCCCTCCTCGGTGACATTCATCTTCATCACCTTTTCCGGCAGCGGATCATTCAGCATCGCGGTATTCGCGGTTCCGACGAGTCCGCCAAATTCCGGGATCAGCGCCGCCGTTCCCACCGGCTGAGGGCCGCGCGGCTTGATCGAGTGGATGCGCACGGCAATAACATCGCCCTTCTCTGCGCCCTCGACATGGATCGGACCACATTGAGGATTGAGAAAGGGCACATTCAGCCGCTCCGACGGGCTGGCCGAGGTCGAGTCCAACTGCCCTTCAAAGGCATCATGGGTGTCGGCCACCACGATGTCGCCCGGCTTGATGTGCAGCACCGGCTTGGCAAAAGGGCCATAGACATAGTGATAGGTGCCCTGCACGTCTTCAGTCAGCCTGTGGGTCTCTCCGGCGACACCTCGCGCGACTCCCTTGGTCGTCATCCAGGAATCTTTCATCCAATCCATTTCATCGTCCTCCGGAACTCATTGCCGGACCCTGCTCGTTCGGTCCGTTGCTTGTTGGGATTGAGGTGTCCCTCTGCTCTGCCAATGTCTTGAGCGGCGTTAGGGAACCCGAGTTTTCGATCTGTTCACAGAGGAACTCGATCGACACTTGCAGTCGCATTGCCTCCGAGCGCAGCAGGTCATAGGCGCCCTTGCTGTCGATGTTCATGCAATCCTGCACCAGCGTGATGGCGGTCACGACCGAAGGTCTCGCCCGGATCCGTGCGGTCAGGTCTGCGACCCTGCGTTGCAACCGGCTCCGCAGCTCGAAATCATGGAACGCGATGGCAAGTGCCGAGAAGATACCGTTTGGTTGCAGAGGCTTGACCAGGTAAGCCGAGGGCAACTGCCCCAACGTCCACTCGATCCTGCCCGGTGCCTCGCTGCCCATGAGTGCAATCAGCGGAACCGGTGCCTCGCCGGGCACCCAGGAGAATTGTTGGTCATAACCCCGGTCCGCGTCAAAAAAGACAACCCCGTGATCACCCGGAGAGACATTGTCCGCCGGCCAGCGACATTCCGCCTTGACCCCCAATCGCCCCAGCTGTGCCAGCAGGACGGCCGAATTGTCGCCGGGCGGATGAACGATCAACGCCCTCAAGCCGCGAAAGTTTGGCAGAGCGCGACGTTTCACAACGCCACCCTTTCGTCAGCCGGACGTCTGGCCGCAAACGTGTCGAAATCAACATCCACCAGATATGGATCCGGCCGCAGCGGGGCATCATAAGTGTGGAAGATTTCGAATTGACCCGACGGATTCGATACCGCGAGCGCCGGGGTCAAATAGCAATGGTTGTTGCCCCGATCGATCCAGACCCGGCCCTGCGGTGCGTCGAATTCGATCTCATAGAGCGCCGATTTGACGGCATCCAACTCTTGCGTGCCAGCCTTTTGCAGCGCACGTGCGAGAAGATGGCAAGTGTTGTAGGCCGCCTCTGAGTCCGCCGAGGTGACGCCTTGCGCACCGTAGCGCCGCTTGTATCCGCGAATGAAACGGGCGTTCTGCTCGCCCGGGGTGGATTGAAAATAGACGCTGGAGGCGATGTGGCCCGCGGCGGCATCTGGCGCTAGCCGGGTCAATTCCGGTTCGGACAACGTATGACTGCATACAGGCATGATGTCGCAGCTCAGTTCAGGATGCGCCAAACGCGCCTCTTGCATGGCGCGCATGAAGCTTTCGCTCGAGATGCCAATCAGCGAGTTGAAAACATAAGACGGCTTGTACCGGATGATCTCGTCGATGAACCTGCCGACATCAACCGATCCCACCGGCATGTAGCGTTCCCAAAAATCCCTGGCGCCGTGTTCGGTCACGCATTCGCGCATGATCCGGTTGCTTTCCCAGCCCCAGATATAGTCGGACCCGATGCAATAGGCCCGGTTTCCAAAATGCTCCAGCATATGCGCCATCAATGGCACGATGTGCTGGTTCGGCGATGCCCCGGTATAGATGATGTTGTTGCAATGCTCGAACCCCTCGTAATGGGAGGGGTACCAGAGCAACCCGTCATATTTTTCAAAAACCGGTGTGACTTCCTTGCGGCTGGACGAGGTATAACACCCGATCACATGTTTCAGCCCGCCCTGCTTGAGAAGTTCGCGGCAGATCGATTGATAGGCCGCGAGATCTCCGCCGGGATCGACGATGACCGGATCAAGCTGAAAGTCGAATTGCGGGTCTGCATTTACTTCGGCAACGGCCAGCAAGGCCCCGTTCTGCAATTCGCGGGCGATGCCTGCATAAGGACCCGAGGTGGAAAAGACGATGCCGACGCTGATCTTGTCTTTTGGGTCGCTCGAGTTTGTCCCGATGTCGTTTTGATTGTTCATCTGCGATCGCCCTTGTTGATCTTGCTTGGTTTCCTATGGCTGCGGATGGCCGCCCTATCCCGCGACCTCGGCTTGCCCGACCAGCAGGTCCGAGCCCTTGGCCGAAGCCAGCGCGAAACAGGCCCCCAGGAACATGGATAGCGGAAGAACGAAGTAGGAGCTTGCAAAACCCAGGGACAACAGCGCATCCGTGGAGAAGCGGTCTGGGGTTTGCAGCAGGAATGCAAAGGTTGCCGCATAGCCAAAGGTGGTGCCGGGAATCGAGGCCAGCGCCGGAATATTGGCCGCCAGAATATAAATTGCGATGCTGACCGCCACGACCAGCGCCGCCCAGACCGCGCCCCCGATAACGTCTCCCAGCGGCACGGCAACGATGACCAGCGCCGTGGTCGAGGCGACGCCTACGCCGAATGCATTGGAAATGACCGTGTCACGAAACGCCGGCGCATTGCCCCCCAAAGCGTAGAAACACGCCCAAGCGACAAAGGCCGCCCAGATAAGGATGGTTCCCACTGTCAGAAAGAACCAGACAGCAACAAACCCACAAAGCGAGACGCTGATCGCCAGCGAAGTGATCTTGGACATGACATTCTCCGTGCTTGCCGGGCGCCATTGGCGGCGCCGTTGAATTGCTATGGGTGGTGCGCGGTTGCGCGGCAGACCCTCCGCGGTGTCCGGCGGCCTGCGATCTGACCGCCCGCGAGGCGGTCAGACCGGCATGTCTTGATCAGTGGCAGGGAAAGCCAATTGCATGCCGCGTGTCATGCGCCGCGTTATGCGCCATCGACGTATTGGCAAGTCCGACGCCAAAGACAAAGACGGCGCCCAGGGCAATGAGCATGATCGACGATCCGAGACGCTCGGAAACGCTCCCCACGTCCTGCTCCCCCGCGGTCGCCGCCCCATTCTGCATTGTGTTCATGTTCATCTTACAATTACTCCTGAATATGGTTTCGTCAGTTGACGGTCACGAGGTCCAGCCCCTGCATCGCCTCGGTCGAGATGAGATCGGCGAGCTCTTCCTCGCTCCATCCATCGGTTCCCTCCGGGCGGGCGGGAATGACAAAGAACCGGATCTGCGCGCTGCTGTCCCAGATCTCGATCTTGGCCGAAGCGTCGAGCTCGACATTGAATTCCTTGAGCACCTCGCGCGGCTCGCGCACAATGCGGGCGCGAAAGGCCGGGTCCTTGAACCAGTATGGCGGCAGCCCGAGCAACGGCCAGGGCCAGCAGGAACACAGGGTGCAAGTCACGATATGATGCACCGAATTCGTCGACTCCACGGCCTTGAGATTCTCGCCTTCGATGCCGTCACGGATGCCAAGCTCGGCAATCGCGGCGTTGCAGTCCGCCAGCAGGCGCGCCTTGAATGCCGGATCGACCCAGGCCTTGGCGACGACCTTGGCACCGTTGAACGGCCCCATTTCCGTATCGAAGAAGTTGATGACGCGGTCGACCGTATCCTGCCCGATCAGGTTCTTTTCCCGAAACAGGGATTCGAGCGCCTTGGTGCGGGCGGCGTAATAGGACTCGGTCTCTCGAAGGTGATGGTGGTGGCCATCGTCTTTGTCAGACATGATCTATTCCTTGATTTCCAGAGTTGAGACCGGCCGGGACAAAGTTGCACCCCGACCGTTTGCATGGGTGGAGAAACCTCAGGCGGCTTCCAGGTAGGTTTCGAAGACTTCGCTATAAAGCGCATCATCGGTGTCGGGCCGTTCGGGCCAGATGTCGCGTGTCATGAATTTGACGCGATAGATCGGTTGCGGCGTGCTGATGCTGTCGGTGGGCACGCTGTCAGTATACAGGATCGCCTTTGGATAGACTTCTTCCACCACGCCGACCTTGTTGCGCAGATAGCCGATCAACCGGGTATGAACCGCCGAGGCCGGATCAAGCACGCGAACCTGTTGGCCCACCTTGAAGGTCGGGTTCATGGCAACGTCGCGATATGGGTTGTCGCCGGTGAACATATATTCGACCACCTGATCGGTCACCGCCGGGTTCCCGGTTTGCGGCAACGGTGCGTCGGGGTTTTCGAGGTAGTGACTGGTCCGCTCTTCGAGCTCGGACTCGTTGATATAGTTGCGCTCGATCAGGTAGGCACACATGCCGCCGAGCCATTTGATGTAATAGCGATACTTGAAATAATCGAGCGGGCTCATCCCTTCGGCTTTGACCCGCAAATGCGGCCAGGCCCAGATGCCCGTCCCCATCATGCACATGTGCACGCCGAAAAGCTGTTTTTCCCATTCTTCGACGAAGACCCGCTTCTCCGTGCTGACCGGGCCAACATTTTCGAGGCCACCTAGATATTGTTGCAACTTCATTGTCGCTCCTCCGTGCTGAGCACAAAAAAACCCCCATGATCCAACGGATCGCGGGGGCCACATTGCCGTGCGCTTATCGCGCCTATTTTGCGGATCAGTCGGTGCTGTATCCGTGCTCCAAGCGTGGCACGCTCATTGCGATGCAACAAGAAAAAATATCACAACCAACCCGAAAACCCGCGATTTCCACAAGGATTCACGATCGGGCGTGAATTTCGCTTAAAATTTCATCGTATATTTTTGTGCCTTATTACAGCATGTTAACTGCATATTTCGAGAAGATTCCTACAGACTATCCCATTTCGCCTAATATTTAATCGACCACCCAAAATATCGAGAGCCGGGGCTTCAACACGCGCGAATCATGTCAGACAGCGCCACGAGAATGCCGCGAAACAGGCCAGCACCGCGTCTGGCACCCATCGAAATCACAGCAAGGAACCAGCCCCAGCAGCCCGGAAAATTCGCGGATCGCTACCCGCTCGACAAGGCCACCCGATACACGCACACTCGGATCACAATGCAGGCAACCGTGGATCACGACATGAGCACACCCACCCATATCGTCCAGATCTGCCGCTCCTGTCATGTGCGAGATCAGGACCCGCAAGGCCCCGGCTTTGCTGACGCGTTGCGCCTGGCGCTCGCTGACCATCCGGACATCCGGAACGTCGTGGTGGAAGACTCCCGATGCATGCTGAATTGCGGCGAACCGCTTGCCTTTGCACTGAGCTGCACCGGGAAAATGGCCTATGTGTTTGCGGATCTGCGTCCCGAGCACGACCTGGACAACCTGCTGGCTCTTGTCAGGCTCTACTGGCAAAGCCCAACAGGTGCGATCACGGACGCACGCCCAATCGGTCGCCTGCGCCATTGTTTGAAGGGCCGCCTGCCTGTCGCGATGGCAAACAGGACGTAAACCCTTGGCCCATGGGCTCCGCCAACTTGAGTGTCCACGGCGGTCACGTCGAACGAATACCCTCAAACAGCCCTTTCACAATTTCGATGAACGCGCTGACGAGGTGCGAATTGCCTTTGGCACGGCATGCGATGTGCAAC
Organism: Microbulbifer sp. S227A; assembly: GCF_049800935.1. Taxonomy (NCBI): domain Bacteria; kingdom Pseudomonadati; phylum Pseudomonadota; class Gammaproteobacteria; order Cellvibrionales; family Microbulbiferaceae; genus Microbulbifer; species Microbulbifer sp. S227A. The sequence continues at coordinate 52,238 of NZ_JBNAFZ010000014.1, read as the reverse complement.
TCAATGCGCTTGTCGCCGTGTTCATAGGGCACGAAAGCGACGCCTGCCGGTGCTATTCCCTGCACCCAAGCAGGCACCAGGCCAATCCCCAACCCATGCGCCACGAATTGCAGCAGGGTGGATTTGTCGATCACCTCGCATATGATTTTGGGCTGGCAACCGGCAGCGCGAAACCCACTCCAGAGCATGTCATGCAGGATCAGGCGCGCATGTCTGGGGTAGCCGACAATCGGCTCGTTCGCGATGTCCGCCGGGCAATGCAGCTTCGGAGAAATCCTTGCGCAACTCAATCAGCGCGGTCGGCGGGATCATGGAAATGGCCTCATCCACGCCGCTGATCCGCAGAAGTTTCATACCCTCTTTGGATTTCTGCTTTGCATTCGAAACCGAGCGCGACCCATCCGCCAGGATGCGCTTGGCATCCCTCAGGAAATCCGATCCCGCCCGGGTCAGGCTGACCTGCCGCGTCGTCCGAAAAAAGAGCGCCGGGCCAAGTTCATGTTCCAGAGCCGCGATACGATCAGAAAGCGCCGATTGGCTGAGACCCAGACGCTCGCCTGCCTTGCGAAAGTGACGTTCCTCCGCAACGGCCACGAAACATTCCAGTTGCCTCGGATCCAATTTCGCACTCCTTACTTGACTACGTTGACCCGCATCCTGTCGGTCAGGCTTGCCTCATAGGCACCGATGGCGTCGGCATATTCAAGCGAATCCAGCGTGTCATCGCCGCCCCGGATCAACCCGGTTTGCGTTGCGCCATCCATCTTGAAAGGAATGACCAGATCGCCCGCGGTGATGGACCGGGCCGCGATATCAATCGTGATCCGGGTGCCGCCGGGGTCGCTTGCCAGTTGCAAAAGCTGATCGCGTGCTTGGGGTGTGACGATCGGCAGGACCAGACCGTTCTTGCGGGCATTGTCATAGAACATACTCGCAAACCCGGTGCCGAAGGCGCATGTAATGCCCAGTTGTCCCATTCCCCATACCGCATGTTCGCGGCTGGACCCGCAGCCGAAATTGTCGCCAACGATCAGGATTGTCGCCTTGTCCCAAGGGGCCTTGTTCAACACGAAGTCGGGCCGGGCCGCGCCCCTGTCGTCAAAGCGCAGATCGGCGAAAATGCCATCGGCAAGCCCCTCGCGGATAATCGTGATCAGGAACCGTTAGGGCATGATCACATCGGTATCGACATCGGCCAGCGGCAGCGGTGCCGCGAGGCCGGTTACGGTCGTGGGCATCTCAGGTCTCCTCGGAAGCAAAGCTGCGGACATCGGCAAGATGCCCGGAAATGGCGGCTGCGGCGACCATGGCCGGGCCCATCAGATGGGTGCGGGCACCCTGCCCCTGCCGGCCTTCGAAATTGCGGTTGGTCGATGAAGCGAGCCTTTCGCCGTCCATGGCGATATCGTCATTCATCGCAAGGCACATCGAACAGCCGCTTTCCGGCCGCCAGTCGAACCCTGCCTCGCGGAACACGCGGTCGAGCCCCTCTGCTTTGGCTTGCAGCCGCGTATAGGTCGAGCCCGGCACGATGATCGCATTCACGCCCTCGGCCACTTTGCGGCCTTTCAGGATCCTGGAGGCCTCGTCATGCGGGTCGCGTTGACGCGTGGCATTGACGTGGTCGACGACCGCCAGATGTGCCTCGGGCCGCCGGACTCCAAGCCCCTTGTGATCAAGACCCGAAAACGCCTGCGGGCTGGTGTATTCATTCATGATGTGAAAATCGACATAGATCAGCATGTCGTCATCGGGCAGGTCGCAGACCTTATGCGCATCGACCAGTTTGTCATAAAGCGTGCGGTTCATTCCGCGATCTCCTTCGTCTTGCTGTGGCGGGCAACAACACCATCATTTTTGCCGCGATTTCATCCGGGATTTCTTCGGCCGTGTAATGCGCGGCATCGACCTCGTGGCAGGTCACGTTCTCGGCTCTCTGCGTCCAAAGGGCGGCGGCGCCAAAGCAGCGCCCGATGACACCCTTCCTTGCCCAACAGGCCAAAAGCGGCATGGCAAGCTTGCGCCCCCCGTCTTCGTCGTCATGGCGAATGTCGATGGTCGCCGCGGCGCGGTAATCCTCGCAAGAGGCGTGGATTGCGTCCGGGTTGCGAAACGCTCCAAGGTATTCCGCCAGGGCCGGTTCGGCAAAGGGGTTCTCTCCGCCCTCCTGGTTGAAGCACTTCAGTTTCCAGAAATTGTCGGGGTTCTGTCCGATCATGGTTTCGGGGATCGGCTTGTCCTGCATCAGGGCGCAGCAGCAAGACCGGGATTGCAACGGAGGACACCATGACACTTACGAAACTGACCGCCAGCGTATTGGCCCTTGCGGCGGGCACGGCGGGCGCCCTGGCCGAGGAACTGGGCATTTCCGGCGGTGCAGAGATTACCGGCGGCCCGATGCAGAACATGGCGCTGGTCCATACCGGCGAGATCGCCTTTGGTCTTGCGACGCTCGGGCCGGCATGGGAATCGATCAATGGCATGAACCCGATCGCGCCGGGCCTGCCGATGACCAATGCCTGTGCGATGTTCCCGATGTACCAGACGCCCTTCTCCATCACCACGCTGAGCGCGTCCGGCATCACTTCGGTGGCAGAAATCCCGGCTGGATCAACAATCGGGTTTGGCCCTGCGGGATCGACCTCGGACACCTATTTCCCCCGCATGATGGAAGAACTGGGCGCCACCTTCGAGCGCCGCAACGGCGGCTGGTCCGATCTGGGAAGCCAGCTTCAGGACGGTCTGATTGACGTGGTCGCCTTTGCCGCCGGCGTGCCGGTGCCCGCGGTCAGCCAGCTCGAAGTGCAGACAGATGTGAATATTGTCGAATACACCGAAGACGAGCAGGAGGCCATCATCAATGCCTTCCCGGTCTCGGCCTTTACCATACCGGCCGACACATACACCACGCTCGGCCAAGAGGCCCGTTCCGTCGCGATGTGGAACTTCACCATTGCCAACTGCGACCTGCCCGAGAGCTTTGTCTATGCAGTTGTCGATGTGGTGATGTCGGACAATGAGCGCATGGTAAAGATCCACCGCGCGGCCGGCTCAACCATCCCCGAGAACTACGAGCGCAACAATGTGCTGATGTGGCATCCGGGCGCGGCGCGCTGGTTCATCGAAAATGCCGGCGCAACGATCGATGACAGCATGATCCACGGCGACATGTAACCGGGGCCCCGGCCTCTGGCATTGCGCTGCGGCACCGGTGTTTTCCGGGGGCCGCAGTTAATTTTAGGGATCTGCCGCCCACCCGGGAGGGTCGCCGCGCAACCGCGTTGCCACATCCGATCTGGTCATGGCGCTTTGCAGCCTGATCGTCGCGCTTTACCTTGTCACGGTCTATTCCACGGCCGCACGGAATTCGGTCGGCACCCCGTTTGTCCCCATCGGCGTCGCATTTGCAGCAACCGCCGGAACGGGGCTTATTCTGGAGCTGACACGGCGGGTCGCCCGGTTGGCCCTGGTCATCATTGCAGGGGTTTTCCTGATCTATACCTTCACGGCACATTTGCTGCCGGGTATTCTGGCCGTCTCCAATCCCTATACCTGGCAACGCTTTTTCGGCCATGTCTATTCGGATGCCGGGATCATTGGTCCGACCACGGCGGTTTCCTCGACCTGTATCATCCTCTTCATCATCTTTGCGGCCTTCCTGCAGGCGTCGAAAGTGGGCGATTACTTCGTCAACTTCGCCTTCGCCACGGCCGGTCGCGCCCGCGGTGGCCCGGCCAAGGTGGCAATCTTTGCCTCGGGACTCATGGGCATGATCAATGGCACCTCGGCGGGAAACGTCGTGGCGACGGGATCGCTCACCATTCCGCTGATGAAACGCGTGGGGTATCATGGCCGCACGGCCGGCGCGGTAGAGGCCGCCGCCTCGACAGCTGGGCAGATCATGCCGCCGATTATGGGTGCCGGTGCCTTCATCATGGCCGAGATCACCGGCATTCCCTATCAGGAGATCGCCATTGCCGCGATCATCCCGGCCATCCTCTATTTCGCTTCGATCTATTTCATGGTCGACCTGGAGGCCGCCAAGCTTGGCATGACGGGTATGGACGAGGACGAGATCCCGAAATTCCACAAACTGGTACGCCAGGTCTATCTCTTCATTCCGATCCTGATCCTGATCTTTGCGCTGTTCCTGGGCTATTCGGTGATCCGGGCGGGCACATTGGCGACCGTCTCTGCGGCTGCGGTCTCATGGCTGACACCGCACCGAATGGGTGCGCGCGCGATCCTGCGCGCCTTTGAAATGGCAGGTGTGATGTCGATCCAGATCATCTCGGTCTGTGCCTGTGCGGGTATCATCGTGGGGGTCATCTCGCTGACCGGAGTTGGCGCGCGCTTTTCGTCGATGCTCTTGGACATTGCCGATGCCAGCCAGCTGATTGCCCTGTTCTTTGCGATGTGTATCGCCATCCTGCTTGGCATGGGCATGCCGACAACGGCCGCCTATGCCGTGGCTGCGTCGGTCGTTGCCCCGGGGCTTGTCAATCTCGGCATTCCGGTTCTCACGGCGCATTTCTTCGTCTTCTATTTCGCGGTTGTCTCGGCCATCACACCTCCGGTGGCATTGGCCAGCTATGCGGCGGCGGGCATATCCGGGTCCAACCCGATGGCAACCTCCGTCGCCTCGTTCAAGATCGGGATCTCGGCGTTCATTGTGCCCTTCATGTTCGTCTACAACGGCAACTTGCTGATGCAGGGCCCGGTCGTGGACGTCGCCGGTGAAATGATCCATGAGCCGGCAAAATGGTACAACATCCTGCGGGCCTGGATCACCGCGGTTTTTGGCGTGTTCCTTCTGTCCTCTGGGGTCCAGGGCTGGCTCCTGGGCCGCCGGTCTGCCTGGTATCTTCGGGTCGCCCTGATCCTGGCGGCGCTCTTCATGATTGAAGGCGGGATCATCACCGATGTAATCGGAGTCGGCGCGGCGGTGGCAGTCTTTCTGGTCCAGAAGCTGTTCCACCCCTCACCCGATACCCCGTTCACGGTACGCGGTGCCGACTAGCTGTACGAAAGAACCCGGTGGCCTGACGCCCGGGCCACCGTTTGCCCATTGGGCGTGCATGATCCGGCAATCGGTCGGCAAGGCAAGCTGCGCGAAACCGGTGCCTTGAGAATTTGCCCAATCGGATCAAGGGCATTCGGCGGACATTTGTTCCAACCCCCGCAAAGTGGGTCATGTCGGCCCCATGGTCCGACCGCGTCAATCAAAGCAATGCCTGATCGTGTCGGCGACACCAACACGATCAACCCCGAAACCTCAGATTTGCCTTTACGGCAGCCGCACCACCAGGCCCTCCAGTTCGGGCGTTACTTTTCGCTGGCAGGTCAATCGGGACAGGTGCTGGTCCGGCTCAAAGGCGACAAAGTTGATTTTCACCATTTCAGGATCACTCCGGAAGGTCGCGTTCGGACAGAACCTTTTGTGCCACGCGAAAGCATTCGAGCGCCTGCGGCACACCGCAATAGATGCCGACGACATGGATGATGGCGCGGATTTCCTCGCGGCTGACGCCATTGTTGATCGCGCCCCGGCAATGGGTTTCCCACTCGTGCATCTTGCCAAGCGCCCCGATCATGGCGAGGTTCATCATCGAGCGGGTCTTGGCGTCGATGGTTTCGTCGCCCCAGCCAAATCCCCAGCACCACGCGGTCATCGCCTCCTGGAACGGGCGGGTGAAATCATCCGCCGCCGCGAGGTTTTTCGTCACATAGTCCGCGCCCAGGGTCGCTTTGCGCTTTTCCAGCCCGATATCGAATTTGTTGTCCATCTTCTGATCCTTCCTGTTGGGGCCTGCGCCCGGTTGTCAGCCTGCCGAACCGTCCACGGCTTCGCGCATCCATTGCTGGAGTTTGGCGACGGAATGCTCGCTCAGCACACCGCAATCGGGATCGAGCACCAGCGGGCCGGGGGTGTAGCCGCGCGATTTCAGCCCGCGGTACACCGACTCGACCAGGCGGATATCTTCTTCGACGGTGGTTTGCCGGTCCTGCACTGCAAGCCCGCGGATGACGTCGCTTTCGGCCCCTTCGGGCGTGTACCAGCCGCGCCAGACGGTACAGTCATCCACCCCATGCGCGCGCCAGTGATAGGTGTTCAGCACGTTGCCCGGATAGCACTGGAACGAGAACATCGGCCACAGGAACCAGCTCTGGTATTCGGCGGCATGGGGCACCGAGAGATCCACCGGATAGGTCATCTTTTCCATCGACTGGCATTCCGTCCTGTGGCGCAGAATGTAGCCGCCCGCGTCGTCGGGCCGGATCGTGTAGGTTTCCGGCTTGATCACACCTTCGGCAAAGGTCTGGTGGTTGGACGGGCAGTGATAGCATTCGGAGTAGTTTTCAATCGAAACCTTCCAGTTGCAGTGTTCAGGGATCTCAACCCATTCCAGCGGCGCAAGCTTGTTGATATTGGGCACGAACTTCGCCACTTCCGCGCGCACGCCGGGGTACCAGTCGTCCATCGGCGCGGCGTCATTGTCGAGATTGACGAACAGGAAGCCCAGGAAATCTTCGGTGCGCACTTCGGTCAGGCAGATTTTGCTGCGGTCGAAACCGGGGACTTTCCTGACATTCGGCCCCGCGCGCAATCCGCCGGTCAACTCATAAGTCCACTGGTGATAGGGACAGACCACAACGCTTGAATTTCCGGTACCGCTCACCAGCTCATGGGCGCGGTGCTGACAGACGTTGTAAAACGTGCGCACGACATGATCGCGGCCACGAATGGAAAACAGGCTCTGACCCGCTATCTCGAAGGTAAAGTAATCGCCGGCATTGGGAACCTGGCTGACATGGCCGGCGAACTGCCACGTTCGCGACAACAGCCCGGCCGTTTCCCGTTCGAAAACCTCGGCAGAGGTATAGTAATGTGCGTCCAATGAATGTGTCGGCGATGCATTCATGTCGGCTCCTCTTCGTACAGACCAAGTTGATGACGGCGCTGGTGGAATTTCTCGACGCGCTCGACCACGCGTTCGGACGCGGCGGCGATAACGAAACTCAGCAGGGTTTCGAGCAGGGCAATGATGGAAACCGACGATGGAAAGAATTGCGGCGTGTCGACCGAGACAACAAACCCATGGTCCGCGGCGCGGATAATCGGCGACGCCGGGCTGTCGGACACGGCGACCACCGTCATTCCCTGTTCCTTTGCCGTTCTGACCGCCTCGATCACTTCGCGGCGATAGGGTTTGCAGGTGATCGCGATCAGCACATCCCGTTCATCCGCCCAGGCCAGGTCATCGATCGCGCTCGAACCGGCGCGCGGGATGGCGTAGAACTGAACCATCCCGGTACGCGCGAGATAGGTGAAATTGCTCGCGTTGGCATGGTTCACACCGACGCCATAGGTATAGACGTTGCGGCACTGCCATATCGTCTTTGCAGCGGCTTGCAGCTCGACCGCGCCGATCTCCGCAAAGGTATCTTCGACATTGCGCAGGGCGGCGGACACCATTTCAGCGTACAGCTGTCCCATTTCGCCGCTTTTCTGCATATCCTGCAACCAGCGCACGCGATCAGGGAATGACGCCTCTCCCTTGCGAATGGCCTCGCGAAACGGCGCACGAAAGTCCTCATACCCCTCGAACCCGACCTGTCGCGCCATTCTTACAACGGTATTGGGCTTAACATTTGCCGCGCTCGCGATCTCGCGGACGGTCGAAACGCCCACGTCCCTTGGGTTTTCGAGCACGTAACGCGCCGCTTTTTTCGCTTCGGGCGTCAAGTCGTCAAGCTCTTCGGACAGGCGCGTCAGCACCGTGTTTGAGATGTCATTGGTGTTCATATCGATCCTCGGTACAATCATATGTACCATTTTTATTGACAGTGGTACAAATCATTCATAGCCATGTCTACAAGTTTCTTCGCATCGAACAGGACCTGCAAAATGTCTCAGAAGCAATTCCCAACCCGCGCCAGAGTGGTGATTGTCGGAGGTGGTGTGATGGGTTGTGGCCTTGCCTATCATCTGGGTCATGAAGGTTGGGGGAGCGACACCGTTCTGCTTGAAAAGGCCGAACTGACCTCTGGCTCGACCTGGCATGCGGCGGGGCAGATCACCCATTCCACAAGTTCCTATGGGCTTGGCCGGATGGTTGATTACAACATCGGCCTGTATGCCGGGGGTCTTGAAGCAGAGACCGGCCAGGCGGTGACCTGGCATGGCTGCGGCTCGTTCCGGCTGGCTTATACCGAGGACGAGATGGACTGGCTGCGCCACACCCTGTCCGTCGGCCGAGCGCTTGGGTTCAACATCGAGCTGGTCGGCCCCGAATTCATCGCCAAAAAGCACCCGTTCTATAATCTGGATGGCGTTTTGGGCGGGCTTTACACGCCTGATGACGGCCACGTTGACCCCTCCAATGTGACCATGGCGTTGGCCACCGGCGCGCGTCAAAAGGGTGTGCGGATCTTCCGCCACACCCGCGCCACCAACATCACCCAGAACGATGCCGGTGAATGGGTCGTCGAGACGGAAAAAGGCACGATCATCTGTGAACACGTCGTCAACGCAGGTGGCACCTACGCCCGCCAGATGGGGGAATGGTCCGACCTGCAATTGCCGATGACCTCAATGACGCACCACTACTTTGTCACTGAAGACGTGCCCGAGTTCAAAGAACTGGACAAAGAGCTGCCCGTCATCCGCGATGACAGGCTCGTCTCGGGCTATATCCGGATGGAGCAGAACAAGGGCCTGATCGGCATCTACGAAAAGGACAACGTGAATTCGGTCTGGCATGACGAATGCCCGTGGGATTACGAAAACTGGCTGTTCGAAGCCGATTACGACCGCGTGATGCCCTATCTGGAAAACGCGCTGGACCGGATGCCGATCTTTGCGGAACTGGGAATCACCCGCGAGGTGCATGGCGCCATTTCGCATCCGCCCGATGGCAACCCGATGGTCGGCCCGGCCCCCGGCGTCAGGAATTACTGGTGTTGCTGCGGAACCCAGATCGGCATCGGCTGGGGCCCCGGTCTGACCCGTGAGTTGGCCAAATGGATGGTGCACGGCTCGGCCGATATTTCCATGCGCGATTACGATCCGCGCCGGTTTGGCGCATACGCCAAGAAAGACTGGCAAGTCATCAAGGCGCATGAAGATTACAAACTGCGCCATGAAATCCCCTTTCCACACTTCAACCGCCTGGAAGGGCGTCCGATCAAACCCTCGCCGCTTTATGAGATCCTGAAAGACAAAGGTGCGGTCTACGAAGAGGTCTACGGCTTTGAGCGCCCGCGCTGGTTCGCCACCGGAGACGTCGAGCAACGCGATCACTACAGTTTCCGCCGCAACGTCGTGCATGATCTGGTCGGTGCCGAGGTCAAGGCGGTGCGGCAAGGGGTTGGGCTCATGGATGTCACCGCCTTTTGCAAGGTCGAGGTCAGCGGCCCGGACGCCTATGCGCTGCTGGACCGTTTGACCGCCAACCGGATGCCGCAGAAAACCGGGTCAATCACCCTGACCCACATGCTGAACCGCAGGGGGCGGATCGAGCTGGAAACGACGATCGTTCGCATGGCCGATGATCGGTTCTATCTGGTCTGTGCCGCGTTTTTTGAACAACGCCTGCTGGATCACCTAAACCAGAACCGCGCCGCCGAAGACGTGACCATCACCGCTCTCTCCGCAAGCTGGTCGGCGCTGTCCCTCAACGGGCCGAAATCGCGCGAAGTGCTCGCGCAATGCACGGATGCGGATCTGTCCAACGCAGGCTTCCGGTGGTTGTCGGCGCAAGAAATCACCGTTGCGGGGCACAGAGTCTGGGCCTTGCGCATGTCCTATGCCGGCGAACTGGGCTGGGAATTGCACATGCCGGACGCGGCCTGTGTCGATGTCTACACCGCGCTTTGGAACGCGGGCGAAGCGCACGGGATCGTCAATTACGGCTCCTTCGCGATGAACGTCATGCGTATGGAAAAGGCGTTCCGGGGCGCGGGCGAGCTGACCAACGAAGTCACCCTGCCAGAGGCCAATGTGGGCCGGTTCTTTACGCTCGACAAGGACTATCTGGGTCTTGCCGAAACCAGGGCTTCGGCTGCGCAAATGCAGGCGGGCAGATCGCCTTGGGTCTGTGCCTATCTGGAAATCGAACCTGACGGGATCGAAGACGGGCATGGTGGCGAAGCAGTCTTGGCCGAGGGCCATATTGTGGGCGCGACGGCCTCGGTGGTCTATGGGCATACGGTCGGCAAGATCCTTGCCTTTGCCTATATCAAGCCGCAGGCCCACATACCCGGCCGGGCCATCGAGGTGATCATCGCGGGCAAGCCGCGCAAGGGGCGCATCCTTGGTCAGGCGGCGTATGATCCCATGTCGAGATTGCCGCGCACCGATGCGATCGCCGAGCCAGCATGAGCGCGCTGCCGCCAACAATGAAGGCCATGCTCCTGACGGGGCATGGCGGTCTGGACAAGCTGGTGCTGTCGGACGTGGATACCCCCCGCGCCGACAAGGGCGAGGTGGTGATCAAGGTCGGGGCGTGCGGGCTCAACAACACCGATATCAACACCCGCACCGCGTGGTACTCCAAAGCCAATGATGTTGCATTGGGCGACGGGGCCGAAGACGGTTTTGACGCAACCAATGACACAGACAGCACCTGGGGTGCGGGAGCGATAGAGTTTCCGCTTGTTCAGGGAGCGGATGCGGTGGGAAAGATCGTTGCCGTGGGCGAAGGTGTACCGGAAACCCGGATTGGCGAAAGGGTCATGATCGATCCCTGGCTTCTTGGGCATGGCGATTGGCTGACCCCCGAAAACTCGGGCTATTTCGGGTCCGAACTGAACGGTGGCTTTGCCGAATACACCAAGATACGCAGCGCCAACGCGATTCCCGTGAACTCGGCGCTGAGCGACGCCGAACTGGCGACCTTTGCCTGCGCCTATACCACCGCGGAAAACCTGGTGCAGCGCACCGCGCCGCGTCCCGGCGAGAGCGTCGTAATCACCGGGGCGTCGGGCGGGGTCGGGTCCGCCGCGATCCAGCTGTGCCGCCTGCGCGGGTGCAGGGTGATTGCGGTTGCGTCCGCCTCCAAGGCCGATCGGCTGCTTGGGCTGGGCGCGGCCCATGTGATCGACCGGGACACCGGCGATCTGGAAGGCGCTATTCGCGCAGCCGCCAATGGCCCCGTCGACATCGCACTTGATGTGGTTGGCGCAACGGTCTTCATGCCGCTGATCAACGCGCTGCGCCAGGGCGGTCGCTATTCCACATCCGGCTGCATCAGCGGCCAGTTCGCCCGGTTCGATCTGCGCCAGCTGGTCTATAAGGATCTGCAGCTGACCGGGGCGACCATCTGCCCGCCGGGCACCATGCATCGCGTGGTCGGCATGATCGAATCCGGCGCCCTCAAGCCGCTGCTGGCGGCGACCTATTCGCTTGCGGACATGCACAGGGCCCAACAGGCCTTCATTGCCAAGGCGCATACCGGCAACATTGTGGTGATACCGTGAAGATAACGCGCATCCGCATTTGCAAGACCGGCCTGCCCCGTGTGGGCGGCACCTGTGCCTGGGGCTCCGGCACCGGGATCGGCGGACCGGCCCTGCGCGACCTTGACGGTCCCTGCGCGCCGGTGCTGGACATGGGAGGGCCGGAATGAAAATCACCGCGATCACGGTTTATCAGGTGGACCTGCCGCTGGCGCAGCCCTATTGGCTGTCGGGAGGACGGCTGAAGTTCGAAACGCTCGACAGCACCTTTGTGCGCGTCGACACCGATGCCGGGATCACCGGCTGGGGCGAGGGCTGCCCCTGGGGCCATACTTATCTGCCCGCGCACGGCCCCGGCATCCGCGCCGGGATCGGGACCATGGCGGGGTTTGTGCTGGGGCTGGACCCGCGCAGGCATCTGGCGGTCGAGCGGGCGATGGACCTGGCCCTGCCCGGCCATCTCTATGCCAAATCGCCCATCGACATGGCCTGCTGGGATATCGCCGGACAGGCCGCTGGGCTGCCGATTGCCGATCTGATGGGGGGCGGGTCGCGAACCCCCGCGCCGGTGGCTTCCTCTGTCGGGGCCAGAGATATCGACGAGACCCGCAAACTGGTCGAGAGCTATCGGGCACGGGGCTACCGGCTGCATTCGGTCAAGGTCGGCGGCGATGTGGCGCGCGACATTGGCCGCGTCCGCGACATGGAGACCATTCGCCAGGCCGGCGAAGCCGTTCTATATGACGTCAACCGGGCCTGGAGCAGGCAACAGGCGCTGCGCGTCATGACTGCCACCCGGGACCTGGACGTGATGTTCGAGCAGCCCGGCGAAACCCTTGATGATCTAGCCGCGATCCGCGCGCGCCATTCGGCCCCGGTCAGCGCCGATGAATGCCTGGTCACGCTGCAGGATGCCACCCGCATCGCCCGCGACGGGCTGGCCGAGGTGATGAACATCAAGCTCAACCGTGTGGGCGGGCTGACCAAGGCCGCGCGCATCCGCGATATCGCGCTGGCCCATGGCATCCACTGTTTTGTCATGGCAACCGGCGGATCGGTTCTGGCCGATACCGAGGCGATGCATCTGGCCGCCAGCTTTCCCGATGACAGCCTGCTGGGCGTCTGGGCCTGTCAGGACATGCTGACGCTGGATGTGGCCCCCGGCCGGGGGCCGCGCTGTGTCGACGGGCATCTTCGGATGTCGCAAACCCCGGGCCTTGGCGTGCATCCCGATCAAGACCGGCTTGGCCCCCCTGTTGCCACCTATGGAAACCGCCCCTGACCGGGCCTGTGCAAAACACCGAAAGCTCTGTTGATGAAGATCACGCGCATCACCGTCTGGGACGTTCCGCTGACCAGCCATGAGACCTATTACATGGCTGCGGGCAAGACCTGCGACACCACGCTGTCGGTGGTGTTGCGGCTGGACACCGATGCCGGCCTGTCGGGCTGGGGCGAGGTCTGTCCGATCCCCCATTACCTGCCGGCCTATGCGCGCGGCGTGATCCCGGCGCTCGAAGAGCTGGCACCGGTGCTGATCGGGGCGGATCCGGTGGGGCCCGAGGCGGTGATGGAGCGGTTGAATGACCACCTGATCGGGCATGGCTATGCCAAATCGGCCATTGATACCGCGCTGTGGGATCTGACGGCACAGGTGGCGGGCCTGCCGCTTTTTGCCTTGCTGGGCGGGCGCGCCGTGCCGGACATGCCGCTTTACCATTCGCTCACCTGTATCGCCACCGATGACATGGCCCGCATGGCCCGCGACGCCTTTGACGCGGGGATGCGCCAGTTCCAGGTGAAACTGGGGGCCGACCGCGACTGGCAGGCCGACGTGGCCCGGCTGACCCGCGTGCGCGAGGCCGTCGGCCCCGGCCCGCTGGTCTATGGCGACTGGAACTGTGGGGCGGATGCGCTGACCGCCATCCGCGTCGGCCGCGCGGTGGCCCATCTGGACGTGATGCTGGAACAGCCCTGCGCCACGATCGAGGAATGCGCCCATGTGCGCGCCGCCACCGGCCTGCCGATGAAACTGGACGAAAGCGCCCATGACATGCCGTCGATCATGGCCGGGCACCGGGCCGGCTGCATGGATGTGGCGGCGCTGAAACTTTCCAAGATGGGCGGGCTGTCGGCCATGCGGCGGATCCGCGACCTGTGCCTGGCCCTGGGCACCCGGATGTGCATCGAGGACACCTGGGGCAGCGACGTGACCACCGCCGCGCTGCTGCACCTTGCGGCCAGCACGCCCGCGCGCGGTATCCTGAACACCTGCGATCTGTCCCATTACGTGGGCCCGCGGCTCGATCCGGCGGCACCGGCCCGCAAGAACGGGCGCATCGCACCCCCCGAAGGCCCCGGGCTGGGCGTCGTCCCGGACGCCGCGGCCCTCGGCCAGGCCAGAACCATCCTTGATTGATGCCTGCAAGCGAACGGAAACACAGCCATGAACGATCTTCCCGACAGCTATCCCACCCATGATCCCGAATGGGTCCGCGACATGCATGCCGACCACTACCTGCAAAGCTGGTCGACGCAGGGCACCCGCCCGCCGGTGATCACCGGGGCCAGCGGCAGCTGGTTCTGGGACAGCGACGGCAAACGATACCTCGATTTCCAGTCGCAGCTGGTCAATGCCAATCTCGGCCACCAGCATCCCGCGATCGTGCAGGCGATCAAGGACCAGGCCGACCGGCTGTGCTATATCGGCCCGGCGATGGGCTCCGACGTGCGCAGCGAGCTGGCCGCGATGATGACCGAGATCACGCCCCCCAACCTCACCGCGACCTTGTTTACCACCGGCGGCGCGGCGGCCAATGAAACCGCCATCCGGCTGGCGCGGCACTATACCGGGCGCAGCAAGATCATCGCGCGCTACCGCTCGTATCACGGGGCCACCGGCGGCACGCTGTCGCTGACCGGGGATCCGCGCCACCACCTGACCCGCGCCGATATGCCGGGGATCGTGCGGATGCTGGACCCCTATGTCTATCGCCTGCCCACCGGGCACACCGATCCGGCCCTCTGCCCGGTGGCCCGGGGCGGGCCGCATCTGGAAGAGCTCCTGATGTATGAAAACCCCAACACCGTGGCGGCGGTCATCCTGGAAACCGTGGTCGGCACCAATGGCATCATCGTGCCCCCCGACGGATACCTGCAATCCATCAGGGAAACCTGCGAAAAATACGGCATCCTGCTGATCTGTGACGAGGTGATGGCGGGCTTCGGGCGCACCGGCAAATGGTTCGCCTGCGATCACTGGGGCGTGGAGCCGGACATCCTGACCGGGGCCAAGGGGATCAACTCGGGCTATGTGCCGCTGGGAACCATGAGCGTGTCCGGGAACATCGCGGGCTGGCTCAGGGAAACCCCCCTGCCCGGCGGCCTGACCTATGCCGGCCACCCGCTGGCCTGTGCCTCGGGCGTCGCGGCAATCCGCGCGATGCAGCAGGAAGGCACCCTGGTCCATGCCACCGCAATGGGCGAAAAAATGCGCGCCGCACTGCACAGGATGGCCGAAAAACACCCCTCTATCGGCGACATTCGCGGCCTGGGCATGTTCAACGGGATCGAGCTGGTCAGGAACCGCGAAACCCGCGAGCCACTTGTACCATTCGCCGCCAAAGGGGCCGAGGCCAAACCCATGACCGACATGATGCGCTTTGCCATGAACCGGGGGCTATACCTTTCGTTCTATTCGAACGTCATCCGCCTGACCCCGCCGCTGAACATCAGCGAAGAGGACATGATGCACGGGCTGGAAATCCTGGACCGCACGCTCGACATCGCCGACCGGAATTGCGGGTGATCCGGGGCGGGCAAGAGGATGGAGCGCTGCCGGGCGGCGCACACCCGGCCATGATGCGCCCATAATCGGACACCGGGATGTTCAGGGCGTGTGTGCCGGGTGTCATGCCGCCAGAACGCCCGTTCCTGCATCCCCCTGAATGATCGCCCACCTGCCGGCCACGGCCCGTATCGTGACCGCGGGGCAATGTCACAGGATCTGGCTCAGGAATTCCCTGGTGCGCGGATCTTCCGCCGCATCAAAGAAGGTCGCGGGCGGGCCATGTTCGACGATCACACCCTTGTCGGTGAAATAGATGTGGTCCGAAACCTCGCGCGCAAAGCCCATTTCGTGGGTGACAAGGATACAGGTCATGCCTTCGGCTGCGAGATCCTTGATGGTGACCAGAACCTCTTTCACCGTTTCCGGGTCAAGCGCGGCGGTCACTTCGTCAAACAGCATGACATCGGGGTTCATCGCCAGCGACCGGGCGATGGCCACGCGCTGTTGCTGCCCGCCGGAAAGCTCGCCGGGATAGCTGTTTTCCTTGCCTTCGAGCCGCACCTTGCGCAGCAGGGCACGTGCCTGTTTCTCAACATCTTCCTTGTTCTGTTTCAACACCTTGACCGGTGCCATCATGACATTTTCAAGGGCCGTCTTGTGCGGGAACAGGTTGTATTGCTGAAACACCATCCCGACTTTCTTGCGCAGTTCCAGCTTGTCGAGCTTGGCATCGTGGACTTCCTGCCCCTCGACGGTGATCGAACCGCCCTGAATGTCATTGAGCGCATTGATACAGCGGATGAGCGTCGATTTGCCGGAACCGGACGGGCCGATGATACAGATCACCTCGCCCTTCATGATGTCCATCGACACGCCCTTGAGAACCTCCAGCTGGCCAAAGGATTTGCGTACGTCCTTGATCGAAACGATCGGTTGGTCGGGTGTCCAGGTCATGTTGGGTCTCCCTCAGAGTTTGACGGCGAATTTGCGCTCCAGACGCACCGTGAGGCGGGCGATCGGATAGCAATAGGCAAAGAAGATCAGAAGCACGAAGCCATAGAACGGCACCAGCAGCTCGGGCCGGTTGTTTTCCGCCTCGATCGCCTGGCGGGTGAGGTTCAGCACCTCTTCCACGCCCAGGATCGAGACAATCGGCGTCGCCATGGTCAGGATGGCGTACCAGTTCATCCAGGGCGGGATCATGCGCTTGATACATTGCGGCAGGATGATCTGATACAGCACCTGCCGGCGGGTAAAGGCCAGGCTCTCGGCGGCTTCCCATTGCGCGGATGGCACAGAACCGATGGCACCTCGCACGATTTCCGAGATATTCGCCATAACCGGCAGCGCCAGGCCGATCACCGCCTTGGTCCAGTCCGGGATCGGGATGGTGACGCCAAAAAGTGTGACCTTGAACGGAAAGCTGAGCATCACGATGAACAGCAGCACCAGCCACGGAGAATTGCGGAATATCTGGGTGATCCAGTAGGCCGCGATACGGATGAACCGGTTCGGGCTGATCTGGCACAAACCCAGCACAACACCCGCGACGGTGCCCACGAGCATCGTCATGACCGAGATCAGTACCGTGAACACGAACCCCTTGGTGAGCAGAAACGGGATCCACCGCACCAGCACGCTGAACGGGTTTTCCGGCGGGGTGGCGGCGGTCTGGGCATAGGCCAGCACGGGCCAGGCCAGCGCCGCAACGATCAGCAGGAACGGCGCCCAGGGCGGCATGGACGCGAGCCAATGGCTGAAGCCGAGCGCGCGGGCGCTGTGCCGCGGCGCGGGTGGCGGTAACAGGACCGGCAGATCGGTCGTGGACGGGGCAGTCAGTCCGGGAATTCTGGATGTCATGGTTCAGGCTCCGTACCCGGGGATCCGCATCGAGCGTTCCCATGCGTTCATGCCCATCACCAGGATACCGACCAGCGACAGGTAGGCGACAAACAGCACCAGCATCATCGGGTTCTGCGCCGAGGGGTAATCGTTCCAGATCGTGATCGATTCATAGAGCAGTTCGGGCACCGCAATCACGAAAGCCTGGGTTGTCGTCTTGACCAGATTGACAAGATTGTTGTTAAGCGCCGGGATCGACACCCGCAGCGCCAGCGGCAGCACGATGTAAACAAAGGTCTGCAACCGGGTAAAACCCAATGCCTCGCCCGCTTCCTGCGTCGAATGCGGCACCGCTTCGACACCGGCCCGGAATATCTCGACATTGAACGCCCCGGCAAAAAAGCTCAGCGAAATGATCGCCCAGCCGACATTCGAGATGATCGGCACCTCAAGCCAGCCATCCGGGCTGTAGGTCGGGGTAAAGGCCCCGAGGGCGAAGTAGAAGAACAGGAGCTGTACAAAGGGCGGCGTATTCCTGAAGAACTGGATATAGCCGTTGACGATCCCGCGCACAAAGCGGCTGCTTGATCCCTGCATCGCGGCACCGACGATGCCGATTATGACACTGAAAATCACGCAGACGACCGACAGCTTGATCGTCATCCACAATCCGCTGACCACCTTGCCCCATTGCCGTTCTTCGTAGAAGAAAATGAAATTCCACGTCGGATGATCGGCGGCAAGGCTGCGGAAAAATTCCTGGAACGCCTCCAGCATCGCATACACTCCCGTTCAGTTTGTCATGCTGCCCCGGTCGCGCCGGGACAGTCATTCTCGCGGGCCAAGGGCCGGGTGTTACTCGGACAGCCAGTCCTGGAAGCGGTCATGCTCGCGCTGCACAAAGGCGGTGGACTGGATGCCCCATTTCTCTTCCAGCGCGATCAGCGTGCCGTCCTTGTGCCAGTTATACTGCATCCCGGACATGAACCGCCCAAAGACGCAATCCTGTTCCGCCTTGGGAACCGCCAGCGCCCAGGGATTGTCGTCCTCGGTGGGCATCGGCATGCCGAACCCGTCCCAATCGCCCGAGGCGAGATCGGCCATGATCGAGCTGTCGTCATAGACAAAGGCCACGCATTTCTTGTCGCGCAGCGCCTGCTTGGCCTCGGCATTGCCGGTAAAGGCGATGACTTCCGCACCATAGCGCTCTTCGACGATCTGGTTATAGAACGCGCCCTGCTTGCCGCAGACCGGCTTGCCGCGCAATTGTTCCCATTCGGTGAATTCCAGCGCATCCGGCGCCAGGATATTGGTGCCCGACGTGTAATAGTTCGGACCGACCACACCCACGATCTCGCGGCGGTCTGCCCGGTCGGACATGGTGGCGATCATCAGGTCGATCTTGCCCTGTTCCAGGAATTGCATGCGGTTGGACGATTGCACCGACACCAGTTCCAGTTCGACGCCCATGGTTTCGGCCACATCCCTGGCCATGTCGATCTCCATGCCGACAAGGTCGCCATTGGTGTCGCGAAAGCCCCAGGGCTTGTAGTCGGCCTTGACCCCGACCGTCAGCGTGCCCGAGGACATCACCTGGTTCCATGTGTCATTGCTGCATTCCGCCGCCGATGTCGCCACCGCCGAAACGCTGGTCATCAGGGCTGTCGTCAGTCCCAGTAGTTTTTTCATTGGTCTTCCTCCGTGTTGTGGTTTGCCCGGTTTACAATCCGGGCAAATGTTTGGGCCGGGTTTCCGCCCAGCCCGGTTTCGATCGCGCCCTTGCGCCCGCCATGGGTGATGGCGGCATCGAATTTCGAAATAAGTTCCGCGTCGCTTTGCGGGTTGTCGGGCATCCCGCGCGGCACGCCGCAGAACCCGCGCGCCGCGCGCCCGTCCCTGAGGGTCAGGGTGATCCGCGCGCTTTCGGGATGGGCCTGTCGGGCCTCGTCCGTCGAAAGATCTTCGGCAATCTCGGTCTGCACGCGGGCCATCAGCTCCTTTTTCTCCGGCGTCTGCTGGGCACCGGGCAAGAGATCCTCAAACCGGACCTTGCCATAAAGTGCCGCGCAGGCCACCGCAAAAGGCAGGCTGAACTGCGCCTCGGCGGGGGTTTGGGGATCGGGATAGACCAGGCTGATATGGACCAGATCGGGAACTTCCGCGCGGATGGTCTCGATATCGCCCGACGTGGCGTTCAGTTCCCGCAAGAGGCCATGGGTCTGCTCGATCGCGGCCTGCGCCGCCGAGCACACCGGGTTGGTCTTGAAGAGCAGGCCCGGCTCGACCAGACGCCAGCGTTTTCCCAGTGTTTCCAACTCAGAGAGCTTTGACTGACCGCCATTGAGCAACGCCAGGAAACCGCGCGAATCCTCGAATGCCTCTTGCGGGCCGCTGAGCCCCGCCCCGGCCATGCGCGCGAATGTGATCGCGCGCCGCGCGGCCTCGCCGACCAGAAAGGGCTTGGCGTCGTTTCCGAACACGACCTTGCCGCCGCCCGCCGCCGCTGCCGCCAGCCCGATGGCCGATTGCATCGCATCACGGCCCAGACCCAAGAGCACACCCGCCGCCGCCGTGGCCCCGACAAGGCCAAGGGTGACCGTGCTCCACCAGCCTTTGAAATAGTGGTCATGGGTGCAGATATCCGCGAGGACATAGGTGATTTCAGAACCGACAATGAAGGCGTGCCGTTGCAGGTCGGCCTCGGCCCGCATCTCGGCGGCAAGCGCCAGAACCGTAGGCAGGATCACCGCCGAACCATGCATGATACCGGTATAGGACGTGTCGTCGAAATCCCAGACATGGGCGGCCGTGCCATTGATCAGCGCGGCGGTCTCGGCCGGGGCCTGCCCGCCGATGGCCAGTGTGGCCGCGCCGTTTCGATCCGGATGGGTGGTGGCGACCGCCCGTGTCGTGGGATGCGCCGCACCGGCCGCGATCACGCCCAGCGTATCCAGAATGGCCCGGTTGGCCTGATGGATCACCTTGGCGGGCGGGTCCGTCCCGGCGTAGGCGAAATCGGCAAAGTGTCGCGCGACCGGTGCTGTCATGCGGCCTCCGGAACCCGGATGCCGTGGGGCAGCGCATTGTCGTACAACACATCCCAGACGCTTTCGGCCCAGGTCGCGGGGGCAAGGATGTCAAAACTCTGCGCGCCCGTGCACTGGATCAGGACGCCCACGTGATGCAGCCCGGTTTGCAGGAACATGCCGGGGGCAAGGGCCGTGGCGGAAACATCGACCGCAACCACCTGGGACAGGAGCGTGCGCGCGGCCTCGCCTTGCAGGGTTATGACCGTGCGGGCATGGCCAAGATCGAGAACGGCAAGGTTTTCCGAGCCGAAACCCGACAGATCCGCATGGGTTTCGATCAGCATCCTGTCAGGGGCGATGCGCCACGCGGTGCCGCGTTCACCGGCCCGGGCGGTCCTGTAATCGCCCAAGCCGTCCAGACCCAGATGGTCCAGCGCCGGTTTCGCGGCGGCGTCGAAATCATCCCACCCGGCCAGCTGCCAGAGGCCTTGCAGGGGCCGGGTGCCCAGGGTGATTGCCTCGCCCCCCGTGGCGCCGTGGCGTCCGGGGATGGTCTTGCGGTGCAGGGCAGATAGCAGTTCAGGCATTCTGACGCTCTCCTGATGGGTCATAGAAATGATGCGACACGACCTTGGCGGTCAGGGTCTGGTTACCCACAAAGTTCACCACGCGGACCGTTTCGCCCTTGCGCGTGGTGCCGTTTTTCAACAGCGCCAGCGCGATGTTCCTGCCAAGGGCTGGGGAGTAGGTGGTGGAGGAAACCCACCCCTCGCCATGGCCCTTGGTCTCGCCCGTGGCCGGGAACAGGAGAGAGCCCGCTTTCGCGCCCTCCGCGCCCTCGATTTCGAGGCCGACAAGGGTTGGCCGCGCGGGGTCTTCGAGCACTGCGCGTTTGCGCAGAACCGATCCGACAAACGGTTTCCTGGACGAGGCGAACCCCTCAAGGCCCAGATCTTTCATCGTGGTGCGACCGTCCAGTTCGGGGCCGGCAACATGCCCCTTTTCGATCCGCAATGCGCCCATGGATTCGGTGCCATAGGGCCTGAGATCGAAGTCCCGGCCCGCGTCATGGAGCGTTTGCCAGACATGCTGGCCAAAGCCCGCCGGGATGTAAAGCTCGTAGGCCAGCTCGCCGGAATAGGACATGCGGTGGATGCGGATATCGACGCCGCCAACCGTCGCATGGGTAAAATGATTGTTGGGCAGGGCCTCTTTGCCAAGATCGGCATCGGACACCTCGCTCAGGAGCGCGCGCGCATTCGGCCCCGCCACGGCAATCGCCGCCCATTGATCGGTGACCGAGGTCACATGCACCCTGAGATCGCGCCAAGCGGTCTGTAGCAGGTGCTCGGCAAAGGCCAGCACCCTGGCGGCGTTGGTGGTTGTGGTCGACATGAAATACTCATGCTCGCCCAGCCGCGCGGTTGCGCCGTCATCCATGACAAACCCGTCTTCGCGCAGCATCACGCCATAGCGCAACCGCCCGATTTGCAGGGTCTTCCAGCCGTTGACATACATCCGGTTGAGGAATTCGGCGGCATCCGGGCCCTGCACGGCGATCTTGCCGAGGGTCGAGACATCGACCATGCCCACATGCGCCCGCACATGCGTGGCCTCGCGGATATAGGCGCGTTTCAGGTCTTCGTCGCCTTGGGGATAATACCACGGCCGCATCCACGCCCCGGCCTCGGTCATCCGGGCACCGTGATCCACATGCCAGTGATGGATCGGGGACAGGCGGACCGGGCGGAAGTGGCGGCCATGCTCGTGCCCAACCAGCGCCCCGATCGCAACCGGGGTAAAGGGGGGACGGAAGGTGGTGGTGCCAACCTCGGGGATGGGTTTGTCGCGCAGGTTCGCCATGCGTGACAGCGCGTTGATGTTGCTCAGCTTGCCCTGATCGGTGGCCATCCCGAGGGTGGTATAGCGTTTCAGATGCTCGACCGAGACATAGCCCTCAAGATGCGCCTGATCGATATCACTGATCTTGACGTCATGCTGGAAGTCTACAAACGCCTTGCCGCGGCTCTTGCCATTGCGATCGAAAATCGCCCATGTCGGATCGAAATTCGACGGCCAGAATGCGCCGGTCGCATAGCTGGGCGGCGCTTGCCCCGGTGATTGGTCGGCCCCGGCCCTTGCGGCGGCTTCGGCACCCACGGCAAAGCCTTGCCGGATGATTTCGTCCACCGATCCGGCCGCCATCACAAGCCCCGCCGCCTGCATCGGATTGGCCGCGTTCGGGGCCGGGACGAAACACGCGGCCTCGTCGACGAAAACCGGCTTGCCATAACGATGCGACCACAGATGAACCGAGGGCGACCACCCGGCGGAGGTTGCAATCAGATCGCAGGACAGGGTCTTTTCGCGGCCCTTGGCATGGCCTTTCCCGTCGACGGGCACCACCACCGCCCCGCAGACCTTGCCCTTGCCACGCGCCTCAAGGACCGCGTGCCCCAAGAGGAGGGATACGCCCTTGGCGGTGGCCTGCGCCGTGATCTCGGAACTGACGGTCTGACGCACATCCACAAGGGTCACGCTGGCCCCGGCATCGGCCAGATCGGCGGCACTTGCATAGGCGCTGTCATTATTGGTCAGAACGATGATCGTCTCCCCCGCCAGGACCGCATAGCGATTGAGATAGGTCCGCGCCGCGCCGCTCAGCATGACGCCGGGTTTGTCATTGCCACCAAAAACCATGGGCCGTTCGATGGCACCGCTGGCCAGAACCGAGCGCCTGGCCTGAACCTGCCAATAGCGCTGGCGCACCTGATGGTTTTGCGGCGCGGGCAGGTGATCCGAGACGCGCTCGATCAGGGCATAGGTGTCACCATCATAGGCCCCGACCGCCGTTGTTCGCGTGAGGATTTGCACGTTGTTCATGGCCGCGAGTTCGTCCTGAACCTGCTCCAGCCATTGATCGCCCGCGCCGCCGACCGGCTCGGACAGGATGGCCCCGCCAAGATGGGTGTCCTGCTCGACCAGCAAAACCTGTGCCCCGGCCCGGCCTGCGGCCAGCGCGGCGGCAAGCCCGGCAACACCGCCGCCGATGACCAGAACGTCGCAAAAGGCATGGCGCTTTTCATACTGGTCCGGGTCCGGCTCATAGCTGCCGCGCCCCATCCCTGCGGCCTTGCGGATAAAGGTTTCGCACATCATCCAGAAACGGGTGGAGTGTTTGAACGGGCCGATGAAGGTCTTGTAATAGAACCCGGCGCTAAAGAAGGGCGACATCAGGTTGTTGACGGCACCGATATCGAATTTCAGGCTGGGCCAGGCATTCTGGCTGGTGGCGGTCAGGCCGTCGAACGCTTCGGTGACGGTGGCGCGGGCGTTTGGCTCGTGCCGGTTGCCATCGCGCAGATGCACCATCGCGCCGGGTTCTTCGGTGCCAGCGGAATAGATGCCCCGGGGGCGGTGATACTTGAAGCTGCGCCCGACAAGCGACACGCCGCCCGCAAGCATGGCCGAACCCAGGCTGTCGCCCTGATACGCCGGCAGTTTCTGTCCGTCAAAGGAAACGGTGATGGGGGTGGCGCGGTCGATCCGGCCGCCGGTTGCAAGGCGTTTCATTCCGCCGCCTCCGTCGTGTTGGTGGGCGTTGCCCCGGCGTCCCGTGCGAGGATGCAATCGCCGGTTTCATGGGTCAGGGTATTGCGCGCCAGCACCACCCATTGCCGGCACCCCTGAACGTGATGCCAGTATTCCCTGTGCCAGCCGCGGGGATTGTCGCGGTTGAACACATAATCCAGCCATGGCTGCGCCGCCGTTTCATCCATCGCCGGGCGCTCCTGGGTCGCGTCCGCGCCATAGGTGAATTCGGTTTCCGGGCGGAGCCCACAGATCGGGCAGTTGATCCTGATCATTTCCGTGCCTCAATGTGCATTGGGTTGCGGGCCGACGCCCTTTTCATCGATCTGATAGCCACGGTCGAACCGGTCGAGCGTGAATTCCGAATTGTCCGGGTGCGGTTCGTCCTTGGCAATGGTCCAGGCGAAACACCAGCCGCTCGCGGGCGTGGCCTTGAACCCGCCATAGCACCAGCCGCCATTCAGATAGAGCCCGTCCACCGGGGTCCTGGTGATAAAGGGCGAGCCGTCCATCGACATGTCCATGACCCCCGCCCAGTGGCGCAGCAGCTTGAGCCGCGACAGGCAGGGCATCAGCGCCTTGGCGCTGGCCAGCGTGTGCTCCACGATCGGCAAGCCGCCGCGTTGGGCGTAGGAATTGTACATGTCCAGATCGCCCCCCATCACCAGCCCGCCCTTGTCGGATTGGCTGATGTAGAAATGCGCGGCGCCAAAGCTGATCACCGTATCGACGAGCGGCTTATAGGGTTCGCTGACAAAGGCTTGAAGGCTGTGGGTTTCCACCGGCAGGCGCAGACCGGCCATCTTCGCCAGATGACCGGAATGACCCGCCACACAAAGCGCCACCTTCCTGGCGCGGATCTCGCCCCGGCTGGTTTGCACGCCGACGATCTTGCCACCTTCCCAGAGATAGCCGGTGACTTCGCGCTGTTGCAGGATATCGACGCCATGCCGGTCCGCGCCGCGTGCATATCCCCAGGCAACCGCGTCATGGCGCGCGGTGCCCGCACGGCTTTGATAGATCGCACCGTGGATCGGAAAACGCGCGTTCCCGGAATAGTCGAGATAGGGCAAGCGGCGCCTGACCTCGTCACGGTCGAACAACTCGGCGTCGATGCCATTGGCGCGCATGATGTTCCCGCGCCGGCGCGCCGCATCCATCTGTCCCGGTGAGTGGCAGAGGTTATACTGCCCGCGCTGCGAGATCATGACGTTATAATTCAGGTCCTGGCTGAGGTTTTCCCACAGCTTCATCGACCGCTCGTAGAACATCGTATTGCCCGGCATCATGTAGTTCGAGCGCACGATGGTGGTGTTCCGGCCGGTATTGCCACCGCCAAGCCAGCCCTTTTCGACAACCGCGACATTCTTGATGCCGTGTTCCTTGGCCAGATAATAGGCCGTGGCCAGACCATGACCGCCGCCGCCGACGATCAGCACATCATATTCCGGTTTGGGTTCGGGGTCGCGCCAGGCACGTGACCAGGATTTGTTCCCGCTCAGGGCGTGACGAAACACGGAGAAAGCTGAGTAGTGTGACATATTGGACCATCTGCTTCGAATCGAGATCAGTCTGCACCGTTTGATATTTTTTACAAGTGAAAATATATCAAACGGTCCTTTTTTCGATTTCGCCGACTTGCGCGCGCTTAAAAAGTATCGTTTGCTGCTTTTGCTGACATGTCGGGGGCCTGATGGACATTCTAGAAAAACTTCAGAAAGAGTTGCCCGGCCTGCCCAAAAAGCTCGCCCTGGCCGCGCGCTATGCGCTTGATACGCCGGACCGGATCGCGCTCAATTCGATGCGCTCGGCCGCGGCTGAGGTTGGCGTGACCTCGACCACGATGCTGCGGCTGGCCCGGCAGATGGGCTTTGACAGCTATGATGATTTCAAGGCCTGCTTTCAGGACAAGCTGCTGACCACGGGCTTTGGCGCGCGCGCGGGGGCCCTGCGCCACCAGAACGCCAGCGACACCAGCCGCACGACGCTGACCCAAGAGATGCTGGCGGCGTCCACCGACAACCTGGCGGGCACGCTGAACGAAGCCAACCTTCAACACCTGTCCCGGGTCGCCCGATTGATGCGAGAGGCCCCGGCGGTATATCTCGTCGGATCCGGTTCGCTGTTCTGGCTGGCCAGCATCATGAAAACCACGGGGTCGATGATCCTGCCCAACCTGCGGCTGGTCGGGACGGAATTCGCGGTCGCCGCCGAAGGGCTGAGCCAGGTCACAGGGCAGGACGTTGTCATCGGCTTTGGCGTCAACCCCTGCGCCACCCGCACGATCGAGGCGATGAGATTCGTCCGCGCACGGGGGGCACATGTGGTTGCCATGACCGACCGGCCCAGCTCACCGCTGACCGAACATGCCGAGTTCACTTTCTGCGCCGGCACCCAGAGCCCGCATTATTACCCCTCGATCACCGCGATGATGGCCCTTGTCGAGATGATGCTCGCCACCGTCGTCGCAGAAGGCGGCGCGATCGAACTGGACCGGATCAAGGCGCTGGAAGCGCATCGCAAGGCCAGCGCCTCGTATTGCGAATATTGATCGCGACCGCAGGCCCCGCCGGGCAGCGCGCGGGACGGGGACTCGAGCGGGATATGTGGCCCAAACGCCCGATGATGCAACCCGCCGCTGATTTTGCAGGAGATTTTCACGCCTAAGTCTGATTAACTGGGGAACAGACCATGCCGCGACGGGTGAAACCCGTAGAACCACAAGTCACCGAACTGGAGGTCACATGTCAGACACGGAAACCAACAAGACAGTCGATCCTGACCCAAGGGTCTGGGATTTCGAGACCGAATACGAACTGGGACAAGACAACATCCGGCCTCTTGGGCTGGACATTCACAACCCGGTCTTCATTGTATCCGGCCTCCTGATCCTCGGCTTCGTGATCGCGGCCCTGATCAATCAGGAAGCGTCCGCCGCATTCTTTGGCTGGCTGCGCCCTTGGCTGACCAGCACGTTCGACTGGTTCCTCGTTCTCTCTGTCGATGCGATCACCCTGTTCTGTCTGGCGCTCATCGTGCTGCCGGTGGGCAAGGTCCGGATTGGCGGCAAGGACGCCAAACCCGACTATTCCTATGCCGGCTGGATTGCCATGATGTTCGCGGCGGGCATCGGCATCGGCCTGCTGTTTTTCGGGGTGCTCGAACCGGTCTATTACAATTTTTCCGAAAACGGCGGCGCGCGGCCACTTGGCATCGACATCACCGAACCCGGAAACGAATATATCGGCGTTGTCGGCACCATTCACCACTGGGGGCTCGAAGGCTGGGCGGTCTATGCGGCGGTGGGCCTGTCGCTCGCGATCTTTGCCTATAACCTGAACCTGCCACTGACCCTGCGCTCGGCGTTCTTTCCGCTTCTGGGCGAACGCATCTGGGGGTTCTGGGGCCATGTCATCGACACGCTGGCGGTGTTTGCCACGCTGTTCGGCCTGACCACGTCGCTCGGGCTTGGCGCCCAGCAGGTGGCGGCCGGCCTGAACGAGGTGTTCGGCATCGCCCCCTCGCCCACCGTGACCGTTCTTCTGATCGTTGGCATCACCGCCATTGCCCTGGGGTCGGTCCTGATGGGCATGGATGCCGGGGTGAAACGCCTGTCCGAGATCAACATGGTCATGGCCGTCGGGCTGTTCATCTTCGTGATCGTCGTCACCGGAGTCGGCACGGCCATCACGCGCTATTTCTCGGTGATGGTCGATTACGTGACGTTGCTGCCGGCTTTGTCCAATCCGTTCGGACGGGAAGACACCAGCTTTTTCCACGGCTGGACAACCTTCTACTGGGCGTGGTGGATCGCGTGGTCGCCGTTTGTCGGCATGTTCATCGCGCGGATTTCGCGGGGCCGCACCGTGCGGGAGTTCGTCATCTGCGCCCTGATTGCGCCCACGGCGGTCTGTGCGCTCTGGATGTCGACCTTTGGCGGCGCGGCGATCGACATGCTGAATGCCGGCGGTGCCGAAGGCGTCAAGGCCACCGTGATCGACAGCTACGCCCCCGAGGGCGCGCTGTTCGGCTTTCTCAAGGAATTGCCGCTCTATTCCATCGTGGCCCCGATCTCGCTGATCCTGATCGTGATCTTCTTTGTCACCTCCTCGGATTCCGGCTCGCTCGTGATCGATACGATCACCGCCGGCGGCAAGCTGGACGCGCCGGTGATCCAGCGGGTGTGGTGGTGTACCCTCGAAGGGCTGGTGGCCATCGCGTTGCTCCTGGGCGGCGGCCTGAACGCCCTTCAGGGCGCGGCCGTGTCGATGGGCATTCCCTTTACGCTGGTCGTGCTGATCATGTGCTACTGCCTCTGGCTGGCGCTGCGCTCGGAATACAAGAAGATCTGATACCGTCAGATCACCCTGCCGGCCCCTGCAACGCGCGGGCGGCCGGCAGCGTCAGGTCACATCCTGACCGCGCACGACAAATACGGAACACCTGGCATGTGTCACGACGTGGCTGGCCGTGGTGCCCAGAAGGTAATCCTGCACCTTCGGATTCGCCGATTCCATGACAATGACATCGACATTACGCTCGCTCGCCAGCTTGACGATCTGACGATGCACCGCCCCCGTGCGCACAACGGTTTCCAATGCAACGCCATCCGCCGGGTGCTCGGCCACGAAGGTCCTGAGCTGCTGCGTCCAGTAGGCCACGGAATCATGAACATTCAGATTGCGCTCCATTTCCGGTGCAATGGTGGCAAGCAACAGCTTTGCGCCTCGGCGCTTGGCCATCGCGACCGCTTCGTCATAGGCGTTGAAATTGGCCTTTGCGTGGCGAAGGTTGACCGGGCAAAGGATAAGCTGGGTGTCGCGGCGCATCAGAAATCTTCCATCTTGCTGGCATCTGGCCTCGCGGTCTGCCTTGGCCCACGAGGGCGCAGCCCCGAGCTCGCTTGGTACAGCACCATTCCATAGCCCGATGGCTAAGCGCAAGTCGCGGCGAAGCGATACTGCATTTCGCGTTTCATCGGCAACATCACCGCGCCCGGAGAAACCGCCAGCGCGGCCAGCAAGGGCCCGAATACTCTCAAGATATGGTGGAAGGCCAACAAGGCGACTTCGCGCCCCATGGCCAGGGCGATCAACGACATTTCCGCCAACAGCGCCCGGCGAGTAGGCCAGGATCAACGCCAGAACATCCACCGCCTGCGGTGCCGCGGCCATCATTCCCCGAAGTCGTGATCTGGGCGGTTTTGGAGTCCGGCGCGGCGGGTGCGCGGCTGGTCTTGCTGGGGGGCGCAACCCTGAACGGCTCCAGACATGTCTGGTGGAATTTCGTCGCCTCAAGCCAGGACAAGATCGACGCCGCCAAAGTGGCCTGGGCCGCCGGGGACTGGGCGCATGGGCGTTTCCAGCTGCCCCAGACGTGACATGGCACCGATCCATGCGCGCACTCGGATGGGGCGGCCGCGTGACCGGGGTGATCCCCGCCCATGAACCAATCGCGCGAGCGCCCGGCGAAATCACCTCTTGTTCCTACGACGGTGCCAGAAGCCACCAGCAGCGCGGGCAGGCTCCCAGGCCCAAGCGGGGCCGGTCAAACCGACCCCGCAATCGCGATCATTCACCCGGTTCTTCGACGGGCATGTAAAGATCGCCCCCCTCGCGGAACTTGGCGGCCATGGCCTCCATCCCTTCTTTCTGGGCTTCGGCGCGAATGTCGTGGCTGATCCGCATCGAACAGAATTTGGGACCGCACATGGAACAGAAATGCGCCACCTTGTGCGCCTGTTTGGGCAGGGTCTGGTCATGGAATTCCCGCGCGGTATCCGGGTCAAGCGACAGGTTGAACTGATCTTCCCAGCGGAATTCGAACCGCGCGCGCGACAGCGCATCATCGCGGCGCTGCGCCCCCGGCAGACCCTTGGCCAGATCGGCGGCGTGGGCGGCAATTTTATAGGTGATCACCCCGGTTTTCACGTCGTCGCGATCGGGCAGGCCCAGATGCTCCTTGGGCGTCACATAGCACAGCATCGCACAGCCGAACCAACCGATCATCGCCGCGCCGATGCCGCTGGTGATATGGTCATAGCCCGGCGCGATATCGGTCGTGAGCGGCCCAAGCGTGTAAAACGGCGCCTCGTGGCAACACTCAAGCTGCTTGTCCATGTTTTCCTTGATCTTGTGCATGGCAACATGGCCCGGCCCTTCGATCATCACCTGACAATCCTTGGCCCAGGCGATCCTGGTCAATTCGCCCAGGGTTTCCAACTCGGCAAATTGCGCCTCGTCATTGGCATCGGCAATCGAGCCCGGACGCAACCCGTCGCCCAGCGAGAAGCTCACGTCATATTTGCGGCAGATGTCGCAGATCTCGTCGAAATGCTCGTAGAGGAAGCTCTCCTTGTGGTGATGCAGGCACCATTTGGCCATGATCGACCCCCCGCGCGACACGATCCCGGTGACCCGGTCGACCGTCATCGGCACCATATGAAGGCGTACCCCGGCATGGATGGTGAAATAATCGACACCCTGCTCCGCCTGTTCGATCAGCGTGTCGCGGAACACCTCCCAAGTCAGGTCCTCGGCGATGCCATTGACCTTTTCCAACGCCTGATACATCGGAACCGTGCCAATCGGCACCGGGCTGTTGCGGATGATCCATTCGCGGGTGTTATGGATATTGCGCCCGGTACTCAGGTCCATCACCGTATCCGCGCCCCAGCGAATGGCCCAGACCAGCTTGTCGACTTCTTCCTCCATCGAAGAGGTCACGGCCGATGTGCCCATATTGGCATTGATCTTGACCAGGAAATTGCGGCCAATGATCATCGGCTCGGATTCCGGATGATTGACGTTATTGGGAAGGATGGCGCGCCCGGCGGCAATTTCGCTGCGCACAAATTCCGGTGTCACGTAATCTGGAATGTTGGCTCCGAAGTCATTGCCATCCCGGTGACACGGAGAGGTTTCACGCAGTTGGTTTTCGCGAATGGCGACAAATTCCATTTCCGGCGTAGTGATCCCGGCCCGGGCATAGGCCAGCTGGGTCGGCGCCGCCCCGTCCTTGCCCCGCAGCGGGCGCGATTTGACCGGAAATTCCGGCGTCAGCTTGTCGCCCTGAACAAAGCCATTGTCGGCATCGGTGATCTCGCGCCCGTCATAGGCCTGGACATCCCCGCGCGCCCGGATCCATTCAGCGCGCAGGGGTGCCAGACCCTGTTTGATATCCGTCAGCACATTCGGATCGGTATAGGGGCCCGAACTGTCATAAACCGGCAGCGGTGCTTCTCCCGCTGTTGGATGGGTTGAGATTTCGCGCATGGGCACGCGGATGTCGGAATGCAATTCGCCGGCAACATAGATCTTGCGCGATGCGGGCAATTCACCCGTGGTGATTTTCGGATTTGGCACGTTCATTTTGGCGCTCCTCAAGCTCAAGTCTCAAAAAGACACCAGATGAGTTTGGGGAGGAGGCAAAGGCGGAGTGCACCTTCTGTTCAGGTTGCAGAGGCCTCTTGCGGCAATGCAACCTTAGCTTCCTACGCCAGTGTCAACTGGGTCAGGTTCAAAGGGTCGCATCACCGGGTTTTCACCCTTTCAGCCTCTCAGTCCCATAGGCGGGACTCCCCTGCGTAGGTCCCCGATAAAATGGAACAGCCGGCTTGTAAAGCTTCTACAGGCAGCCATTTGCAGGCCGGATCGCCATTGGACCCTGAGCTGGCCCCGTTTCGAGCGGACATCCTGGCCTGACCATGAAGGCGGCGGAACGGCCTGGCGCAAGGCCACGGGTGATGGCCCGAGATCGCGCGGCGAGGAACCGGCCCGAACGGTCTTCATGCAGCACCGTCCGGTGATCGGCATCACATGGCGTCCGCTGATCCTTGGTGTCTGGATCGCGGGGCAATTTCGACAATCGCATTTGCAAGCAGTCTACCATGTTCTTTGGCGGCATTCTTGTGCGTGACAAAATCGGGGGGCGGAAAGGCATGCTCCTTGTCCCAGTCGTCGCCGGTCTCGGTCATGCGATCAAGAACCCAGGTGTCGAGACCAAGCTGGATGCCGGCGTACTCGCGCCTGTTCACAAGATTGTTGTCTTCGTTCGGGTCGGCCTTCAGATCAAACAGCATCCTCGCGCCGTACCTGTCGCGCACATACAGCCAATCCTTGCTGCGACAACCGCGCAGAGCGCGCGGGTGCACGTCGCCTTCCAGCCCGCCGGTTTGCAACATCAGCTGGTAGAAAACCGCCTGGTGTCCCGCCGCATTGTCGCCGAACAGGATCGGTGCCAGGCTTTCACCCATAACGTCATTGGCAGGGGGAGCACCGGCGAGGTCCAGAAGCGTGGGCATCGCATCAACCGACAGATCGACCATCGAGTCCGATCTACTTCGCGCCGCGATCCGTCCCGGCCAGCGCGCGATGACAGGCACATGCATGGCGCCGCGATAGGCCACACGCTTGTTGCCGCAATAGTAACCGTGCTGGCCCAGCATGTCGCCATGATCGCTGAAAAACAGCACGAACGTGTCTTTGGCGAGGTCTTTGGCGTCCAGCCAATCCAGAATTCGGCCAATGTTCCAATCCACGTTGGCGATCATGCCATAATATTCAGCCACGTATTGGCGGATTTCGGCCTCGGTCTCGGGATCCCCCGCAGGCACGCGGCGATAGTCGATATGGCTGCTGTCGGCATTGGTCGGATCGCCTCCGAAATCCTGCGCGACGATCTCGGCCTGTACCTTGCGTTGCAGGTCCGGATCGGGCACGCCCTTGGGCAGTGGCACCTCTTCCGGGCGGTAAAGTGTCTTCCAATGCTCGGGGACTCGCATCGGGTGATGCGGTGGACCCAGGCAGATATAGGCAAAGAAGGGACGATCCCTGGCCGTTTGGGCACGCCCCATGAAGTCGATGACCTGATCGGTCTGGAAGTCCGGCTCGTGACGCGGACAATGATGCGGTGTCGGGTCGTCGTAGAAATAGATCGAACGATCATATTCGTGCCCACGGTTGAACCCCACAAAAGTCTCGAACCCGCAGCGATCCGGACCCGGCGGCACAAAACCCGGCTTGGGACCGCCATAGAGATGCCACTTGCCGATGTAGCCGGTGTGATAGCCCGCCTCGGCGAGATGATGGGGCAGGAATTTCTGATCTGTCGGGATCGGAAAGTGATTTGCATGCACCCCCGCCGCATGGGCATATTTGCCGGTCAGGAACGATCCACGGAACGGCGTGCAAAGCGGGGTCGAGACATAGGCTTGGTCAAACCGCATCCCCTCGAGCGCCAGCCGGTCGATATTGGGTGTGCGGATCACCGGATTGCCCGTGCAACCCAGGGCGTCATACCGCAACTGGTCGACATAGATGCACAGAATGTTGGGACGATCTGTCATTTGCTGGTTTTTCCTTTCAACAGGCGTTTGGTGATCGGCTCCCACAGGATCGTGGCGAGAAGGATGCCATAGATCGTCAGAGCGATCGGGGTGTTGAACACACCGACAAGGTTGCCGCTTGAGACAACAAAGGACTGGCGAAGCGCGGTTTCCAGGATCTCGCCGAGCACGAAGCCGATGGACAATGGCGCGATGGGAAATCCCAGCTTGCGGAACAGGTAGCCAAAGATGCCCGCCAGTATCATAACCAGGATGCCAAAGAGGTCGCCGGTGACACTGTAGGTTCCCAGGAAACACAGGATCAGAACCGACGGGATCACGATCTGAGACGGGATGGCGACGATTTTCGCGGCAAAGCGGATGGTCACGAGCCCGATGAAAATCATCAGGATGTTGATGACAAAGAGACCCAGGAAGATGGAGTACATGAGGTCGGGCCGATCGGCAAAGAGCTTGGGACCGGGCACCAGCCCCTGGATCAGGAAAGCGCCAAGCAGGACCGCTGCGGCCGGGCTTCCCGGGACACCCAAGGTCAGCGTGGGCACAAGCGCGCCGCCGATGGTGGCATTGTTGGCGGTCTCGGGGGCGACGATACCTTCGGGAATGCCGGTTCCGAATTTCTCGGGCGCGTCCGAGCGGCGCTTGGCCTCGGAATAGCTGAAAAAGGCGCCCACCGCTGCCCCTTCGCCGGGGATCACGCCGATGATTGTTCCAATGGCGGATGAACGGAAGATCAGCCCTTTCAGACGGTTCAGCACCGGAAGCGAGGGGAGCCGTGCCCGCAGGCTGTCGGAGTCGAACTTGCTGGCGCGCAGGTTGTGCTCGGCTTGGATGAACATTTCCGAGACCGCGAAGATGCCCAGCAGGAAGGGGACAAAGGGCATCCCTTCGTACAGATGCCAGCTGCCAAACAGATACCGCGTGGTGCCGTTCACCGGGTCCACACCCCATGTCGTCAAAAACAGTCCGATGGCGGCGGCGATCATGCCCTTGACCCAATCATCTCCGGCAACGCGCACCACAACGAGCAAGCCGAAAACCGAGATTGCGAGATACTCGCGCGGGCCGAACTGCACCGCGACACTCGCCAGAAAGGGGGCCAGAACCGCCAGCGCCAGGGCGCTGAAAAGTCCCCCGATAATCGATGCCGTCAGCGACAGGCCAAGCGCCTCGCCGCCCTGGCCGTTCTTGAACATCCTGTGCCCATCCAGCACCGTGGCCATGGCAGACCCGGTACCGGGAATGCCCAATGCGATGGCCGAGATCGAGCCGCCATATGTCGCCGCCGAATAGATCGCGAGCAGCAACATCAGGGATGGAACCGCATCCATGTAAAAGGTGAAAGGCAGCGCCACAGCGATGGCAATCGGCGGGCCCAGCCCCGGCAGTATGCCAATGACAAGACCCAGAACGATCCCGCCCACGAGGAGCAAAAGGCTCAGGGGGTCGAAAAGGTTCGCAAGACCCGCGGCCAGCGCAGTAAGATCGCCCGGCATTACAGTTGAACGCCCAGGCCGGCTTCAAAGACAAAGCCCGCGATGGGTCCGAACGCTGCCGCGATCGCATAGACCCACCAGCTTCGCGCCCGCAAGATGACGGCGCAGATCACGCCGAACAGCGCCGACATCACATGGAACCCCAGCGGCACCCAGGCATGGTATGCGCCCATCAGCAGAACAGCCAGTCCGATGACGCGCAACAGGGCTCCACCGTTTGAAAACAGCGGACCCGCCGTCGTGTCACGCGGGGTGCGCAGGATCAACAACACACATCCCGCTGCCGTGACGCCCATCATCGCGATGGGAAAGACATTGGAATCAAGCATCGTTGAACCAACGCTGGCGGCGCTGTCAAATCCAACAGCGATCCAGATCATCGTGACCGCAACGCCCAACAAGACAACCGCAAAACTCATGTTCGCCAACCGCATGGTCATTGGCTCCTCCAGCAAAAAAACGGAAAAAGGGGCGGGGCGCGCGCGATGGCATTACACGCGCCCCGCGGGAGGCATCACCTACTTTTGGGCCAGCCCAAGTTGGGTGATGATGGGTTCGTACAGGTGCCAGCCTTCCGCGACCAAGGCCTTGGTATCTTCGACGCCACCGACCCATGTCGGGACTGTGTATTTTTCGACCGAGGCCCTGTACGCGTCGTTGTTCATGACCTTTTCGGCAGCCGCGACCAGCCGTTCCATGATCTCGGGGGGCGTACCGGCCTTGACGGCATAGCCACCGTTGATCCAGCTGTCCGAGGGTTGGCCGGTCAGCTCCTCTGCTGTCTTGATGCCGGGAAGGTATCGCTCAAAATGCGGCAAGCGGCGGTCAAGTATGGCAAGCGCCCGAATCTCGTCGCCATAGGCCTCCTGCTGCTTGAGCTGACCGATGGCGGCATCCGTCTGCCCGCCGATCAGACCGGCCATCGAGTTCGGAATGGACTTTTGCGCGAGAACCGGTAGCTCGATATCGAAAAGCATGTTCAATTGCGCCACCGACATATGCGGCGGAGCGCCGATGGCGTTGATCCCGATCAACAGTTTCCGTGACTTGGCGGCCTCGACAAACTGCTGGAATGTTTCGAATTCGGAGTCACCCTTGACGTACAGCACGTTGGAATTCGTGGCGTCGTGAAAGATCGGTACGATGCTTTCGCGCGGGTCATAGGGAACATCGCGCATGATGGGGTTGGTGACCAAGGTCGGCGCAACCCACCGCAACAATGTATAGCCATCGGCCTCCGCGCCGAGAAACTTCATCACCGCGGGCACGGTGCCGCCACCCGGCACGTTGATCGAATTCACCGGCACGCCCAGCTCCTTGGACAGCGCTTCGTTTGGAATGCGCGTGATGATGTCCAGATTGCTGCCGGCGGGGAATGGAATAATCACGTTGATCGGCTTGCTTGGATAATCCCCGGCTTGCGCGACAGTCGCGACCGTCACGGCCAATGCACCGATCAGCGCGGCCTTTGCTCTGGTAAACATGTTTCTCCTCCCTGGAAGTGTAGCGTGCCAGCGGCCTCGCAGACCGTGCATGCCGCATCGTTCAAGGTAAGGTTAATCCAGCGCCTGCCATTATTGTATTGATAGTTTTCACCGCCTGTATTCAAAAAATGAATACATCACCAGGTTCGGAACTGTGGATGCCGCGCCTGCCACTCGTGGGCACTGGCCACCAATTGGGCCACGAAAGCGGTCTGGGCGTCCGAGGTGGCCCGGTCACCGAGCTGGTAACACCCGTAGATCAGTTCGATGGCGGGCTCATACGGTACAAAGGCAACCGTTGCTTCGAACCAGTCACAGCTCAGTGGTTCGCAGATCGCGACCCGGTTGCCCTTGGAAACAAGGCGCATGGCGTTGAGCGACACCTGCATGTCGATCTGGCCGGGTGCATTGGTTGGCCAGCCCGCACCCGGATGCACCATATGCGGCACAATCGGCCGCCCCTGATCCAGCAACAGTTCACGCATGGTGATGTCCTCCAGCGTGACAACCGGCTTTGAGGCCGCCGGATGCCCTCTTGGAACGGCCATGGCTGCATTCAACCTTAGCAACTGGGTATCTTGCAGATCGGGATGCTCGGACGGACCGGCGCTGACGCCGATATCGGCACGGCGTCCGACCACGGCGGCTTCGATCTGCGGACGTGTATGCCACTGAACGCGCAATTCCACTTCCGGGTGATCCTGCGCGAAACGGTCCAGTGCATCGACAAAAAAGTCCGAATTCAGAACAGGCGGCGTGGCACTGATCCTGATCCGTTCACGTTCGCTCGTCGAAATCCCGCGGGCGATCCACTGAAGCTCTTCCAACCCTTGCAGGGTGCCTTCGACCTCGTTGTAGAACCGCTCGCCAAGCTTGGACGGGATCAGGCGGTTATTGCCCAACCTCTCAAACAGCTTGAAGCCGATGGCATCTTCCAACATCGAAATCTGCCGACTGATTGTCGGCTGGGACAGGTTCAATGTTTCTGCCGCTCTTGTGACGCTTCCCGTCGCCACAATGGCTCGATACGCGCGCAACTGCCGATTGCTGATCCGCCCGGTCATCGGTCACCTTTCCCTTGTTCGCTCCGGTCGACAATAATTCGTGTCGGGCAACCTGCAACTCAAAGCGACCCACCGGAGGTTGTCACGTGGTTTCACCACAAGCGTCGAAAACGCCGGGGGCGTCGAATGCTGTCAGTCGATGATATCGGATCGTGGGGGCGGCACGGTGACATGCGGGTACAGAGAACCCGTTTCGGAATTTGGAATGGGTCGCTGACGAACCACAGCCAGACAGTGGATGTCACGCCCTGGCTGGTGTGGTTTGCAGAGGCCGTTCTGACAGCGCAGCAGGTCACGCTGGATCGCGTGCGCTTCTACATTGCCAAGGCACATCTTCATGATTTGCATCGCGACAAGCTGAACGAACGGCAGGCCAAGGCAATCGAGCGGATGTTCCGCCAAGGGCCAGATGGTTTTAAGGGTGGCCTGAGCGCCGAGAACTATATCTCGATCACCGGGACATCACCCGCGACCGCCACGAGGGTTCTGCAGGCCCTTGTCGAGACCCGAGCCCTCACCCGCACTGGCGAACGCCGATACACGCGTTACTGGCTCAGGCTTGAAGGTTTCGTCACATGAACTTCCTGCCCGCAAGGTAATCCGGGCATCGTCCGTTCCCGCTTGCGGAATGGGAACAACTGTTCCCGGATCGATGAGTCACGCCCTTGCACAGCCTTGCGCTTGGCGGCGCAAGGGCGTTGATGTGACAACACCCCTCAGGCTGCGTCCGACCTGGTGTCTTCGGCAATCAGCGTCAGCAGCTCATCGGTGACGGCACGTGTTCCCATGTCACCCCCGAATTCCATCGGCCGCAGGCGGTTGGCCTCGAACCCTGCCTCGACCGCGCCTTCAATCAGCGCAGCGGCACTTGCATAGACCGCCTCGCCGGACTTCTCGGCCAGATAGTCCAGCATCAGGGCACCGGACAGAATCGCGGCCAGCGGATTGGCCTTGTCCTGGCCCATGATGTCGGGGGCCGAACCATGAGCCGGTTGGAACAAGCCGTTGTCGTCGCCGATCTCGGCGCAAGCGGCCATGCCCATGCCACCGACCAGCCCGCCGGCGAGATCCGACAGGATATCGCCGAACATGTTCTCCATCACCAGCACATCCGCATCCCAAGGTGCCCGGATCAGGTTCAATGCCTGCGCGTCAACATAAGCATACCCTTTGCCGATCTCGGGAAAATCCGGCGCGATCTCGTCAAAGATCTTGCGAAAGAAGGCCATCGAGGCAAAGACGTTGGCCTTGTCAACGCAGGTGACATGACCGGGCCGGCCACGGGATTTGCGCTTTTCTGCGAGACGAAAGGCAAAACGGTGCAGCTTCTCGGTGGTGGCCCGGGTGATGCGCAGGGTGTCGCGCACCTCTTCGTCGCCGCGGATGTCGCTACGGCCATGGGCGGCGGCGGAATAGAACAGACCTTCGGTGGATTCGCGCAGAATGACCATATCGATCCCGGCGGCACGCGGATCGGCCAGCCGCTGCGGTGCATTGGGATAGGCCTTGACGGGACGCACCCCGGCATAAAGGCCGAAACGGTCACGCAGGCGCAGATGCGGGCTGATCTCGGTGCCGTCGTCATGCCGGATCGACGGAAGGCCAATGGCACCCAAAAAAATTGCATCGGCCGCCCCCGCGCGTTCCTCTCCGCCCGGCTCGATATCGTTGCCGGTCTCAGCAAAACAGCCCGCGCCGGCGCGGATCTCGTCATATTCAAGCTCCGGCGCAGCGACCTTTGCCAGCGCGGCCGTGACCACTTCAACAGTTGCCTCGGACACGTCGATACCGATACCGTCGCCTCTTATCAGGGCGACCTTCAATTGCTTGGCCATGTTCTTCTCCAGTGTTGTCCGGGTCGTCAGAGTTGCGAAAGCCGGTAGTTTTCAGGGATATCCAGCATTCGCTGGCGGCGCGTTGACGATGTTGGCGAAAGGCGCACCGGCGTGCGGCTCATGCCAAGACACAGGGCGATCTCGGGCTCCGGCACCTGAAATCCGGAGGCCATCCGGTTGGCACCAATCTCATCCCTGATCTGTGCACAGGCGTCGCCCACACGGGTGGTTCTGGTCAAAAGCGCCATCATCGGCCTCCTTGCTTGGCCAGTCTATAGCCCAGCATAGTATGCATCGTCAAATAAAATAATGTATGCATTGACGGATGCAATACGGGATGCTTTATACAGCAACACCCGAAACGACTCAGGCCCCGCGCCGCCGGTCGCCGGAACAATCACGAAGGGTCCGCTACGGACCAGAGGAGGACACATGTCATCGAAATTCATCGCCGCCGCCATGGCAGCCCTGATCGCCGGCGGCGCCGCCAGCGCACAGGAAACGCTCAAGGTTCAGACCTCGACCCAGTCGGGCGGCTTTTCCTTCGGCTACATGAACGACAACTGGGTCGCCAAGCTGCCCGAGATGACCAATGGAGAACTGGCGGTGGAATTCCTGCCCATCGGATCGGTCATGCCGCGCAATGAGACGCCCGAGGGCGTCTCGGCCGGCGTTTTGTCGGGCGACCTGACCTCGATCGCCTATTTCTCGGGCCGCAATCCCGCCTTCGCCATTCTCGGCGATCTGATCGCGGGCTACGACACGCCTGCGCAAGTGCAACAGTTCTGCCGCGAGGGCGGCGGCGCAGAGGCACTGCAAGAACTCTGGGACGCAACCCTGCCCGGCATGATCCACGTCGTCGGCTGCGGTGCCGTGTCGAAAGAGGCGCTGGTCTCGACCAAGCCGATCCGGGGTATCGATGACCTTCAAGGGCTCAAGATCCGCTCGCCCGAAGGGCTTGCCGCAACCGTGTTCCGCCTTGCCGGGGCCAGCCCGTCAAACATCCCCTTTTCCGAGGTGTTTACTTCGCTCGAAAAGGGCGTGGTGGATGCTGCGGATGCGTCCGCCTATGTCAACAACGACCAGAACGGTTTCCACCAGATCGCCAAATACCCGCTCCATCCCGGCATCCACTCGATGGCGGTGCACCAGTTCACCGTCAACCAGCGCATCTGGGACAATCTGAGCCCCGAGGCACAGGCCGGGCTGGAGGGGTGGTTCTATGCCGCCTATGCCGACCTGCTCGCCGCGCTGGATGCCGAAGACAAGGCGCTGGTCGAACGTGACAAGGCCGACCCTGACATCGAGGTGATCGACTGGTCGCAGGAAGACCGCGACGCCTTCCGCGCATTGGCCACCCAGGCCTGGGAAGAGACCGCCGCCAAGTCGCCCGAGGCGCGGGCCGCGCTCGATGCGCACCTGGCCTACATGAAAGAGATCGGTCTGCTGGACTGATCCAACGCCAAGGGCGGCGCCACCGGGGGCCGCCCATCCCACGGTGCGGAGGAGGAAAGACATGCGACGCAGATTTGCGACCGCCATAGGAAAGCTGAGCGTGTTTACGGGCAAGGCCTGCGGGCCGTTCTACCTGGCCGCCATCGGCCTGTCGGTCTGGGAGGTGTTCACCCGATACGCGCTGGATGCGCCGACGGTCTGGACCACCGAGATCGTCATGGCGCTCTGCGCCAGCGCCTGGATGCTCTCGGCCGCCGCCGTGACCCAGCAGCACAGGCACATTACCGTCACGGTGATGGAGATCGTCGTCGGCCACAAGACATGGGCACGAATGCGGCGCGTCGCCATGTTGGTCAGCCTGACTGCCGTGCTGGGCCTGCTCTGGGCCAACTGGCAGCCCTTCCTGCGCGCGATCGGCCACATGGAGCGCTCGGGCAGCGCGTTCAACCCGCCCCTGCCGACCTATCTGAAGGTGATGATCGTGATCTCGCTGATCATGTACGCGTTGCAGATCATCGCCCACATCCTTGATCCCGATGACCAGGTTCACGACCACGGAACCGGCCACATGGATCTGACCGTCGACATGAAGGATTGATCCGATGGGCATCGAAGTCATCACGTTACTGATCATCGCGAGCCTGTTCTTCCTGATGGCCGTCGGCGTGCCCCTGGGCGCCTCGACCCTGCTGGTCTCGCTCTCTGCCGCGCTCTTGAAGTTCGGCGCGCCAGGATTGATCCTGGTCAGTTCCAATGTCGTCCACGTGTTCGAGAAATACACGCTCGTCGCGGTGCCCTTCTTTGTCTTTATGGCCAATATCCTGGAACGCGGCGGCGTGGCGCGGGAGCTCTTCACCTCGATGGCGATTCTCGGCGGCCGGATGAAGGGCGGCGTGGCGGTACAGACCGTCTTT
Source organism: Microbulbifer sp. S227A (assembly GCF_049800935.1). Classification (NCBI taxonomy): domain Bacteria; kingdom Pseudomonadati; phylum Pseudomonadota; class Gammaproteobacteria; order Cellvibrionales; family Microbulbiferaceae; genus Microbulbifer; species Microbulbifer sp. S227A. The sequence goes on along the minus strand of NZ_JBNAFZ010000014.1, from coordinate 10,932 downwards.
GTCTCGGTCATTCTCGCGGCGATGTCGGGCATCGTCGGCGGCGAGATCGTGCTCCTGGGCCTGATCGCGCTGCCGCAGATGTTCCGCCTGGGCTATGATCGCAAGCTGTCGATCGGCACCATCGCCGCGTCCGGTTCGCTCGCCACGCTGATCCCACCCTCGGTGGTGCTGATCGTCTACGGATCGGAGGCCGGGGTCTCGGTGAAAGACCTGTTTTCGGCCGGCTTCCTGCCCGGCTTCCTGCTGGCCGGTCTCTACGTGGCCTACATCCTGATCCGCACGCGGCTGAACCCGGCGCTGGCACCCGCCTATGACGCGCCCGAGGCCGCGCTGCCGTTCAACCAACGCCTGCGTTACATGACCGGGCTGATCCTGCCCTTCATCCTGATCGGCGGCGTGCTGGGCTCGATCTACACCGGAGTCGCCACCGTGACCGAGGCCGCCGCGCTCGGCGCCACCGGCGCGGTGATCCTCGCCGTGATGCGGCGTGAACTGACCTGGGCGGGCTTCCGTGACGGGCTGTGGGCCACCACGGTTACCACCGGCTCCATCGTTTGGCTGATCGTCGGCGCGGTGAGCCTTGTGGGCATCTACAACCTGCTGGGCGGCACCAGCTTCTTGAGGAACATGCTGACCGGAATGGACGTGGCGCCGATCGTCGTGATCCTGATCATGATGGGCATCATCATGCTGCTGGGTACTTTCATGGACTGGATCGCCATCGTCTTTATCACGGTGCCGGTATTCGCGCCGGTGGTGGTGGAACTGGGCTATGACCCGGTCTGGTTCGGCATCCTGTTTGCCATGAACATCCAGATCTACATGCTCAGCCCGCCCTTCGGCCCGGCCTGTTTCTACCTGAAATCCGTCGCTCCCAAAGATGTAACGCTGCAAGAGATCTTTCTCGCCGTCCTGCCCTTTATTGGCCTCCAGCTGATCGGGCTGACGCTGGTCATCATCTTCCCTCAGATCGCGCTCTGGCTGCCCGGCCTGGGACAATAACAGGAGAGACCCATGCAAACATCCAACGACAACGATCCCACGGTCTATGATTTCGGATGGTGGCCGGAACTCGCAGGCATACTCGGTGTCGCGGCGCTGATCACCTTCCTCGTGAGCTGCGCCACGGGCATCATGTGACCCCTGGGCCAGCCCGCCGGGTGTCGTCAAATCAATTGCTGTTCGATTGCCCGCCCTGTCACCCGGACATGGCTGACATCGTTTTCCGCCCCGGATGATCGCGCACATGGCGTGGCTGGAGCTGTGCTGCAATCCTGGCCAGCGGGAAGTCGACGGAAGGCTTCTGCATCGCGGGGACATGGGCAGGCTGCTGCCAACACGTCAGTGGTTCAGAGCATCCGCCGAATGGAACCCCCGACAACCGAAACCGCGATAACCGTCACGCTCTCAACCGCGTGCCCATCTCGGACGCGATTGTTCAGAGCGCCGGGGCCTTGGCGCGATGCGTGACGGGGTTTCAGCCAGCCTGGAACAAATCGGCGTCGAAAAACTCGTCGGTCGCCAGAATGGCCCCTGTGGGCGCGCCCGTGGGCGAACCGCCTTCGGGTTCTTCCGAGACAGCCAATGCACCGCCATCGATCAAGGCTGCGATCTCGGGCGTGATCTCAAAGAGGCTTTCGCGATCTGCCGGGATCACACCCAGGGACACGGGCGCGCCGGCAGTCGCGCCGATCACCCAAAGCTCGAAATCGCGGCCCGGTGCCGGCACGCCCAGTTCGGGGATCACCTTGAACAGATTGCCGTTCGGGGCATAGCCCGCCTCGATATGCACGGTGCCGTCTGCCGAGATCAGCGTCGCATGGAGCGACGGATCGAAGGCCGGACCGCGCAGCATGGGGCCGAGGACGAGGAATGCGGCGACCGCAACAGCGGCCAATGCGGGCAAGCTCAGCCAGCCCCTGAACCAACCGCGTCCCCGGCGTGTTCCGCCGGCATTCAATTCGGCGACCAGCTTTGCCCTGACCGAGGGCGGCGGCGCCTGATCCGGCAACCCGGTGGTCAAGGCCGCGAGCTCGGCTTCCCAGAACCGCACATGCGCAACAAGGTCCGCTTCGGTCCGCAGCCTTGTTTCAAATGCCCGCTCTGCCTCCGCGTCCAGCAGGCGCAAGACGTATTCGGCGGCCAAGGCCTCGTCTTCCGGTATGTCCTGTTGGTCGCTCATCGCGAAAGACACTCCTTCAGGGACATCAGGCTGCGGCGCAGCCAGGTGCGCATCGTGTTCAGCGGAACGCCAAAGCGCTCTGCAAGCGCCTGATACGTCGCTCCGTCAAGATAGGCGGCACGCACGGCATCGGCGCGCGCCTGCGGCAGTTCCTCGAAACAGGCGCTGATCCGGCGCTGCTCGGACGCGGCGATGCTTGCAGCCTCGGGTCCGGGGCGCTTCTCGACAAGCTCACCCACGCTGTCGAGACCCACATGACGGTCTTTCCTGGCGCGCAGCCGATCTATCGCGAGATTGCGCGCAACCGTGATGAGCCAGGTCATCGGACTGTGACCCGTCACCGCATATCTGTCGGCCTTGGCCCAGATCCGCAGGTACACGTCCTGAAGCGCATCCTCGGCTTCCGGCCGGTTCTTCAGGACCTGCAGGCAGACACCGAACAATTTCCCGCTTGTGGCATCATAGAGCAGGGCCAGCGCGGACCGGTCGCCAAGCGCAACCTTGCCGATCAGCTCTTCAATGTCCTTTCGGTCGGTCATGCACGCCTTGCGCCATTCAACTCGCTTCTGTTCCCTGCCTGCCTGACAGAAATGGCCCCGAACGGCAATGTCTCGCCGCCGGGACCATCCTGCACAGCTACCAGTCAACTCGCTACCCGATCGTCCCGGCTACTTGCCGAGCGATGCCGCAAAGCCGGTAATTCCACCCATTCCAAGGTCAGCCTTCATCGTGGCCGCACCGGTTTCAAGGTCGATCTCGTAAAGCCCGGCCGATGGCGCGCCTTCCCATTGCAGGATAGCAAGCGCCATGTTCTCGCCTTCCTTTGCCGAGACGATGTCGAACCCGCCCATCGGGGCCAAATCGACGGCCACGCCATCAACCGTGATCTTGCCGATGGTTTCCAATGTGCCCGCATTGTTGGCCAGGCTGACCAGCGTATCGGTCTGCGCGTCAAGCGCGTATTGAAAGGTCGCGCTGGCTGTCTCGCCATTGATCGCGTTTGTATAGGCATTGGCAAAGATCATCGGCGTTGCAGCCGCCATTGAATCGCCCTCGGCATAGGCCAGGCTGGTAAAGCGGCGCACCGAGCCGGCGCGCTCGTCATTGCCGCCGAAACCTTGCGGGAAATAGACGAGGTTATCTCCGGCCGATGTCACGGCGCGCACCGCGTCGATCTTGTTGTTGAAGTCGAACGCCACCATCTTGCCATCGCCGATCATCGCATCTTCCATAAAGGAGGCACCCAGATCGGTCATCTCGCCCGACATCGGATCGATGGCCGCGATCATGCCATCGGAAAACCCGAGCAACTCGCCCGTCACCGGACGCCAGGCAATCGCCTGCACCGAAGATGCCAGGCTGTGCGTCATCACGTCCGCCGGCGCCATCAGATCGCGCATCACAACCAGCTTTGCGCCGCCGTCAGCCAGCGCATAGCCGGAAACCGGCGCATGGCCCCCGGCAAATGCCGGACTGGCGGCAAGGGCGATCAGGGATGTCACAAGAGCCTGGGATTTCATAATCTTTCCTTTCAGGTTGGTCTCAACGCGCTCCGGCTTGGATGCGCCATGCCCTCAACCACGAAAGGCGACAGCGAGAAGTTTCAACATAGGCAAATTATTTCTGACTCAGTGAGATTTCGCCCGGCACCTGCGGCGCTTTCCTCTGGGCATTCGCGAGAAAACCGCCCCACCCGGTCTCAGTCATATATGTCTGATAATCTTGCATTATCGGATGCAAAGTGGAGCAGGCGAAATCCAACCCCCAGAGCCCGAGAATTCAAGCTCAGCTCCCTTACAAGGAAGCCCGGCTCGACGAACCCGTCACCCTGCCCTTTCCGGTGGCGGCGCAGGTTTCAGGTGATCAACGCGATGCCATAGGGCGTGAACTTGCCGTCTGAGCTGGCAAGAGTCAAATTCTCGCAGCTCGCCTGGGCGATCAGCATCCGGTCGAACGGGTCGTTATGATGCATCGGCAGTGCCGCTGCCGCTTCGGCATGGGTCCAGGAAATCGGCAGGGGCCGGCACCCGGCATCGACCGCGATGTCGAACAGGCTGTCCGGCACTTCGAGCTTGCCGATGGCCCGTTTGATCCCGATTTCCCAGACGCTCGCCGCCGACAGATAGATTTCCCCTTCGGAAATCGCCCGGGCCTGCGCCGGGGTCAGGCGCGGGTCGTTCAGGACAGCCCAGAGCAACACATGGGTATCAAGCAGAACCCGCACTCAGGAGGCCGCGCCCTTGTCGAACATATCCGCGATCTCTTCATCCGCCTCGAACATATCCGCCGGAAGCGTGAACGCCCCTTCCATGGAACCGATCAGAGACCGTTTGTTGGGCCGGGTTGCGGCGACGATCCGGGCCACGGGCCGGCCATAGCGGGTCAACTCGATCGCCTCTCCCGCCTCGGCGCGGCGGATGAGCTCGGCGAACTGGGCCTTGGCTTCGGCGATGGCGATCTGCATTGACGAACCTCCTGCATTATGACCTACATATAGGTCATAATAGAGCATCTTGCAAGGGAATCGGAGACTGGCGCGACTCGGCCCCTGCCCCGTCACGCCCGCAGCATCAAAGTCCGCCGCAATGCAGCAATTGGCGTGGCATGGCCGAAAGCCGGGGCAAATGGGCCCAACACTCTTGTGTTTCAATGGCCTGAAGCCACCGCATGTGGAAAAAAAGCTTGCAAGACTCAGAGTTTCTGCCCCATTAATTACGGAAACAAGCGAATGAAACGGCATGTACCGTAACAACAACGCTGATCGAGGGCAGAATGAACGACTTGGCCGCAGGCGCCGCCACACCACAGGATATATCCGTACCCACATCCGCAGGGCAACGGGGTGAACGCATTGACCTCCTCGTGGGGGAGCACGCAAAGCTGTTGTCAGAACGGCTGCAAGCGCATCGCGCGCAGCTGTTCCCGCCGGATGCCAAGCGGGTCCTGCGCAAATTCACCTCGGGCGAGGCGGCGGACCTGCTGGGCGTCAAGGACGCCTATCTGCGCAAGCTGCACCTGGACGGGCGCGGGCCGTCGCCGGAAACCCGCGCCGGCGGGCGACGCTATTATTCCCCCGAAGACATTCAGAACCTGCGCGAACTGCTCGAAGCCGGGGCCAAGACGCCGGGAACCTACCTGCCCGGCCGCCATGACGGCGATCATTTGCAGGTAATCACCGTGATCAACTTCAAGGGTGGCTCGGGCAAGACGACAACCGCCGCCCACCTGGCGCAGAAGATGGCGCTGGACGGGTACAAGGTGCTGGCGATCGACCTTGATCCGCAGGCCAGCCTGTCGGCGCTGCACGGGTTTCAGCCGGAATTTGACCTGCTGGACGGCGGTACGCTCTATGATGCGATCCGCTATGACAACCCGGTGCCGCTGCGCGAAGTGATCCAGCAGACCTATTTCACCAATCTCGACATCATTCCGGGCAACCTGGACCTGATGGAATTCGAACATGAAACGCCACGTGCGCTGGCGCAACGGGACGGCAACCTGTTTTTCACAAGGATTGGCGCGGCGCTGTCGACCGTGGAACAGGATTATGACGTGGTGATTGTGGATTGCCCACCGCAACTCGGGTTTCTGACGATGTCGGCGCTGTCGGCCGCGACCGCGGTGCTGGTGACGGTACATCCGCAGATGCTGGATGTCATGTCCATGTGCCAATTCCTGTTGATGACCTCGAACCTTCTCGGAGTTGTCGGCGAGGCGGGCGGCAACATGTCCTATGACTGGCTGCGCTATGTGGTGACCCGCTATGAACCCGGCGACGGGCCGCAGAACCAGATGGTCAGCTTCATGCGGTCGATGTTCGGCGAACATGTGCTGAATCACCCGATGCTGAAATCCACGGCGATTTCGGATGCGGGGATCACCAAACAGACACTCTACGAGGTGGAAAAGAGCCAGTTCACCCGCTCGACCTATGAACGCGCGATCGAGAGCCTGAATCAGGTCAATGGCGAAATCGAAACGCTGGTGCAATCTGCTTGGGGACGGGGCCATGGCGCGTAAGGATCTGATGAAGGGGCTGATGGATGCCCCCCCTGCCCCGGCCCAACCCGCCAGCGGCGCGCGGGTCGATGTCACCCGGCCGCGATACAGTTCCGGTGCCATCGGCGCGGTCAGCCAGTCCATTTCCGACCTGAAATCCCGAGCGGTCCAGGAGGTCGATCCGAGGATGATCGACATGGGTGGCCTGCGTGACCGTCTGGACGATTCGGCGGGGCTGGACGAGCTGATCGAATCGATCCGCGAATACGGGCAACAGGTGCCGGTTCTGCTGCGCCCCAACCCGAATGACGCCGAGCGCTATCAGATAGTCTATGGCCGCCGCCGCGTTGCCGCCCTGCGTGCCATGGGCGAACCGGTCAAGGCGCTCGTGCGGGTTCTGGATGACCGTGACCTGATCGTCGCCCAAGGCCAGGAAAACAGCGCCAGGCGCGACCTGAGCTTTATCGAGCGGGTCAATTTTGCCCGCCAGATGCGCGACATGGGCTATGAGCGCAAGGTGATCTGCGATGCCCTGCACGTGGATAAAACCTTGATTTCCCGTATGCTTTCCGTAGCTGACCGGATTCCCGAGGGGCTGATTGCCGCCGTCGGGGCGGCGCCCTCTGTCGGGCGGGACCGCTGGTTGAAGCTGGCCGATCTGCTGACCGAAAAGAATACCAACAGGGCGATCGACTCGGCGCTTGGCGAAAACTCGGATGACCGGTTTGATGCGGTGATGACGGCGCTGACACCGTCGCGTGTCCCCCCTGCCCCGCGCCAGGTGCAGGCTTTGACCGCCGAGAATGGCGCGCAGCTGGGGCAGGTCAAGCGCAGCGCCGGCAAGACGGTTCTGACGCTTGACCGCAAAAAGACCGCAGGATTCGAAGACTGGTTGATCGACAACCTGCAAGAGCTTCACACCCGCTGGAAAACAGGCGCGGGTTAAGAAGGGCGCCGGTTCACGGCGTCACGCAAACGAGCAGTAAACAATAACAGGAGGCACGACACCACAAAACGAAAAGACCCCCCAGGACAATGTCCCAAGAGGCCTAATCTGGTTTGTAGCAATTCCGATTTTGGTCCATCTGTTGACGGCTGTCAACTGGCGTCGAGTCCGGCGGGCGAAAAAGTTTTGTCTCGTGACAATACATGCAACAGCTTACAACGACGCCCTTCGGGCAGCGGCCGGTGACGGCTGCCCTGATGGCACGGCTTACCGCACAGCGGGCCGCGCCAGCGAGTCCGCATATCGACAAATGGCAAGTGTTCCGCGCCTTGTGTTGCGCGCGAAAACGCTATGACGTGAGCGACCGCGATCTTGCGGTTCTCAACGCCCTGCTCAGCTTTCATCCCGATGCAAACCTGTCGGATAACGGCAACCTGGTGGTTTTCCCGTCCAATGCCGCACTGTCAGAGCGCGCGCATGGCATGGCCGAGAGCACCCTGCGCCGGCACCTGGCGGCGTTGGTGCGGGCCGGTTTGATCGCCCGTCACGACAGCCCGAATGGCAAGCGCTATGCCCGCCGTGGCCCCGATGGCGCGATTGCCCGTGCCTTTGGCTTTGACCTGCGCCCCCTCCTCGTTCAGGCCGAAGAAATCCAGCAGCAAGCCGAGGCCGAGAAAGCCGCCCGTGCGGAACACGCACTCGCCCGCGAAGCCGTGACCCTGCTCAAACGCGACGCGCTGAAGCTGGCGCTTTACGGACAGGACCAGGGCCTGCCCGGCGATTGGTCCGCCGTATTGGACCGCCTGATGCAAGTTCACAAGGCAAGCCGCCGCAAGCTGGATCTCGTGCAACTGTCCGCTCTCAAATCCGCGCTTGAACAGATCTTGCGGGATATTCAGGCCATGTTGACAGTGGACAACCCCGCAGAAACAGAAAAAGCGAGCGGCAATGACAGCGAAAATGAGCGCCACTTACAGAATTCACAACCAGACTCTTATGAATCTGAACCGTCTTGTGAAGAAAACCACGCAGCGAAACCGAACCGCCCAAATAGACCCCAAGACATGTCTGAAAAAGATCCGTCAATTCCCTTGGCGCTGGTGCTGAAAGCCTGCCCGGATATCCTGCCTTACTGTGATCGCGTGCCACAAAACTGGCGCGAGTTGATCGGCGCTGCCGCCTTTGTCCGCAGCATGATGGGCATCAGCGCATCGGCCTGGGACGAGGCTCAACGGCATATCGGACCGGGCGGGGCGGCCATCACCGTGGCCTGCATTCTGCAACGTTTCAGCCATATCAGATGCGCTGGTGGCTACTTGCGAAACCTGTCGGGCAGGGCCGCCGAGGGAGCGTTTTCGCCCGGTCCCATGGTCATGGCTTTGCTCAACACCAACCGTGCGTAACCAACCAACATGAGCGCATCGTGACCGCGATCAGAGGCTGACGTGGAATGAGCAATATTCTCAGAGTTGCCCGTTGAGGCTGGGGAGACGCAAGCGGCACGGCGGCCTGTCAGGCATGATCTCGGGCGGGGCAGGGGGTCGAACTGTGCAGAGGGTCTTCTGGCCATATCAACCGGTCTCGGGGTGCCGCGCGCTAATTGCTGCGTTTTGTAGCTGGGAGTGCCTATTTCCATACGTTGGGACAGGGCTTGCGATGCCGCTGGCACACGGTGTTGACAGCTGTCAACCGGCCCAAACCGCGTCATGCGTAGACAGTAGCCCGCCAGATCGGCGCAAGTAGTACAATCACAAGTTGTGTGGCCCGGGTGGGGAGACCCTTTGGCTCACCATTATCCAGGTTAATGACAACGGCTCTCGATGCCGTCGTTTCCGACTTAAAAGAGATCGAGTTGACAGCTGACAACTCCCATTACGTTGCTAAGCCGGACAAGGGCGCGACAGGGTAGGGGGCAAGGCAATGGAAGAGGGCGCAGCAGGAGGCAGGTCAAAGACGCAAAAGCCGAAGAAGATGGGGGTTTGGGCGGCGACATGCTGCCGAGTCTGAATCGTGCGAACGGACTTTGAGGGCCCACGGAAACCGCGAGTATCGTCCAGCGGTTGTATGAGTCCGGCCGGGTGCTCGGGGGGTCACCCGGCCGGAGCCGCTTCACAGTTTCCCGGTGAGTTCGGGGACGGCTGTGAAGAGGTCGGCGACGAGGCCGAAATCGGCGACCTGGAAGATCGGGGCCTCTTCGTCCTTGTTGATGGCGACGATGATCTTGCTGTCTTTCATGCCGGCGAGGTGCTGGATGGCGCCCGAGATGCCGATCGCGACATAGAGATCGGGGGCGACGACCTTGCCGGTCTGGCCCACCTGCCAGTCGTTCGGCGCATAGCCCGAATCGACCGCCGCGCGCGAGGCTCCGACGGCGGCGCCCAGCTTGTCGGCGAGGCTCTCGATCAGCGCGAAATCCTCTTGCGAGCCGACGCCGCGGCCGCCGGAAACCACCACCCCCGCCGAGGTCAGCTCGGGGCGATCGCTCTCGGCAACCTTGTCCTCGACCCATTCCGACAGGCCCGGATCCGCCGCCGCCGACACGGTCGCAACCGTGGCCGACCCGCCGTCACCCGCCGCGTCAAAGGTCGAGGTGCGGATCGTCACGACCTTTTTCGCATCGCCCGATTTCACCGTCTGGATCGCGTTGCCCGCATAGATCGGGCGCTCGAACGTGTCGCCGTCGACAACCCCGGAAACGTCGGAAATCACCATCACGTCCAACAGCGCGGCCACCCGCGGCATCACGTTCTTGGCGTCGGTCGTGGCCGGGGCAACGATATGTTCATACTCTCCGGCCAAGCTGGCAATCAACGCTGCCGTCGATTCGGCCAGGCGGTGGCCCAGGCTGGCATCCTCGGCCACCAGAACCCTGGATACCCCCGCGATCTTCGCGGCGGCCTCACCCGCGGCGGCGGCTGAGGCGCCACAGCACAGCGCGGTCACATCGCCCAGCATGGTTGCGGCGGTCACCGCCTTTGCCGTCGCGTCCAGCGCCAGTTCGCCATCCGTAACCTCGGCAAGCAAAAGTACAGCCATTATACAGCCCCCACTTCCTTGAGTTTCGCAACCAGCTCGTCCACCGAACCCACCTTGATCCCCGCGGCGCGGGCCTCGGGCTCGGCGGTCTTGACGATCGACAGGCGCGGCGCCACGTCGACGCCGTAATCCGCCGCCGTCTTTTCATCCAGCGGCTTTTTCTTGGCCTTCATGATGTTGGGCAGGCTGGCATAGCGCGGCTCGTTCAGGCGCAGGTCCACGGTGATGATCGCCGGCATCCTGACCTTGATGGTCTGCAGGCCGCCATCCACCTCGCGGGTCACCACCGCGCTGTCGCCATCGATGCCAAGCTCGGAGGCAAAGGTGCCCTGGCTCCAGCCCAGCAGCGCCGACAGCATCTGACCGGTGGCGTTCATGTCGTTGTCGATCGCCTGCTTGCCACAGAGCACCAGGCCGGGCTGCTCTTCATCCACGATCGCCTTGAGGATCTTGGCCACCGCCAGCGGCTCGATATCGCTGTGAACGTCATCCGCGGCCACCACCAGGATCGCCCGGTCCGCCCCCATCGCCAACGCCGTGCGCAGCGTCTCCTGGCTCTGCTTGACACCGATCGAAACCGCCACGATCTCATCCGCCTGGCCCGCTTCCTTCAAACGGATCGCCTCTTCCACCGCAATCTCGTCAAACGGGTTCATCGACATCTTGACATTCGCAAGATCAACACCGCTTCCGTCCGCCTTCACTCGAACCTTGACGTTATAGTCAATCACGCGCTTGACAGGCACCAATACCTTCATATGCGTCTCTC
>NZ_JBNAFZ010000013.1:61850-94155 GCF_049800935.1 Microbulbifer sp. S227A | reverse complement strand
ATAAAGGATTGGGACATCTGTATCGATCCGTCGCTCCGCAAGCACCCACACATATTGCTTGATCGAATTTTTAAACAACTCAGTGCAGCGCTTGGCCATCACTGTGGGACGCGTATTCTACACATCCGATCCGCTGAAGCAAGGTTTTTTTAAAAATGTTTTCGAAGAAAAATCTTTGAAAATCAAAAGCTTACTTAGCTTCCCCGCCGCGCTTTGCGTTGCCGCTGCAGCAGCGAGGGCGCGAACTATACGAATCTGCCGGGGGGTACGCAAGTACTTTTATGACAAAACTGCAAAAAAGATTTTTTCCGGCAATTTTCGTTCAATTAGGGATCAACTTGCGATTAATTCGCGCGGTAAAACAAGTGGTACTTCTTCTTACCCAGGCGAACAATAAAGTACTTGTTATGCAGAGCACGCTCGACGACAAACACAGACGCCGGGTTGCCATTACTGTCCATACCAATGCCTTCGCCATTTACCAGTACGGCACTGCGGCCAAGTGCATCTTTTACTGGCTTACCGGAAGGTGCCATGCCCGCATCCACCAGCAATTGAATCAGGCTTTGCTCGCCGAAGTCGGCCGGCAGCTCGGAACTGGGCAGGCCGTCGAGACGCAGCTGCTCCAGATCGCCTTCGGAGAGATCTTCGATACCGCCGGAGAACAGTGCCTGAGAAATCCGCTCGGCTGCAGCAAGACCTTCATCACCGTGTACCAGACGGGTCACTTCCTTGGCGAGCACGCCCTGCGCTTGCGGGCGACCGGCGCGCTCAGCATCCTCTTGCTCCAGTGCATCAATGGCATCGACACTCAGGAAGGTGAAGTACTTCAAAAATTTGTACACATCCGCATCGGCAGTATTCAGCCAGAACTGATAGAAGGCATATGGTGAGGTGCGCTTGGGGTCGAGCCAGATGGTGCCACTCTCGGTCTTGCCGAACTTGGTGCCGTCGGCCTTGGTGACCAGCGGTAGGGTCAAACCAAAGACTTTGCCGCGGTGCTGGCGACGGGTGAGGTCGACGCCACCGGTAATATTGCCCCACTGGTCCGAACCACCGATTTGCAGGGTGCACTCGTGGCGCTTGTATAGCTCGGAGAAGTCCATGGACTGAAGGAGGATATAGGCGAATTCAGTGAAGGAGATACCCTCTCCCTCGCGTTGAATCCGCTGCTTGACGGACTCTTTGTTCACCATATTGTTCACAGAGAAGTGCTTACCGACATCGCGCAGGAAATCGAGCACATTCAGGTCTTTGGTCCAGTCCAGGTTGTTGGCGACCAATGCCGCATTGTCGCCGGATTCGAAATCGACGAAAGCACTGACCTGGGCTTTGATTTTCTCGACCCAGCTGGAAACCACGTCCGGGGTATTCAGTGAACGCTCTTGTGCTTTGAAGGAAGGGTCGCCAATAAGGCCGGTTGCGCCGCCAACCAGTGCAATCGGTCGGTGACCTGCCGCCTGAAACCTCTTGAGGGTCAGCAGCGGGACTAAACTGCCTATATGAAGGGAATCCGCCGTGGGATCGAAACCACAATATAGAGTGCGACTTTGCTCTGCCAGATGCAGCTCGAGTTCGCCGTCACCGGTGGCCTGATTGACCAGCCCGCGGCGCGTGAGATCTTCCAGTAGTGTCGCGTCCACTCCGGCCATGGTATCCCCTTGCGGTAAAATCAGATGTCTCAGTAAGCCGCCAAAGAAGGTTTCGGCGGCCAAAAATTGGGCTGCAAATGTACCGAATCCAGCGGTAAATACAAGCTTGAGGCGGTTATGCGGCAGGGCGCACCCGGTGGGCTGCAATGGTGGGCCCATGGCTGCTCGGAAGCCTTTAATGACCGCATGGAGGAACTGAATCTTGATCAGACAGGTCAATTACCCCGTGAACGACGGCGTAAATTTTGTTATAAAGTCGCCTTGGTGTTCGTTTTTTAGACGATCACAGGCCTGCGGCGCAACGCTTCACGTCTGACCCAAACCCAACAAATACCACTGTCAGCGCTACTTCTATATAGAACCATGCAAAATCGACGCAAAAACGAGCGCCTGATCGGCGCTATGGGCAAGCATTTCCCGCGCACCCACGCCGTTGCCGCCGGTGCGGCGAGTTTCGCCCTCGCCCTCGTCCTGTTTATTTCGCCACCGGAAGTCGAGGCGAAGCGAACGCCACTGCCGGTGACCCTGAGCCACGCGGAAGTATTGACCGAACAATCGACGCCGGAGCTCGAAACAGAGACTGCGGGCAGCACGAGCGTTATGGAAGGCTTGCGCGTGGTACAGGAGACCGTGCGCAACGGCGATACACTGTCTGACCTATTCCAGCGTGCCGGCGTTAGCAGCGCGGAAATGTACCAGCTGCTGTCGAGCGGCAAAGAAGCGAAACAACTGGCCAAACTGGTGCCGGGCGAGGAACTCACCTTCCAGATTGACGGTGAGGGCAGCCTGCAGACCCTCGAGCTGCACCGGGATCGCCTCAGTAAGGTTGAATTCAGCCGCGATAGCTCCGACGAGTACAAGTACGCTCTGCACACACGCGAAGCCGAACGCTACACTGCATTTCGCCAGGCGGAAATCAACAGCTCGCTGTTTGTGGACGGCAGCAAGGCCGGCCTCAGCAACAACCTGATCATGGAGATGGCCGACATCTTCGGCTCGGACATCGACTTTGCACTGGATATTCGCAAGGGCGACAAGTTCAGCGTGGTTTTCGATGAAGAGTTTATCGATGGCGAGAAGATTGGCAACGGCGCCATTCAGGCGGTGTCCTTTACCAATCAGGGCAAGACCTTCAGCGCGGTTCGTTACATAGACAGCAACGGGGACGTGAATTACTACACCCCAGATGGCAAAAGCATGCGCAAGGCATTCATCCGTACCCCGGTGGACATCGGTCGCATCAGCTCCCACTTCAACCCGCGCCGCCTGCACCCGATCTTCAAGACGCGTCGCCCGCACAACGGTACCGATTACGCTGCGCCGCGTGGCACGCCGGTATATTCCGCCGGTGATGGCCGCGTGATCAAGGCAGGCTACACCAAGGGCAATGGCAACTACGTGTTTATCCAGCATGGTGAGCGTTACATCACGCGTTACCTACACCTGCACAAACGTCATGTAAAACGCGGCCAACGGGTCAAGCAGCGCCAAGTAATTGGTACCGTCGGCTCTACCGGCTATGCCACCGGCCCGCACCTGCACTACGAGTTCCTGGTCGATGGCCACCACCGCAACCCTGCAACCATTGTACGCAAGCTGCCCAAGGCCAAGGCCGTCGCCAGCTCAGAAATGGACCGTTTCCTGGCCCAGACCCAACCACTGCTGGCACAGTTGCAACGCTTTGAACAACCCGCCCTTGCACAAAATAACGATGAGCAGGACTCCGTAAACTGAATGACGGACTTCTACATTGGCCTGATGTCCGGCACCAGCGTCGACAGTATCGACGCGGTGCTGGTCGAATTTTCTGAATCAACCTCCCCCTCTGGCAGCCAACTACACTGCAAAACCCGCGCGGCGATCGGCCATCCCATTTCCACGGAAATGCGCGAAGCCATCCTCGCCCTGTGCGCACCCGGCCCCTCCGAGCTAGACCGTTCCGGGCAGCTGGATCGCCAGCTGGGCCAGGAATTTGCCGCCGCCACCCTTGCCGTGTTGCGCCAGGCGAACATCCAGCCGCAACAGGTGCGCGCCATCGGCAGCCACGGCCAAACCGTGCGCCACCGCCCGCCGGGCTCTGTATCGACCCCATTCTCCCTGCAGCTCGGTGACCCCAATACCATTGCTGCGGAAACCGGCATCACCACCGTGGCCGATTTCCGCCGCCGGGATATGGCCCTAGGCGGCCAGGGCGCACCGTTGATGCCGGCATTCCATAATGCGGTATTTCGCGCCGACCGCGATCGTGCCGTGGTGAATATTGGCGGTATGGCGAATATCACCGAGCTGGCCGCCGATGGCGGTGTGCGCGGCTACGATACCGGTCCGGGCAATGCGCTGCTGGATTACTGGGTCAAGCTGCATCGCGGCAAGGCCTACGATGCCGATGGGGCATGGGGCGCCACTGGGAATCCGCACCCGGAGTTACTCAACCGCTTACTGAACGACCCCTTCTTTGCGGCGCCGGCGCCCAAAAGCACCGGGCGCGAGGCCTTCAACCCCAACTGGCTCGAGATGGCCTGCGCCGGGCTCGAATTGACCCCGGTGGATGTGCAGGCAACCCTGGCCGAGGTCACCGCGGCCACCATCGCCAATGGTGTGCACGAGTTTGCCCGGGGCGGTGAGCTGCTGGTATGCGGTGGTGGCGCGCGCAACGGCGACCTGATGGAACGCCTGCGCAGACGCCTGCCCACCTGGACGGTGGCACCCACAGACCATTACGGGATCGATGCAGATTGGGTGGAAGGTGCCGGGTTTGCGTGGCTCGCACGCCAGACCATTCTGGGGCTGAATGGCAATTGCCCGGCAGTGACCGGAGCGAGCAGGGAAACCGTACTTGGGGGGATCTTTCCCGCCTGAGTGGCGGGAAGGGATCTGATACGCAGGTCAGCGATCAGATTGAGAAGGAAGAACCGCAACCACAGGTAGAGGATGCGTTCGGATTCTGCACCACAAAGCGCGAGCCAGACAGCCCCTCTTCGTAGTCGACACTGGCGCCAACCAGATACGGATAGCTCATGGCATCCACCAACACCTGAATACCATCTTTTTCCACTACCGCGTCGTCTTCGGCCACCAGCTCATCAAAGGTAAACCCGTACTGGAACCCTGAGCAGCCACCACCGGTGACGAAAACCCGCAGCTTCAGCTCCGGGTTCCCTTCCTCTTCCAGCAATCCCTTCACCTTGGCAACGGCCTGTTCGGTCACCTGGATAGGTTCGGGAGAAAAGGAAACAGCTTCAGACATAGAATTTACTCGACACAGTTTGCAGCCCCAACCCTATGTGGGCGCTCTGACTGGGCGCATTATGAATAAAACCCAGCAAATGGGTCAAGTATTACCCCATTTGCCGGGTTTCACCAGCCGAGTTTGCAGATTAGTCTGCGTCGGTGACCGTTTCGTCAGCGCTGAAGCCAAGCATGCGCGGTTCACTGGCTGTATCCATGTCCACATTGGATACCAGCGAGCCGTTTACCTGGGCGCCTTTTACCATCTCGATCAGTTTGTAGTGCACATTACCTTCCACCATCGCCTTGGAGGCCAGCTCCAGGTGGCCACTGGCGTGCACATCACCTTTCACATTGCCGTTTACCACGACATTGGGAACGCGGATTTCACCTTCGATGGTGCCACCGTCAACCACTTGCAGACGCGCATCGCTGTCACTGTGGGCGCTGATATTTCCCTTTACGGTACCTTCAACCACCAGGTTGCCGCGAAAATGCAGGTCGCCGGTTACTTCGGTGTGTTTCGCAATCAGGGTGGTGCTGTTGCCGCCAGTGCTAGCCATAGTTTTCTCTTTCTTTTTCAACATAATTCAACCGAACCTCATGAATTGGATGGAGTCTGGTCGCTCCAAACGCGCCATGTGCGCACTCAGCAAATCAGCTCTGCTGCACCAGCCAGCCATAGCGCTGATCAATATTGAATCCTTTGCGCTTACTGGATTTGAGCGACAGTTCTACACCTTCCGGCACGAAGCCTTCCGGCAACTGCAGCTCTCCCTCGATATTCTGAAAATACTTGAATCGCAGCGGGATGGACTCGCTTTCCACCTGCTGTGACAGGTCCGCCAATGCATAGCGGCGGGCCTCGCCATCCGTCTGTCCAACAATAGTAAAGCGTACGGCTCCCGTCACCACCTGGTGACGGGCGGCAGACTGCTGGACCAGGAGCTTGTACTGATAACGCCGGTCGCCCGCCTCAGAAATACTGAAGCGGCCAATGGATACGCCCTCGCTGCCCTCAGCGGGAGCCATGATTCCGCGATAAAAGGCGATCTCCTGACGCAGTTCGGCGATCTGGCTGTCCTTGCTTACCAGCTCGGAACGCACCGATTCGCTGGCCTGCTCGCCAATAGTCACCGACTGCTCGGCAGTGGTGGCGCGGATGCGCAGGGTCTCGATCTGCGCACGCAGATGGTCGACCTCGTCCAGCGCGCGGGCGTGGGCACGAGACTTCTCATCCAGACTCTTACTAATCTGGTACTGACCGGCAAAAAAAGCGCCGGCACTCGTGGACAGCACAAGCAAACTCACCCCCAGGACGGAAAATACGCCATGCAGGATGGGCCGGTGGGGCACCACTTTCATACGGTACTGCTTGCTGCCTTTAACTTTGCGCGCCATGAGATTGATTCGTGTTGTAGCCGTGTCGTGTATTTTTCTATTGTGCCACTGCTGCCGATTCTAAGGCAGCAGTGCTGGGCTCTCTAGCCCCTGGTTCTCATTTAAGCCAAACATGATGTTCATGTTCTGGATTGCCTGCGCAGACGCGCCCTTGGCCAGGTTGTCGATGGCCGAAAGCACCACCACCGTATCGCGGCCCTGGGGACGCATTACCGACAGCCGGCACATATTCGTGCCCTTCACACTGCGGGTCTGCGGATGGCTGCCAGCCGGCATCACATCCACAAACGGCTCCGCTGCGTAACGCCGCTCGAACAGCTGCTGCAGCGCCTCTTGTGCACTGGCCGCCGCGGCGGCGTCCTTCAACTTGGCGTACAGGGTCGCGTGGATGCCGCGCACCATGGGTAGCAGGTGCGGTACAAACGTCAGCTCTACCGGGCCACCGGCAGCGCGACCAAGCCCCTGCTCAATCTCTGGCAGGTGACGATGCCCACCGGCCGCATAGGCGCGGAAGGTATCATTGTTCTCCGCGAACAGCAGGTCTGTTTTGCCCTGGCGACCGGCACCACTGGCGCCACTGGCGGCGTTGGCGATGATCCCGGTGGGCTCGACCAGCCCGGCCTCCAGCAGCGGCAGCAAACCCAGTTGCACCGCGGTCGGGTAGCAGCCCGGGCAGGCAATCAGCTGGGCGCCGGCAATCTGGTCTCGATTGACCTCGGGCAAGCCGTATACCGCCTGCGGCACCAACTCCGGGCAGCCGTGCGGCTGGCCGTACCAGTCTTCCCAGGTAGAGATGTCCAGTATGCGGAAATCCGCAGACAGGTCGATGACCCGCACACCGCGTGCAATCAGCGCCGGCACCTGTGCCTGGGCAACACCGTGTGGTGTGGCAAAAAACACCACATCGCACGCCGCCAGGGTATCCACGTCTGGTGCGGTAAATTTCAAATCGTAATGACCACGCAGACTGGGAAAGAGTTCCGCCACCGCAGTGCCCGCCTCGGCACGGGAGGTAATCGCGCTCACCTCTACGCCGCTGTGGCCAGCCAACAGGCGCAGCAACTCCACGCCGGTATAACCCGTTCCACCTACGATTGCCGCCTTGATGACACTCACGATCTTGCTCCTTTTACTGCCTGCTGGTCTCTATCCTTTGCGGGGCACCCTACTGGCGGGCCACGTCCCCTGTATAATGAGCCGTGCACTCTACCATAAGCCACTCAGATTAAAGGATTAACCGTGCGGCGCAGAACGCAGTCGAAACCCCCATCTCGCTTCGCATCCGCACTTTCTCGCCTGCGCAGGCCGCAGTTTCTCGACCGCCTGCAACTCGAACTTTCCGCACAGCAAGCCCTCTCTACGCTGGTACTCCTGGCGCTGGTTATCGGTATCTGCGCGGGGCTGGTGATTATCGCGTTCCGGCAACTCAGTGAAGGCCCAGCCATCCTGTATCTGCCGAAACTGGAGGACTTCGAGTCCCTCTCTCCCGAGTGGCGCTTCATGCTGCCCCTAGTCGGCGCGATGATTCTCGGGCTGATATTCCACTGGATCGCACCCTCCGGGCGCCCGGTTGGCGTGGTCCACGTGCTGGACCGATTGCACAACCACCAAGGCAAGATGCCCACCAAAAACGCGATTCTGCAGTTCTTTGGCGGCGCCCTGGCGCTGCTCAGTGGCCAGTCCATTGGCCGCGAAGGTCCTTCCGTTCACTTAGGAGCCGCCACCGGCAGCTGGGTGGCGCAGCGCCTGCGCCTGCCCAATAACGCCCGACGCACCCTGCTCGCGTGCGGGGTTGCTGCGGCTATTGCGGCGTCCTTCAACACCCCCCTGGCCGGGGTAATTTTCGCCATGGAAGTGGTGATGCTGGAATACACGGTAGCGGGCTTCCTGCCGGTAATGATCGCGGCGGTGAGCGGCAGCGCGGCCACACGCCTTGCGTTTGGGCACCAAACCATGTTCAACGTGCCTCCGTCGCAACTGCAATCACTGGCAGAGCTGCCCATTTTGTTTGCGTGCGCCCTGGCAATTGGCGCACTCGCCTCGCTGTTTATCATCAGCCAGCGCACACTGGTGCCCCTCCAGCAAAAATACTCGCCCCTGCTGCGTTTCACCGTTGCCGGCGCGGCCACCGGGCTACTGGCCATCTGGATTCCCGAGGTACTCGGCACCGGGTACGACACCATGGAGCTGGCCATGCTCGGGCAAATCGGCGTTGCCGCACTGACCATCATTGTGCTGGCAAAGCTCACTGCCACATCCCTGGCAATCGGGCTCGGTATCCCCGGAGGGGTTATTGGCCCCAGCCTGATTCTCGGCGCCTGCATCGGTGGTGCCGCCGGCCACCTGGCGAACCTTCTGCTGGGTGAGGCCACTGCCAGCCCGGGCCTCTACGCGATGGTGGGCATGGCCGCGATGATGGCCGCCATGCTGAACGCGCCGCTGGCGGCATTGCTGGCCATTCTCGAGCTGACTTACAACGCCAACGTGCTATTCCCCGCCATGCTATCCATCGTTGTTGCCTGCCTGGTGAGCCGCCAGCTGTTTGCCACCGATGGTATTTATCAGGAATCGCTGCGCGCCCTCGGCAAAAGTGGCACCCCCAGCTGGCGGGCGCAAATGCTGAGCCGCGTAGGCGTGGCAGGCGCAATGGAGCGGGGCATCGCGGTAGCCCCACAGTTACTGGACCAATCACAGGCTCAGCGTCTGATCGACCAGAAACCCGCCTGGCTGCTGGTCGACACCGAAGGCAGCGCGGTGGCGTTGCGTACCGCGGACCTGGCACATTTCCTCCAGCGCCCGCAGAAAGAACCCGAGGACAAAGAGCAAAACCTCGCAGAAGAAGAAAAGATCGATCTGTTGCGCCTGCCCGGCGAGCGCCTGGAAATGGCCCCGCTTAGCTGGCGCGCCACCCTACTGGAAGCACAGCAAACGCTGGAACGACGAGATGTGGGCGCGCTGTATATTGGCCGGGATTACGATCAGGGCAGTCCGGGTGTACGCAACTGTGATGTGGCGGGTATTATCTTGCCCCAGCATATAGAACATTATTACCGCCAGTGAGCCTCGCTATAGGACACTGATCAACAATAAGCCAAAATGGTAACAACAAACCCTGCGGGGTAAGGAGCCTCAATGCTGTGGGTCAAAGCCTTTCATATTATTGCCATGGTGTGCTGGTTTGCCGCGCTGTTTTACCTGCCGCGCCTGTTTGTGTACCACGTGGACGCTACCGATGCGCTGAGTAAAGACCGTTTCAAGATCATGGAGCGCCGCCTGTATCGGGGTATCGCCATCCCCTCCATGCTAGCGACATTGATTTTTGGCATCTGGCTGATTACCTACAACCCGGACTACTACAAGTCTGCTGGCTGGCTGCACGCCAAACTCACCCTGGTGGTACTGCTGATCGGCTATCACCACATCTGCGGTAGCTTCGTGAAAAAGTTTGCCGTCGACAACATCACCAAAAGCGGGCGCTTTTTCCGCGTATTCAATGAGCTGCCGGTGCTGGCACTGATCGCGATTGTGATTCTCGCGGTGGTGAAACCGTTTTAAGCCGCCACGCGTCCCGCACAGGGGCGCATGAGCCCTCCTCGCCGCACTGTCACACCCAGTGACGCAGCTAGAATTAGGATACCTGCCAAAGATTCCCGAAGGCCCATGGATACGCAACAGCCAGTCGTCCTCACCGTCACCCACCACGACCCCAGCGGCAGCGCCGGTATTGCGGCAGATACGGAAACGGCCGCAAGCCTGGGGTGCCACTGCGCCTCGGTGGTATCGGCGATTACGGTGGGAGACACCAGCGAACTCGCCGGCGTCGCCCCGGTGGACGACAGCCTGCTGGTAGAGCAGGCCCGAGCGGTTCTCGAAGATATGCCGGTGGCGGCCATCAAAATCGGCTATCTCGGCTCGGTCGAGAATGTGCACGCCATGCACAGCGTGCTCCGCGACTACCCGGATATCCCGCTGATTATCGACCCCGATGCCACTCTGGCAGACAAGGAAAGCCTGCTGGCGCCGCCCCTGTGGCGTGCGATGTGTGATCTGTTACTGCCGCTTGCCACCCTGGTCGCGCCTAATAGACGCGAAGCCCGCGCCATGGCCGGCGAGGCCGACGTCTACGACGCCCAGGCCCAGGAGCTGCTGGAAAGCGGCTGTCGCTACCTGTTGCTGACCGGGGTGCCGGCGGAAGATCAACAACTGGAAAATCGCCTCTACGACGAACGCGGCCTGATTCGTAAATTCCACTGGAAACGCCTGCAGCCAGCAGCCTATGGTGTCTGCGGGACCCTGACCACGGCGATCGCCTGTCACATAGCCCACGGCTTGAACATGCTGGAAGCGGTGAATCGCAGCCAGCAATTTACCTGGAGCGCCATTGCCGACAGCCGACGCCTCGGCATGGGACGACCGGTACCCAACCGGCTGTTCTGGGCCTGTAAAGACTGACCATTCCCCTACCCGCTCATAGAACCCTGGTGCGGCACCCTCGCGCGGTTTGCGGTGCGCGGCCGGGGCGCGGATAATACGCGCAAATTTTCATCCCGGTGCTCCCATCACCGCTCCCTACCCGGTATCTGTATTTCTATGAGCAAGTCCGAAACTCTCTTTGCCGAAGCCCAGAAAGTCATCCCCGGCGGCGTTAACTCGCCGGTGCGCGCCTTCCGCGCAGTGGGCGGCACTCCGGTATTTATCGAGCGCGCCGAAGGCGCCTACCTGTATGACGCGGATGAAAAACGCTACATCGACTACGTACAGTCCTGGGGACCGATGGTGCTGGGTCACGCCCACCCGGAAGTGATCGACGCGGTCGTGGAGCAGGCCCAGTCCGGCTTGAGCTTTGGCGCGCCCACCGAACTGGAAACCGAGCTGGCGGAAGAGCTGTGCCGTGTATGGCCGAACATGGACCTGGTGCGTTTCGTAAACTCCGGTACCGAAGCCACCATGAGCGCCATCCGCCTGGCGCGCGGCTACACCGGCCGCGACAAGATCGTGAAGTTCGAGGGCTGCTACCACGGCCACTCCGATTCCCTGCTGGTAAAAGCCGGCTCCGGCGCGCTGACCATGGGCGTACCGTCCTCCCCGGGCGTGCCCGCGTCACTGGCAGACCACACCATCACCCTCACCTACAACGATATTGAAGGTGTGAAAAAGTGCTTCGCCGAAATTGGCGATCAGATCGCGTGCATTATCGTGGAGCCGGTTGCCGGTAACATGAACTGCATCCCGCCGATTCCCGGCTTCCTGGAAGCCCTGCGTGAGGTGTGTGACCAGTCCGGTGCGGTACTGATTCTCGACGAAGTAATGACCGGTTTCCGGGTGAGCCTGACCGGCGCACAGGGGCACTTCGGCATCGACGCGGACATCACCACCCTGGGCAAGGTCATTGGCGGCGGTATGCCGGTAGGCGCCTTCGGCGGCAAGCGCGAAATCATGGAGCAGATTGCACCACTGGGTCCGGTGTACCAGGCCGGCACCCTGTCCGGGAACCCCATGGCCATGGTGGCGGGACTGGAAACCCTGCAGCTGATTCAAGAGCCGGGCCTGTACGAGGAACTGACAGCCAAGACCGACCGGCTGGTGGAAGGCGTGCTGGATGCCGCCAAGGCGGCGGACATTCCGCTGACCGCCAATAAAGTCGGCAGCATGTTCGGTTTCTTCTTTACCGACGCCGACCAGGTCACCAACTACCAGCAGGTAATGGCGTGCGACACCGACCGCTTCAACCGCTTCTTCCACGGCATGCTGGAAGAAGGTGTGTACCTGGCACCGGCCTCTTATGAAGCCGGTTTTATGTCCGCGGCGCACTCCGACGAAGATATCGAAGCCACCATCGACGCGGCGAAAAACGTCTTCGCCAAACTGAAATAAGCGAGAACTGCCATGAGCTTCACTTCCCACCGTGGACAGTTCCCGCACAGCCGCCCGCGCCGCCTGCGCGCCAGCGAGTTTTCCCGCCGCCTGGTGCGGGAGAACCGCCTGAGCCGTGATGACCTGATCCTGCCACTGTTCGTGATCGAGGGCCGCGGCGAGACCCAGCAAGTGGCCTCCATGCCCGGCGTGGAACGCCTGAGTGTCGACCTGCTCACCGCCAAGGCCAAAGAATTAGTGCTACTCGGTATCCCGGCGGTGGCACTGTTCCCGGTGGTAGACCCGTCGGCGAAATCCGACGACGCGCGCGCCGCCTACGACAAAGATGGCTTGGCCCAGCGCGCAGTGCGCGCACTCAAGGACGCCGCACCGGAACTCGGTGTGATTACCGATGTGGCACTGGACCCGTTTACCAGCCACGGCCAGGACGGCCTGATGAACGATGCGGGCTATATCGTTAACGACGATACCGTGGAAGTGCTGGTACAGCAGGCCCTGTCCCACGCGGAGGCCGGCGCCGATGTGGTCGCGCCGTCCGACATGATGGACGGGCGTATCGGCGCAGTGCGCGCCGCGCTGGAACGGGATGGCCACGCCAACACCCAGATCATGTCTTACGCCGCCAAATACGCGTCCAGTTACTACGGGCCGTTTCGCGATGCGGTGGGCTCCGCCGGCAACCTGAAGGGCGCCAACAAGTTCAGCTATCAGATGGACCCGGCCAACGGCGACGAAGCGCTGCACGAGTGCGCGCTGGATCTGGCGGAAGGCGCCGACATGATTATGGTGAAGCCGGGCATGCCGTATCTGGACGTGGTGCGACGGGTAAAGGACGAGCTGAAGGTGCCGACGTTTGCCTATCAGGTCAGCGGTGAATACGCCATGCATTGCGCGGCGTTCGAAAATGGCTGGCTGAATCGCGACGCCGTGATTCTCGAATCCCTGCTGGCATTCAAACGCGCCGGCGCCGATGGTGTACTCACGTATTTTGCGGAAGAGGCTGCGCGCCTGTTACAGGGGTAATTAACGACTCAAGCGCTCCGACCAACCAGCGTCAGGGCCACTGATCTTCTTCCTGCTGCGGTGGCCAGGGCTGCGCATCTTCCACCGGCACACCGCTGCGACGCTGGCGCTCATCTAGCCGGCGCCGCTCTTCCTGGGCGCGCCGCTCTTCTTCCTGATAACGCTGCTCCTGCAAACGCGCGGACTCCTCAAGGCGGCGCAAGCGCTCCGCCTCATCTGGTGGAATCTGCTGATACTGTTCCGGGCCAAGCTGCTCTTCGCGCTCCAGCTGCTCGCGCAATTGCTGTTCGCGTTCGCGCTGCTCCTGCATCTGCTCGCGGCGTTGCTGCTCCGGATCAATGCCCCAGCCCGGACTCATATCTTCTCGCGGTGCCACATTTTCGTCGTCGCGATCAAACCAATTGCGGAACCAGCCACGGCGCTCGCAGCGGGGATCGGTCTTCAGGCGGCTTTCAACCGACACTGGAATTTCGCGCCCACCCTCGCAGTGCCGCGGGTCCATGTACTCCCCTTTCTGGTTCACCGGCTTCCACTCGACACCACGGGGCGCCTGAATGCGCCCATGACGATGGGGCAGCTTGCGCATGATATCGGTCCAGATCGTCAATGCGCCGGTCGCGCCGGTCAGCTCGGTGCGCTCGTTATCGTCGCGGCCAAGCCACACCACCGCCGTCACTCCCGGGCTAAATCCGGCAAACCAGCTGTCGCGGTAATTGTTGGTAGTACCGGTTTTGCCGGCAAAGGGGACACTGTTGGGCAAGCGGCGATAGGCACTCTTACCGGTACCCTCACGCATCACCTGTTCCAGTCCGTAGCGCAGTAAATAGATCGGCACCGCATCCACACCGCGGTCCATTTTCGGGCGGAAGCGCTGCACTTGATCGCCCACTGCGTCGGACACCGCCAACAAGGTACGCGGCTCCACATGTTCTCCGCCATTGGCCATAGTCTGGTACATGCCGGCCACCTCGAAGGGGGTCATTTCTACCGCCCCCAGGAACAGCGAAGGCACCCGCGGCAAAGTCGCTTCGACGCCCAGCCGACGAATCGTCTCGCGCACATTTTCGATACCCAGATCCAACCCCAAACGCGCGGTGGCCTGGTTGTAGGAACGCGACAGCGCCACATACAACGGTACCTGGCCATGGCTGCGGTTATCAAAGTTCGCGGGCATCCACACCTGGCCGTCGGCCGCCACTTCGCGAATGGGTGCATCGTCGATGAGCGTGGCCAGGTTAAATTCGTGCGGCCGTTCCAGCGCCGTCAGATAGATGGCGGGCTTGATCAGTGAGCCAACCTGACGATTTGCTTCCAGAGCGCGGTTAAACCCTGGATAGTGGGGGCGGCGGTCGCCCACCATCGCCAACACATTACCGCTGTGATTTTCCAGAATTACCGTGGCCCCCTGTAACGAGTTGGCCTCGATGTTGCGGTCACTTTCCAGCTTGTCGGCACCCTGGCTAATCGCGTCCTCTGCCAGTTTCTGCACCGATGGCGCAAGCGTGGTGTAAACCCGCAGGCCGGCGGTGCGCAGCTCTTCCACGGAGTAATACGGGCGCAGCTCTTCAAGAAGGCGCTCGGTAAACGCGGGATAGGGGTTCTGCGCGGCTGCACCTTTGGTTGCCACTTCCAGCGGCTTGGCCTTGAGCCGTTGCAGGTCCTGCTCACTGATCAGCCCCTGCTCCTGCATCACATCGAGCACGATATTGCGGCGCTCCAGCGCGCGCTTGGGGTGTCGCCAGGGGTTGTAGTAGGAAGCGCCCTTGGCGAGCCCAACCAGCAAAGCCATTTGATGCGGTTCCAACTGGTTGAGAGGCTTGTGAAAATAAAACTCCGACGCCAGACCAAAGCCATAAATTGCGCGGCTGCCCTGTTGACCCAGCCACACCTCATTGATGTATTCCTGCAGGATGTAGGCCTTGTCGTAATGGACCTCCATCAGGATCGCCATCAGGGCTTCATTGAATTTTCGCCACAGGCTCGGCTTGTGATCGAAGAAAATATTCTTCACCAGCTGCTGGGTGATGGTTGAACCGCCCTGCACCACGGTGCCCGCTTGCAAGTTGGCCACCATGGCGCGAGCAATACCACGAGGGGAAACCCCGAAATGATGGGCAAAATCCTGGTCTTCCACGGCAATCAGCGTGGCACCCAGTAACGGTGGAATTTCGGTAATGCGCACCGGCGTGCGGTCGTCACCCCCACCAAGCAAGGTGCCGATGGGCGCCGCATCCAGGCGGAACTCTTCCAGCGCCGCGCCACTTTCGTCGCGCAGATTGGTTAACTCGTCATTGCGCAGGCGGAAGTGCACCTTGGCCTCCCGTTCGCGGCGGTCCGGATGGACAAAATCACGACGCCACACCACGTATTCCATGCCTTCCCGTTGCCACTGGCCGGGCTCATCCACGGGCGACGCCTGTTTGTAGTTGAGCGCAGAGAACTCTGCCTCCAACTCATCCGGGCGCATCACCATGCCTTCCTGCAATACCAGCGGCCGCGCAAACACGCGTGCAGGCAACTGGTACTGGCGGCTGTCGAGACGCTCGCGCAGCTGCATATCCAGCCACACCATATAGCCGGCCAGCACCAACACACCGAGCAAGGCCAGCAAGCTCAGCCGCTTGATCCAACGGCCCAGGCGCCCCTCTTTTCGGTTAGCGCGCTTTTTCTGGGTACGACGTTTTGTTGCTGGCATAGATATCCGGGTAACTCTTGAAACTTCACAGGAACGTAAAATAATTCGCTAACAGCACATGCGCTGGGCCGGCACGGCGACTTAATCACTTGCGGCCCGCGTGTATACCCTTAACTTGTATACACTCAGCCGTATACGTCTGGAGCCCAGCCGCACCATAAGCTGTTATAGGCGGCATTTATAAGGTCGGCCGCACACAAGTCAAACCCAATGGGTCACGATGCGCCACCGCCTAGTGTGCTGTGGAAACAACCGCAGCGCTCAGCGAGCGCTAAACTTGCACTCGACCGGGTGGCCGCCATAATGCGCGCATTCCCAAATTCACCAGCCAAATAATCACGGACTCCCGACCCCATGCACCAGTATGAACTCTATGGCATTGGCGCCGCCCTGCTCGACACGGAAATTGAAGTCACCGACAGCGACCTGAAGACCCTCGGCGTGGATAAAGGGGTCATGACCCTGGTGGACGACGCACGCCAGCAACAGCTGGTGGACGACCTCAAAAACCATCTGGTCACCGCCAGCCACGCCTGCGGCGGCTCCGGGGCCAATACCATCATTGCAGCAAGCTACTTCGGCCTCGACACTTTCTACTCCTGCAAGGTCGCAGACGATGCCAACGGCAACTTCTACCGCGACAACCTGACCGCAGCAGGCGTGAACTACCCGGAGGTTCTGAACAACGCCGCTGTGGGCACCACCGGCAAATGCCTGGTACTGATCACCCCCGACGCTGAGCGCAGCATGAATACTTATCTGGGTATCAGCGCCGAATTGTCAGTCAATGAACTCGACAGCGATGCGCTCTCGCAGTCCCGCTGGGCTTACATCGAAGGCTATCTGGTGTCGTCACCCACCGGTCGCGGTGCCGCCATTGCCCTGCGCGAACAGGCCGAGTCCAGCGGCGTAAAAACCGCTCTGAGCTTATCCGACCCCATGATGGTGCAACTGTTCCACGACGGCCTGAAAGAAATGATCGGCGGTGGCGTCGACCTGCTGTTCTGCAACCGTGACGAAGCCCTGCAATATTGCGCTACCGACTCCCTGCAGGAAGCCGCGCAGACCCTGCGCAAGCACAGCAAAGCTTTCGCCATCACCCTGGGCGCCGACGGCGCACTGCTGTGGGACGGCGAACAGGAATACCGCGTATCCAGCCCGAAGGTAAACGCCATCGACACCAACGGTGCCGGCGACATGTTTGCGGGCGCCTTCCTGTATGGGATCAACCGCGGGATGAGCTTTACCGATGCCGGTGAACTGGCCTGCCGGGCGGCAGCGCAGGTGGTGAGTCAGTATGGTCCGCGCTTGCGCGCGGAGCAGCACAAAGAACTGCTGGAGCAAACGGCAAACGCTTGAGCAGCTAAGAAACAAGACACGAAGACAAAGCGCCGGACAAGGCTTTTTAGGTGTATCGACGACAGGAATGTCGCCGACGCAGCGTAGATGGACGTATTCACAAAGGGGGGGGGCGCCTCGCCCGCCCCTGAAAACCCTTGCCCAGCGCCTTGGCGCCACCGCCGGAAATTCAGAGCTACTCAAACGGCCAATTAATCGATCAATCCACAGACGTCGGGCGCGGCCCGCTGATCTCGGGCAGGCAGGCCGCAGCGGCAATACCAAACCCCTGTGCGTAATCCACCCCCATCAAACGCAGCCGCTCCAGTAGCTCCGGAGTTTCAGCAAATTCCGCAATGGTGCTGATCCCCATACGCTTGGCCAGGTGGTCCACCGTACTCACCATCGCACTGTCGATTTCATCCTCCAGCATATTGCGCACAAAGGAGCCGTCGATCTTCAGGTAATCCACCGGCAGCTGACGCAAATACGCCAGTGAGGAAGCGCCGCGGCCAAAATCATCCAGCGCAAAACTGCAGCCGGCCGCGCGCAACTTGTGAATAAACATCAGCGCACGATCCAGGTTATTGATCGCACTGGTTTCGGTAATTTCAAACTGTACCCGCGACGGCGCAACGCCCGTATCCGTTAGCTCACGCAGCACAAAATCCGCAAAATACTCATCACCAAGGCTGATACCGGAAACATTGATCGCATAATGGAAACCAACCGCGCCGCTGCTCTGCTCAAGTGCCATGTACTTGAAGATCTTGCGAATCACCCAGCGATCCAGTTCATCGATAATACCGTAGCGTTCCGCGGCCGGTAAAAATAGCCCCGGAGATATTATGTCGCCATCGCGCCCACGCATGCGCACCAGTACTTCGTAGTGATGAATCCGGTTTTTTTCCTGCAGTGCGACCACGGGCTGGCGATAGAGCATCAGCCGATCATCGCGGATTGCCGCATGGATCTCTGCCAACCAGGTGCCCTCACGGCGTTTCTCCAGCGCTTTGCGCGAATCACCAAAGAATTTCACCCGGTTGCGCCCCTGTTCCCGGGCCGCACTACACGCATCATTGGCAGTTGCCAGTAGCTGACTGGAGGGTGGTGCATGGGCGTCCACACTCACCGCACCGATGGACAGGGCAGGGTGGGTTTCACTGGTTTCCCACTCGAATACAAAATCATTTACCGCCTCGCGCAGGCGCGTGACGATACGCTTGGCTTCTTCCAGCGTGCAATCGCGGAGCAACAGAGCAAATTCATCGCTGCCCACGCGCCCCAATAAATCGTTCTTGCCCAGACACTGGGTAAGGATGCCTGCTATGGCGACCAGCAGCGCGTCGCCGGCGTTGTAGCCGAGGGTGTCGTTGACCACTTTGAATTGATAGACATCGAGATACAGCAGGATATGATGCTGGCGCGGGCCGGCATCCCGATTGAGCAATTGCTGCAGGGCCTGCTCAAATGTCTGACGATTGGGAAGGCGCGTGAGCGTATCGTGACTGCTTTGCCAGCTGAGGCGGGAAGAAATACGCCGTGCTTCCGACGTGTGCCGCAGAACCACGACATAACCATCCAGGCTCACGCCGTCTTTGACACTGTTTATCTGAACACTGATTTCAACCAGGTCTGCCTCACTGTGCGCGCCCCGCTGCCCCTGCCTGCGCAAGTTGGCGCGAAGCTCGCGACGGCTTGGCACCACTTCCGCGGCAGCGTCACCTGTATTTAGGGCCAGGTCTAATGCCACACCCTCATCATCTTCAAGACTGAGACATTCCGACAAAATCTGACCGGGCAGCAAGCCCACAAGGCTGCCGCACAGCTCGCCAGCGAGTGGGTTGCTGTAACGGATGCGGCCATAACGATCGGTAATCACTACGCCATCGGCCACTTCCGCCAGCGCCAGTTCGGCAGCAGCCGGGCTCATCTGTGCACTGGGCGCCATATCAGGCGTCGATGCATCGAGCTGACCATGAAAGGTGGCATTTTGAGAATCAAATTCAGTCAAGGGACATCCAGTTCAATCGCCTGTGCAAGTGGCCCGCTTCTACAACACGGCAACGGCCAGATGCCAGGATGCTCAGAGCGGCGCAACCACTTACCGTAACGAATGCATTGCGTACGGAATTAACTGTACACCGGATTGGTGACAATTTCCGAGCGAAAACAAACTTCTCAAAATAATACCGATTTCCGCGCTGGCGCGGTAACCCTTGGGCACTCCCTGTTACAAATTGTGTGTAAATTCACAAACTTTTAGGAAATATTTTCAGGCCAGCACAAAACCAACCCCACCCATCACAGGTGCTGGCGCAAGAACGACTTTAATTTTTCATCTTCAAACGCGCGCTGCAAAGTAGCGCTCAGCAGCTGGTTAATGGTGCTCTGCACCTCTTCCTTGCTCGGCTTGATCAGGTTGCGGTCTTTACCACTGGTGCTGTAATTACCAAAAAATGTAGCGCCCTTTACCGTGACCTGCAGCTGAATCGCCGCGCCAGAGTCGACTTTGGTGGTATAGAGCTTGTTCGGGCTGGTGTAGCGCAAGTCGGTTAGAGTCGCTACCACCTGCACATCGCCGCCGCCTTCCACGGCGCGGAATGACCAGGCTTCAAACCCCTGATACAGCGCATCGGCAATCGCCCGGTCAATGTTATTGGCCAGGGTCACATTTGAGGAATCGGAGTAGATACCACCCAGCGAACCGAGGCCGTCGTTGCTCAGTTGATTGGCACCACGGGCGGAAAGGGTATAACCCGCTCCGATATTATCCACGGCAACGCTCACCTGCGGCTTGATTTCAACCTGCACCGGGCTGTGCGCACAGCCACCCAGCATGACCGCAAAACCTGTTGCTAATATCGCAAGCAGTGTTTTCATAAAAGGCTCCTTTTTTATCAGTAAGGGCCGCAAACAGCGGCAATATATATTTCAGTTAGGGATTCTGTTACACGTTAACCATGCCCATGGTGCCCGTGATGGTGATGATGACCTTCCTGCTCCACCTCCGTGCTCATTCCCGCAGGCAGTACATCATTAGGTCCCAATACCGGAAGCGAGAATTGGTAGCTGCTGCCGTCAGCAAATACGAGCTTCACCGGCAGCTGTGCTCCAGCTTTCAGTCGCACGCCATGCACCATCAGATGCGTGGCACCGGGACGCATCTCTATGGAAGCCTGCGCCGGCAAGGCGAGCTTCTCCAGAGCACGCATCTTGCTTACACCACCCTCATGCAGGGTGGTGTGCAGCTCCACACGACCCTCTGGATGGGCGGGCAACTCGATGCGCTCAAGCACATATTCGCTCGCGGACAAATTTTGCAGCGCCAGGTAGGCGGCCCCCATTGGCGCACCCGGAGGCATTTCCCGGGCGTAGCCGACGGCGCTGAGTTGCTCAACAGTCCGCTGGCCGCTCGACTCGCTTGCGTGTATCGCGCCAGCAGCAAACAAAGACAGCAGAACTATGCCCCGCAACAGGCCAGTCACTGCGTGATTATTTTTCATTATCGACTCCCCCCATAGATATAGGTTGCGAAACGCCCACCCCACACTCTGGCACGCGTGGCTTAACGACTCTTTTGTAACAGTAAACGCGGTGGATTGCCGAGCTTTATGTCGCCTCGAACCCGGTATCCGGGCACCGCCTGGCGCAACTGGCTGTAGATCCAGCGCCCCTCTGCATCGTCGCGCGCAACAATAATCACCCGCAACTGATGCTGCTGGATACGCTGGGCGGTCGTCGCGAGCATCTGCACCATGGCCTCCGAGCGCGCCGACAGCTCGGCTGGCGGCAGTGCCACAGTCTGTGCACCGGGCCCGTCCAAAGTCACATCCTGCCGGGCACGCTGCTGCTCGCGCTGCAATTGCGCGCGCACCTCCGCTGATAAGGGGTTGCCGGGCGCAATTTCGTCCGCCGTATTTAGCAGGCTGTTGACCTGCCCGAAGGACCGCCGGCGCAAGGCATCGCGCGCCCGGTCCACCTGATGCATCACCAGGGTCTGGATGCCCGCCTTGGCCTGGGTATTACCGGGGTCCAGTTGCAGTACCTGCAGATAAAAATCGTAGGCGCTGGCACCGGCCGGCATCGTGATAAACCCCTCGCGCTGTGCCACTTCCGCACGCGTCAGAAAGTGGCGGATGGTGCGCTGGCGTACCTCTTCCGGGCTGGGGCCCGTGGGCGCCGGTGGCACGACCACTTGCGGCGCTGGAGGCGGCGGCGTCGCACACCCTGCCAGCAGCACAACCGCACCGGTTGCGAAAACAGTGACCGCCTTCAACTTTCTGATACCCACCTCCCTGCAGCAGTCACCCACTGGAGCAACTGTTGTTTTTTTGTACCGACACCACCGTTATACTGCCAGCGCAATCATGCACAGGTTGCGGCAAACGCCAGAATCCAACCTGAGCCCGCCCCCTGCAACCGGGGAACGACGGCTTGCAATAACAGTCCAATCTGACCCGACTATAAAGAATTTTATTACCGATGACTGCGAACACTTCCGGCATGCGAGAAATTTATCCGCACCACCCGTCGAACAGGCAGCGCTCGCCACTCAGCCAGCTGGGGGCCGCAATAGCTCTGCTGGCGGCATTGCTGTGCAGCGTGCTGCTGAGCGCTCCGGCAAGCGCACAACAGGAGAATCCGTTCGCCGCGCTCAGTGGTGGTCAGGACGACTTCCTGCCAGTGGACGAAGCCTACCAGCTGGACGTCCTGTTAAATGACACGGATGCGGCCGCCCTGTTCCAAATCGCCCCGGAATATTACCTGTACCGAGACAAGCTATCGGTCTACCTACTGAACGGCGAAGACAAAACCGAACTGCCGCTCTCGCTGGAAAGCGGCGAGGTGATCTGGGACGACTATTTCGAAAAAGAAACCGAAGTGTATCGCTGGCAGCTGGAAGTTCCGCTGGCGCTGCCCGCGGGAACCAGTAAGGCCCGCCTGCAGGTGAACTATCAGGGCTGCGCGGATGCCGGCCTGTGCTATCCGCCGCAAACACGTAATTTTGAGCTGGATCTGGTGCAAAAAACCGCCACTCCTGCCGAAGGTAGTGGTGGTCTGGGCTCTAGTCCCGGCGGTGCGCCAAGCGGCAGCTCTGCGCCCCTCGCCGGCAGCGCCGGCAGCACCCTTTTCTCCAGCCTGTTACTGGCCATGGCGCTGGCTTTTGGTGGTGGCATGCTGCTGAACCTGATGCCCTGCGTCTTCCCGGTGTTGTCCATTAAGGCGCTGACCATTACCAATAGTGGCGACCGCCAGCGACTGCACGGCTGGGCTTACACCGCGGGCGTGGTCGCAACCTTCCTGCTGATTGCCACTCTGATGCTGGCCCTCAGAACCGCAGGGGAGGCCGTCGGTTGGGGCTTCCAGCTGCAGTCACCGGTAGTGGTTGCGGCATTGGCCTACCTGTTTTTCGCCATGGGTCTTAGCCTGTCCGGACTGACCGAGCTCGGTGGTCGCCTGATGGGCCTCGGCGCCAACAGTGAAAGCAAAGGGTTGGGCGGCTCCTTCTCCACAGGCGCACTGGCTACCGTCGTGGCCAGCCCGTGCACGGCACCCATGATGGGCTCGGCACTGGGCTTTGCTGTGACCCAACCCGCGCCAGTGGCACTCGCGGTATTCGCCGCCCTCGGCTTCGGCATGGCGGCGCCCTTCTTGCTGCTTACCTATATTCCCGCACTGGCGCAGCGCCTGCCGCGCCCCGGCCCCTGGATGGAAACGCTCAAGCAACTGCTGGCCTTCCCCATGTACCTGACCGCGGTTTGGCTGTTGTGGGTACTGGGCCGCCAGAGCGGCAGTGACGGTGTTGCCCTGGTTCTGGCCGGCGCGGTCGCCATCGCCTTCGCCCTGTGGCTGTGGCCTCGCCCGGCCACCACTGGCAAGACCTGGCTGCGCACCAGCACCGCGGTGATCGCGGTTGCCGGCGCCATTTGGGTACTGCCTAATCTCGACAGCAATGCCGGCCAGCCGTCTCAAGCGAACAAAAGCGATTACTGGCAGACCTACTCGCCAGAGGCTCTGGCAGCAGCGCGCAGTGAAGGCCGCCCGGTGCTGATCAATATGACCGCAGCCTGGTGCATCACCTGCCTGGCGAACGAAAAAGTCGTACTTTCCAGCGACCGCATTACCGCGGCGGTAGAAGATCTGGGTATTACCGCACTGAAAGGAGACTGGACCAACCAGGACCCACAAATCACCGAGCTACTCGCGCGCTATGGCCGCTCCAGCGTACCGCTATACCTGCTGTTTCCCGAGGGCGGCGGTGAACCACAGATTCTGCCGCAAATCCTGACCCGCGACGGTCTGCTAACCGCTATGCACAGCGCCGTGAGCGAAGAGCGACTCGCAGAGTCCGTCACCCGCTAGCTCCCCACTGCCGGTGGTGACGCCACCGGCAACCCCAACTTACTGCGCAGCCAACTAGCTGCGCCGTTCATCGGTTGCCCTAGCGCTTCCGCCATCTCCCTCGCCGTCATCATCCTCGCTATAACCGCCGCCGCAGAACCGAACCCCGCTTTTCGGCCAAAACGCCATTGTGGCCATTCACGCTGGCGAAAACGCCACCTCTTCATGAAAAACTACGGCAATTAGGTCGCTAACTTCGGCGAACTGCGCGCAACGTCTCTTTTTCGTCATTTGAGGCATGGACAGGGGGTCACTTTTACGGCAAACTCCAAGCGAAATTTGCCAAACACCCCTTGTGACGCGGTTTTCCGGGAACTTACATGACTTTTTCCCGATTTTAGTCACAATTTTGCGCGCTTTACCGAGGCACAGAATGGCTAAACTGCTTTTGCTACACGGCCCCAATCTGAACCTGCTGGGCACCCGCGAGCCAGAAATCTACGGTTCCACGACCCTTTCCCAGATTGATGAAGCTGCCAGCGCGCAGTGTGCGGAGGCCGGCTGCGCATTCGACAGCCTGCAAAGCAACCACGAAGGTGAGCTGGTGGCACGTATTCACCAGGCCTTTGCCGACAAGGTGGACATCATTGTGATCAATCCTGCGGCCTTTACCCACACCAGTGTGGCGCTGCGCGATGCCCTGGCCGGTGTAGCCATCCCGTTTATCGAGGTACACCTGTCGAATCCGCACGCCCGCGAGTCTTTCCGCCATCACTCCTACCTGTCCGATTTGGCCAAGGGCGTGATTTGTGGGTTTGGCGCCGATAGCTACACGCTGGCCGTGGGGGCTGCGCTCAAGCAACTGGGCTGAACAAGATTTTCATTTCCCGACTGCGTGTCGGGGAACCGGTATACACAAGATCAAGAGTGAACTGTTATGGATATCCGCAAAATCAAGAAACTGATCGAACTGCTCGAAGAGTCCGACATCGGCGAGCTGGAGATTAAAGAAGGTGAAGAATCCGTGCGCATCAGCCGTGGCCCCAGTGGCGCCGCGATACAGATGCCACACATGGCAATGCCGATGGCCGCTGCGCCCGTTGCACCGCAGGCGCCCGCCGCGCCTGCCGCTGCACCAGCCGCACCCGCGGAAGAAGCGGTCCCTGCACTGACTGGCCACCCGGTTAAGTCCCCAATGGTTGGTACCTTCTATGCAGCCTCCAGCCCAGGTGCCGATCCTTTCGTGAAGGTTGGCCAGCAGGTAAAAGTTGGCGACGTCATCTGCATCGTTGAAGCCATGAAAATGATGAACCAGATTGAAGCGGACAAGGCCGGTACCATTGAGGCAATTCTGGTAGAAGACGGCCAACCGGTAGAGTTCGACCAGCCGCTCGTCGTTATTTCTTGAGCGGGGGCGTTTACGCATGTTTGAAAAAATTCTGATTGCCAACCGCGGCGAGATTGCCCTGCGGGTGCTGCGCGCCTGTAAGGAAATGGGCATCGCCACGGTTGCGGTGCACTCACAGGTCGACCGCGACCTCAAGCACGTACGCCTGGCGGATGAAGCCGTATGTATCGGCCCCAACCCATCCCCCCAGAGCTACCTGAATATCCCCGCGATCATCGCGGCGATGGAAATCACCGATTCGGTGGCGGTGCACCCAGGTTACGGCTTCCTCGCTGAGAATGCGGATTTCGCCGAGCAGGTACAGAAAAGCGGCTTTACCTTTATTGGCCCGGACGCGGACGTGATTCGCCTAATGGGCGACAAGGTTTCCGCAATCGCCGCGATGAAGAAAGCCGGCGTACCTACGGTACCCGGTTCTGACGGCCCGCTGCCGGACGACGGTGAACGCTGCCTGGAAATCGCGCGCAAGATTGGTTTCCCGGTCATCATCAAGGCGGCTGCCGGTGGTGGTGGTCGCGGTATGCGCGTGGTACACAGCGAAGGCGCGCTGGTAAATTCCATCGCGGTAACCAAGTCCGAAGCCGCTGCAGCGTTTGGCGACAGCACCGTCTATATGGAGAAATTCCTGCAGAATCCGCGTCACGTGGAGATCCAGGTGATGTCCGACGGGCAGGGTAACGCCGTGCATTTTGGTGATCGCGATTGCTCACTGCAACGTCGCCACCAGAAGGTTCTGGAAGAAGCGCCAGCACCGGGCATTCCGGATGCGGTGCGCAAGGAAGTGCAGGACTCTTGTGTGCAGGCGTGTATTGATATCGGCTACCGCGGTGCGGGCACTTTCGAATTCCTGTACGAAAACGAGCGCTTCTATTTCATCGAGATGAACACCCGTATTCAGGTTGAGCATCCGGTATCGGAAATGGTGACTGGCGTTGACCTGATTAAAGAGCAGATCCGCGTATGTGCGGGTGAGAAGCTCTCCTTCAAACAGGAAGACATCAAGATCACCGGCCACTCGTTCGAGTGTCGCATTAACGCAGAAGACCCGAAGACCTTCTTCCCGAGCCCGGGCAAGGTGGAAAATTTCCACGCACCCGGTGGTTTGGGCGTACGTGTGGACTCCCACCTGTACGCGGGCTACTCGGTACCGCCCAATTACGATTCCATGATCGCCAAGATCATCACCCACGCGGAAGACCGTGAAACCGCACTGGCGCGGATGCGTGTCGCCCTCAGCGAAACCATCATCACCGGTATCAAAACCAACATTCCTTTGCAGGAAGACTTGGTTCGGGATGCGGAATTTGCCAAGGGTGGGGTGAACATTCACTACCTAGAGAAGAAGCTCGGACTCGAGTAATTCTTTCGAGGGTTTGAAGCCAATCCGGTGGCGCCAAAGCACCGGGGAAAGGCTTTCAAAACCGCTGTGAATACATCCCTGTACGCTGCGTCGGCGACGTCCCTGTCGCCGACGCTTTTGAAAGCCTTTCCCCGGCACTTTGCCTTCAGACTTACCTTTCCTACCCTGTAAGCTCACGCTCTCTAGTAGAATGCACCCAAGTTCGAATCGAAGGCTCCGCTGTTGTTGGGGCTTTGCGGGACCGTCTGCGGCCAGGACGGCCGCAGCCGAGCCCCCATGGATGGGTTTACGGCGCGTCCCGCAAAGCCCCAACAACAGCGGAGCCGCCACGAGCCACCCAAGCACTTCAAAACCAAAAACTCCGGATAACATCTAATGCCCTGGCTCCAGCTACGAGTAAACACCAACCGCGAACAAGCCGAGAAGATTGAAAATGCTCTGCTGTTCGCCGGCGCCGTCTCCGTCACCCTGCAAGACAATGCCGACCAGCCCATCCTCGAACCCGGCCTCGGCGAGACGCCCCTGTGGGACGAAACCCTCGTCACCGGCCTGTTCGATGCCGAGGTCGACACCGGCGTAACCGAAGCCAAAGCCGCCTCATTCCTGTGTGAACTCCTCCCCAACGCCCGCTGGGAGCAGCTCGAAGACAAGGACTGGGAGCGGGAGTGGATGAGCAACTACAAGCCCATCCAGTGCGCCGAGAACCTGTGGATATGCCCCAGCTGGTGCGAACCGCCCGCACCAGAGGCCGTTAATATCATCCTCGATCCGGGCCTGGCGTTCGGTACCGGCACTCACCCGACTACCTTCCTGTGCCTGCAGTGGCTCGCCGGTGAATCCGTGCAGGGCAAGACTGCCATCGACTTCGGCTGCGGCTCCGGCATCCTCGGTATCGCCGCCATCTTATTGGGTGCCGAAAGTGCCCTGGGTACGGATATCGACCCGCAGGCTCTGATTGCCAGTCGCGACAATGCCGTGCGCAATGGCCTCGAGCCCGAGCGGTTCCCGGTTTACCTGCCGGAGAAGACGCCGGCAGATGCCAGCGCGGACATTATGCTCGCCAACATCCTTGCCGGCCCGCTGGTTGAGCTGGCGCCGCAGCTGGTGGAGCGCACCAAGGTCGGTGGACGCATCTGCCTGTCCGGGATTCTGGCGAGCCAGTCAGAGAAAGTGAAAGCAGCCTACAGCCAGTGGATCGATTTCGACGCAGATGGCGAAAAGGAAGAGTGGGTACGCTTGAGCGGAACCAGAGTCCGATAAATCATTGGGTGCACTACGCCGCAACCGAGACTCCTCGGGCTACGCGGCGGGCCCCACGACTGATAAACTCCCACGCCAAAGCAATAATCGTCGAAACCCATGTCGCAATTGGTTACCCGCTGCCCCCACTGCAGCACCTCGTTTCACGTCAGCGAACCGCAGCTGCGCGCCGCCCGCGGTGCCGTGCGCTGTGGCTCCTGCCTGCAAGTATTCCGCGCTGACGAAAATATCGTATTCAACGAGGACGATCCGCAGCCGGCCAACAAAAAGGCCATAGAAGAACTGCTGGAAGACGACGATTTTCTGATTCACGACGATATCGACCTGGATGGCGATAACCAGGCAGGGAAAGAAGATCTACCCAGATCCGCTAAAGCTGCGCCGAAACAGCCGGCACAAGCCGCCACCTCTGACAAAAAGAACGACGAAAACCCGCTGATCGACGACGCCTTTGGTGAGCAGCAGTGGCAGGAACTCGGTAGCGAAGAAGACGATGACCAGCAGCGCGACCTGCTGGACCTGAACAACGACCTCGACCGGATTGGCGATACCCCCGACAATCCCTGGGCGGAAGAAATGGCCCGGGAAGAGTCCAGCAACACCCGCCATCGCCGCGCCACGCAGTCGGCCGATGACCTGTTCGCCGAGCAGTTCGAAGCGACAGATGGTACCGGTACACCCGGTCATGACGAATTGCTCGCCTCTCCGGCTGATGATTTCTCTCTGCACCCGGACGATCAACCCGGCAGCCTGACGGATGCACAACTGGACCTGACGGAACTGAATGCGCGCCATCTGGATTCCGGCCAGCTGGAATCGGCACCGCTGCTGCCCAAGGACCAGCTGATCTCATCCATCGGCGCCGCGCCAATTGAGATGTCGTGGCAGCCCAAGCGACACCATATCGTTCCCACCTGGCTGTGGACCCTCGGCAGCTTGCTGCTGATATTCGGGTTGGCGGGGCAAACCGCCTACTTCGGCTTCGACACCCTCAGCAAGCGTGAGCCCTGGCGCAACCTCTACGCCCAGGTCTGCCCGTACATCGGTTGCACCTTGCCGCCGCAGGTGGACATCAATGCCATTCACACCGCCAATCTGGTGGTGCGCAGCCACCCCACGATCCCTGGCGCCCTTGCCGTGGAGGCGGTACTGCTCAATCGCGCACCGTTCGACCAGCCCTTCCCCAGCCTGCAGCTGCGCTTCACTGACCTGAAGAACAGCCCGGTGGCGAGCCGCCGGTTTAGCCCGCAAGATTACCTGCGCGGCGAACTATCTGGCCGGCGCCTGATGCCCGCCGGTAACCCGGTGCATATCGCGCTGGATATCGTCGACCCGGGCGCGGACGCGGTGAATTACGAGCTGCGTATCGCCCCGAACTGAGCCCACTGCGAACATAGCCCGGTCGTAACAGAAGACGCAAAATACGTGCGGTGGCGCATATTGCTACAAACTGTTGCACAAAGTTCGTCCCAAACGGCCAGCCATCGACCAATTTGAGCGCTTTTTCGCTTTTCCAGTGGGCGGGCAGCCGCTATCATAGGCGGCTCTTTGACACCTGATGAGACCAAACCCGCGGGAGGGTGCGTTGCCCACGGAACTGCTAAGCAGCTTCGCCATAGGCCCCTATAACATCGAAGCGCCAGTTATCCTGGCGCCCATGGCCGGCGTTACCGATCGCCCCTTCCGCAAATTGTGCCGCGAGCTCGGCGCAGGTCTGGTCGTATCCGAGATGGTCACCTCCGACACCAGTCTGTGGAACAGCCGCAAATCCCGTATGCGCCTGAACCACGCCGGCGAGGCGGGGCCGATTTCGGTGCAAATTGCCGGTGGTGACCCAGAGATGATGGCCAACGCCGCGCGTGCAAACGTCGAGCGCGGCGCCCAGATCATCGACATCAACATGGGTTGCCCCGCAAAGAAGGTGTGCAAAAAAGCAGCGGGTTCTGCCCTGCTGCGTGATGAGAAACTGGTCGCCGATATCCTGCAGGCGGTGGTTTCCTCGGTACCGGTTCCAGTGACGCTGAAAATTCGCACTGGCTGGTGCCCGGATTCCCGCAACGGGGTAACGGTGGCCAAGATGGCCGAAGATTTCGGAATTTCTGCACTGGCAGTTCACGGACGCACCCGCGCCTGTGGCTACCATGGTCAGGCCGAATTCGATACCATTGCCGAGATTGTGTCAGCGGTGAAGATACCTGTCTTCGCCAATGGCGACATAACTGGCGCGGAGAAGGCCCGCAAGGTGTTGGACTACACCGGCGCCAAAGCGGTCATGATTGGCCGTGCGGCTCAGGGACGTCCATGGATATTTCGGGAGATTGCTCACTACCTCGCAAAGGGGGAGCATCTACCGGAGCCCTCACTGGATGAAGTCAGGGATATATTAATCACTCACTTGAGTGAACTGCACCGTTTCTACGGTGAGGTTATGGGGGTACGTATCGCCCGTAAGCATGTGGGTTGGTACGTAAAAACACTCGCGGACAGCGAGGAGTTTCGTAAGACCTTTAACCGAATAGATAGCGCAGAAGCACAACATGCCAGCGTTCGTGAGTGGTTTGAACGCCGAATAACTAGAGGGGCAAAAGCGGCATGACTAACGAAGCATTAATTCCGGATACCAGCGATGTGGTGTCCACTGGGGGCCAGACTCAACTACAGCAGCCGCAAGCTTTGCGCGATGCGGTTGAGCACGCGATGGAAAACTACTTCCGCCACCTGGACGGACAGATGGTAACCGACGTGTACGATATGGTGCTGTCTGAGATTGAAGCGCCTATGCTGGAAGTGGTGATGAAGCACACCCGCCACAACCAGACCCGCGCAGCGCAGCTGCTGGGCCTCAACCGGGGCACCCTGCGCAAGAAGCTTAAGCGCTACGGCCTGCTGTAAGGCAGCCAACCGCTCCAGGCAGCCATATCCTGGGCGGCAAAAATTCGACGAGGGGGGATGAGCCGAGCTCATCCCCCCTCGCTATTTGTATTTCCAACGTTTTTAACCTGCTCTTTACACATCTGAATGGACGATGCGATATGACTGACAAGGTGGCCGTTCGCCGCGCGCTGATCAGCGTTTCCGATAAAACCGGCATTGTGGAGTTCGCCCGTGAACTCTCCGCCATGGGCGTAGAGATCCTCTCTACCGGTGGTACATACCGCCAGCTGGGCGAAGCCGGCATCCCGGTTGTGGAAGTTTCCGATTACACCGGCTTCCCGGAAATGATGGACGGTCGCGTTAAGACCCTGCACCCGAAAGTGCACGGCGGCATCCTGGGCCGTCGCGGCAAAGACGACGCGGTAATGGACGAACACGGCATCAAGCCCATCGATATGGTTGTGGTGAACCTGTACCCGTTCAAGGCCACCGTCGCTGACCCCAACTGCGACCTGCCCACCGCCATCGAAAACATCGACATCGGCGGCCCCACCATGGTCCGCTCCGCGGCCAAGAACCACAAAGATGTGGCCATCGTGGTTAATGCCCACAGCTACGACACCGTGATCGAAGAGATGAAAGCCAACGACGGCGCGCTCGGTTACGAAACCCGCTATGACCTGATGGTGCAGGCGTTCGAACACACCGCGCAGTACGACGGTATGATCGCCAACCACTTCGGCGCGCGTAACACCAAGAACGAAGCCCGCGAGTTCCCGAACACCTTCAACACCCAGTTCGAGAAAGCCCAGGACATGCGCTACGGCGAGAACCCGCACCAGAAAGCGGCCTTCTACGTAGAAGCAGATGCAACCGAAGCCTCCGTATCCACCGCCAGCCAGCTGCAGGGCAAGGAACTGTCCTTCAACAACGTCGCCGACACCGACGCCGCCCTGGAAACCGTCAAACTGTTCGACGAGCCGGCCTGTGTCATCGTCAAGCACGCCAACCCCTGTGGTGTTGCCGTCGCTGCGGACATCAAGACCGCTTACGAACTGGCCTTTGCCACCGACCCGGAATCCGCCTTCGGCGGCATCATCGCCTTCAACCGCGAACTGGACTTAGAGACTGCCCAGCTGATCGTCGACAAGCAGTTCTCCGAAGTCATCATCGCCCCGAAGGTCAGCGCCGAAGCCGCCCAGGCCGTATCCGCCAAGAAAAACGTCCGCCTGCTGGAATGCGGCGAATGGACCTCAGAGCGCCCCGCCGCCTTCGACTACAAGCGCGTAACCGGTGGCCTGCTGGTACAAGAAAAAGACAATGGCATGGTGGCCAAGGAAGACCTCAAGGTGGTCACCAAAGTACAGCCGTCCGCAGAGCAGCTGGACGAACTGCTGTTCGCCTGGAAAGTGGCCAAGATGGTTAAATCCAACGCCATCATCTACGCCAAAGACGGCCGCACCATCGGCGTTGGCGCCGGCCAGATGAGCCGCGTGAACTCCGCGCGCATCGCCGCGATCAAAGCCGAGCACGCCGGCCTCGAAGTAAAAGGCGCGGTTATGGCATCTGACGCCTTCTTCCCCTTCCGCGACGGCATCGATAACGCCGCCAAGGTAGGTATCAGCGCCGTCATCCAGCCCGGTGGCTCCATGCGTGACGAAGAAGTAATCGCTGCAGCCGACGAGCATGGCATGGCGATGGTATTTACCGGAATGCGTCACTTCCGTCACTGATAACGTCACACAAACGACGACTGTTGTAATGACTCTGCAGTAAACAACCTGCAGAGTCAGACGTGAAGGGGCTGTGGCTGGCGGGGGTTGGGGGGGAGCGAGGCGGGCGGGGGT
>NZ_JBNAFZ010000013.1:0-61840 GCF_049800935.1 Microbulbifer sp. S227A | reverse complement strand
GGCCTTTCGCGAGACCGTCTGCGGCCTGGATGGCCGCAGCCGAGCCCCCAGGGATGGGTTTACGGCGTGTCTCGCGAAAGGCCGCCAGCCATAGCCCCGCCACGGACTGGTCAGGTACTTTTCCCCTGAAGCCAGTAGAGCAGCAGTTGACCTCATCTGAATGCTAAACTAGCCCACCTAAAACACAGGCACGGGGAAACTCAAGAATGAACATCCTGGTAATCGGCTCTGGTGGCCGCGAACACGCACTGGCCTGGAAGGCCGCCCAAAACCCCGCCGTAGACACCGTCTTCGTCGCACCGGGCAACGCCGGCACCGCCCACGAGCCCAAACTGCAGAACGTCAACATTGGCGTCGACAACTTCTCCGCCCTCTCTGATCTGGTGGAAGAAAAAGGCATCGACCTCACTATCGTCGGCCCCGAAGCCCCGCTGGTAGACGGCATCGTGGACTTCTTTAACAGCCGCGGCCACAACATCTTCGGCCCGGAAAAAGCTGCCGCCCAGCTGGAAGGCTCCAAAGCCTTCACCAAGGAATTCCTCGAGCGCCACGCCATCCCCACCGCTGCCTACCAGAACTTCACCGAAATCGAGCCCGCCATCGAGTACATCCGTGAGCAGGGCGCACCTATCGTAGTTAAGGCCGACGGCCTGGCCGCGGGCAAAGGCGTGATCGTTGCCGAAACCGTAGAACAGGCCGAGCTGGCCGTGCGCGATATGCTCTCCGGCAACGCCTTCGGCGACGCCGGCTGCCGCGTCGTGATCGAAGAGTTCCTCACCGGCGAAGAAGCCAGCTTCATCGTCATGGTGGACGGCGAAAACATCCTGCCGATGGC
Source organism: Microbulbifer sp. S227A (assembly GCF_049800935.1). Taxonomy (NCBI): domain Bacteria; kingdom Pseudomonadati; phylum Pseudomonadota; class Gammaproteobacteria; order Cellvibrionales; family Microbulbiferaceae; genus Microbulbifer; species Microbulbifer sp. S227A. The sequence goes on along the minus strand of NZ_JBNAFZ010000013.1, from coordinate 61,005 downwards.
CACCAGCCAGGATCACAAGCGTGTTGGCGATGGCGACACCGGCCCCAACACCGGCGGCATGGGTGCCTACTCCCCAGCTCCGGTAGTGACTCACGACGTGTACCAGCGCATCATGGACGAAGTCATCGAGCCCACCGTGAAAGGCCTCGCCTCCGAAGGCATGCCGTACACCGGTTTCCTGTACGCGGGCCTGATGATCAACGAAGAGGGCACCCCCAAGGTCATCGAATACAACTGCCGCTTCGGCGACCCGGAAACCCAGCCGATCATGATGCGCCTGAAGTCCGACCTGGTGGACCTGTGTATGGCCGCGGTAGAAAAGCGCTTGGATCAGGTCACCGCAGAGTGGGATTCCCGCCCGGCACTGGGCGTCGTACTGGCCGCCCATGGCTACCCCGGCAGCTACCGCAAGGGTGATGCGATTTCCGGTCTGGACAAGGCGGACAGCGAAAACGCCAAAATCTTCCAGGCAGGCACGGCGCTTGACGGCGAACGCGTGGTAACGAGCGGCGGCCGCGTACTTTGCGCCACCGCACTGGGTGATACCGTGGCCGACGCGCAAAAGAACGCCTACGAGTGCGCCAGCAAGATCTACTGGGAAGGCGTCTTCTACCGCAAAGACATCGGTTACCGTGCAATCGAGCGCGAACAGCCGACCGAAGCCTAATTGTCTGAGCGAAACGATGCCAATAAGAAGCTAACGAGGAACGCACCTTGAGCAGTCACCGCCAATTGACCGGACTCGACCGCCTGCTGTTGCAGGCGGATCGCGCCCTGCGCACCCTGAGCCCCGGCTCCCCCTGTCACGAGCGCCCATCACCTGCCAAAGCAGTAGATGAAGCAGAGCTTTCCGACAGTGAACGCCGCCATGCGGCGGGGCTGATGCGGGTCAATCACAGCGGTGAAGTCTGCGCCCAGGCCCTGTACCAGGGCCAGGCGCTGACCGCCAAATTGCCTGAGGTGCGTGCCGAAATGGAACACGCCGCGGACGAAGAAATCGACCACCTGGCGTGGTGCGAGCAACGTCTGGATGAACTGGGCAGCCGCCCCAGCGTGCTCAATCCACTCTGGTACGGCATGTCCTTCGGTATTGGCGCTGCCGCCGGCAAGATCGGTGATAAGGTCAGCCTCGGCTTCCTCGCCGCCACCGAGGAACAGGTGTGCAAGCACTTGGAAGGCCATCTACAGGAACTGCCTGAGCAGGATGAAAAGAGCCGCGCGATGGTGGAGCAGATGCTGGTGGATGAGGCCAAGCATCAACATGCGGCACTGGATGCCGGCGGGGCACGCTTCCCCGGCCCGGTTAAAGGTTTGATGACACTGGTTTCTAAGGCGATGACTTCGGTCAGCTACCGCTTGTAATACCCTTGTGGCGGTTGCGCCGCCGGGTAGGCTTTTGCGAGACACGCCGTGAACCCATCCCTGGGGGCTCCTCTAAAACATCCTTGTTTTAGAGGGTCTCGCAAAAGCCTACCCGGCGTCACAACCTTCGCCCTAACCGGACGCACTACGAAGTGCAACTGGTCTAAGCGAAGCAGAAGTATCGGCGTCCCAGAATCAGCTCAAAAACCTCAAAGCACCTCAGTCTCACAACGAAGCCAGTCCTCTTCCAACCCCATCGCAATCCGGTCCCCAACCAACAACTCCCCCACACCCGCCGGCGTGCCGGTCAGCACCACATCTCCCGGCATCAGGGTGAAGTACTCACTGATATACGCCACCAGATCCAGAATCGGCGTCAGCATATGGTTGGACTTGCCCCGCTGACGGATCTCGTCATTCAGCCACAAGGTGTAAGTCAGGTTGTCCCAATCCGGCAACCAGTCCAGCTTCACAAACGGCGATAGCGGGCAGGCGCCATCAAACCCCTTGGCTTTTTCCCACGGCTGCCCCTTGCCTTTCAGGTCCGACTGCAACTCCCGCAGCGTGAGGTCCAGCGCCAATCCCAGCCCGGCAATCGCCCCTGGTACATCGCCGGGGTTGGCATCGGTCAGGCGTTCGCCAATCAACAGCGCCAGCTCCCCCTCAAAATGGCAGCTACCGCGGCCACGGGGAAGATGAACCGGCTGCGCCATCGGCACCACCGAGGTCGCCGGCTTGATAAACAGCAGCGGCTCATCCGGAATCGGGTTATTCAGCTCCTCCGCGTGGGCCGCATAGTTGCGTCCAACACACACGACTTTGCCGAGCGGCAGGTTAACGGGGGTATGACAGGTAAATTCGTGTTGATACATAACCAGATTCGATAGCTAGGATAGATATTGCGTATAAAGCTTTGGAAAGCCCTTGTGGTATGATGCCGCCCTCGCCGGTACCCGGTGAGCCCCAACCGATTTTTCTTTAACCCGCCGCGACCAATCTTCATCGCGCACGGCCAAGAGACCCGATATGGCGCCGCCCAGTTCTGACCAAAAACAATCTCTTCAGAAAGACAAAATCCGCATCCTGTTACTGGAAGGTGTACACCAGTCCGCCGTGGACCTGCTGTCTTCCCGTGGTTACACCAACGTGGAATATATCAAAACCGCGCTGCCGGAAGACCAGCTGATCGAGAAGATTGCCGATGCCCACTTTGTCGGGATTCGCTCGCGCACCCAACTGACCCGCAAAGTGCTCGAGCATGCGCCCAAGCTCATCGCGGTGGGTTGCTTCTGTATCGGCACCAACCAGGTAGACCTGGAAGCCGCTACCGACCTGGGTATTGCGGTATTCAATGCGCCCTACTCCAACACCCGAAGCGTAGCCGAACTGGTGATCGCTGAAGCCATTATGCTGCTGCGCGGTATCCCCGAGAAGAATATCGTGTGCCACCGCGGCGGCTGGAAAAAGTCCGCTGTGGGCTCTTATGAGGCGCGCGGCAAAACTCTCGGCATCATCGGTTACGGCGCCATCGGCTCTCAGACTTCGGTACTGGCCGAAGGCATCGGCATGCGCGTAATCTTCTTCGACGTAGTCACCAAGCTGCCGCTGGGTAACGCCAGCCAGGTCAACAGCCTGGACGAACTGCTGGCGCAGTCCGACGTGGTCTCCCTGCACGTGCCGGAGCTACCTTCCACCAAGTGGATGATTGGCGCCGAGCAGATTGCCAAAATGAAGAAAGGCGCCATCCTGCTGAACGCCTCCCGCGGCACCGTGGTGGAAATCGAGCCGCTGGCGGAAGCATTAAAGAGTGGCCACCTCGCCGGTACCGCCATCGACGTATTCCCGGTGGAGCCACGCGGCAACGACGACGAGTTTCAGTCGCCACTGCGCGGTCTCGACAATGCCCTGCTGACCCCGCACGTGGGCGGCTCTACCGTCGAAGCACAGGAAAACATCGGCGTGGAAGTGGCCGACAAACTGGCGCTCTACTCCGACAATGGCACCACCACCAGCTCTGTGAACTTCCCGGAAGTCGCCCTGCCCGGCCACGCCGGCGCTCACCGCCTGCTGCACATCCACAAAAATGTGCCCGGCGTACTCGGCGCGATCAACCAGGTGTTTTCCGACAATGGAATCAACATCTCCGCGCAGTTCCTGCAAACCAACGAGACTGTCGGCTACGTGGTGATCGATGTCGACGCGGAATACTCTGATCTGGCGCTGGAAAAACTGAAGAACATCCCCGGCACTCTGCGCTGCCGCGTACTGTTCTAAGCGCACACGCTCGACATCGCTAACGGGCGCCGCCGGCGTCTGTTACACTCCGCCAAAACCCGGGTGCTACTGTAAATCTACAGTACCCCGGGTTTCTTTATTGTGCTCCAGACAGATGGTTTACGGCATCTCCGGGCGATCCCCGACTCAGCCGACTCTGTACCCATTGCTGCTACGCAATACCAACCGCGAAGCATAGGTAATACCCGTGAAAAATCACAACTCAGACTCCGCCGCGACAGGCCTGCTTGCCGGCATCGGTGCCTATTTTATCTGGGGCGTCGCACCGTTGTACTTCAAGCTGCTGGACGACCTGTCGGCAATGGAGATTCTCAGCCATCGCAGTATCTGGTCGCTGGTACTGGCGCTGATCATGCTGGCGGTGCTGGGCAAGCTTACCGGGTTGCGCGAGGTACTGCGCACGCGCAAAACGGTCATCGCGCTGCTGATCACTACCGCCCTGATTACCTGTAACTGGCTGATCTTTATCTGGGCGATCAATAGCGATCATATCCTGGATGCCAGCCTCGGCTATTACATCAACCCGATTTTCAGCGTGCTGCTCGGTGTCGTAGCCATGGGCGAGCGGCTGCGACCTTTGCAATGGTTTGCGGTATGCCTGGCGGCGGTGGGTATTTCCTATGAAATATGGAGTTACGGGCGCCTGCCACTGGTGGCCCTGGGCGTTGCGCTGACTTTCGGCCTCTACGGCCTGGTGCGTAAAAAAACGCCCGTGGACAGCCTCACCGGTCTGACCGTGGAAACACTGTTCATGCTGCCACTGGCACTCGGCTTCCTGTTCTGGAGCAGCAGCCCCACCAGCAACCTGCTCAACAACAGCTGGCAAATGAACCTACTGCTGATAGCCGCCGGCCCCGTTACCCTGACGCCACTGCTGCTGTTCAATATCGCGGCGCGGCGGCTGAACCTATCCACCCTGGGCTTCCTGCAATATATCGGGCCGACCCTGATGTTTATCTTCGCCATCGTGATCTACAAGGAGCCGATGGATAGCACCAAGCTGATCACTTTTGCCTTTGTGTGGGTGGCGCTGATCTTTTATTCCGCAGACGCACTGATGCAGCGGCGGCGACACCGTCGCCGCCAACAGGCATGAACTTGAAGAAGGATTGTGAAAAGAGCGCTCGAAACCGCTAGTCCGCTAGCCACTGCTCGAGCGCATCGATGATCTGATCGCGGTAGGGCTGGGTTTCGTTGATCATCTGATGGCGCGCACCACGCACGATAACGCGCTTACTATTGGGGAAACGGTCTGCGATCACGCCCATGTTGTAGCGCCAGTCCACGGTTTTATCATCGGTGCCCTGCACCACCAGAATGGGCTTGGGGTTGCGGTTGGTTTTCGGGAACACCTTTAACCAGTCCACCATGGCGCCCAGCCATCGAATCGACATAACCGGCGATTGCAACGGGTCACGCAAGGCCTGACGACGAGCAAACTCCGCGTCGTGGGTATTGATGTTAAATCCGCGGCTGGGGTGCGGCATCAGAAAACGCCCGAGGTAATACACCCATTTGCGCAGGTGCCAGTTGGCCGGGCGTACCAGCGGTGCCAACAGCATGATCTTGTCGAACGGCTGCCACAAACTGAATTGTAAATAACTCAGCAAGGTCGCGCCGCCGGTACTCTGCCCCATGCCGTGCCAGGGTTCCGGCATTTTATTTCTGGCCTTGCTCAACAAGGCTTCCAGCACTTCGCGGTACTGCAGAAAAGTATCGATGGCCACGGGTTCGCCACTGGACAGTCCGTGCCCGGGAAAATCCACAATCACCACGTTATAGCCACGCTCCAGGCCAAAGCGGATGGCGGAACCGTAAATACCCGTATGATCAAAGTAGCCGTGACAGATAAATAACGTGCCCTTGGGGTTATCGACAAACCAGTACTGGGCAACCAGCTCAAACCCGGTGGACTTGAAGGTGCCGATGCCGGTGGCACAGGCCTCGGAGAATTGGAGTCGATAAAAATTACGGTAGGAAATCACCGCTTCCGGCAGGGGTTGGCTACAGGAAAAATCCAACTGCGGCAGTTGGCTGCGCAACGCGGAATAGTCCGGACGGCGAATCACCGGACTGGTATCAACGACATTGAGATCTTTCAGCAGTTCCATGACCCCATGGTACTGCATTTTTCAATAAAAAAGGGCGACCCCAATTCCAGATAATTTGGGTCGCCCTTTCAGCTAAGCACTTTCGATCAATTGATCTTGGGTACCAGCTCGCCTTTTTCGTAGCGCTGGGACATGGCATCCAGGCTAATCGGCTTGATCTTGCTGGCGTTACCGGCGGTGTTAAACGCTTCGTAACGGGCAACACAGATATCTTTCATGGCCTGGGTAGTCGCCTTCAGGAATTTGCGCGGGTCAAACTCGGAGGGGTTCTGGGCCAGGAAACGACGAACCGCACCGGTACTGGCAAGACGCAAATCGGTATCGATATTCACCTTGCGCACACCGTACTTGATGCCTTCGCAAATCTGCTCAACCGGAACACCGTAGGTTTCCGGAATCTCACCACCAAACTCGTTGATGACCGCCAGCCACTCCTGCGGCACAGAGGAAGAACCGTGCATCACCAGGTGGGTATCCGGGATCCGTGCGTGAATTTCCTTGATGCGATCGATCGCGAGAATGTCACCGGTGGGCGGGCGGGTAAATTTGTATGCACCGTGACTGGTGCCACAGGCGATTGCCAGCGCGTCTACCTGCGTCTGCTTCACGAAGTCTGCCGCTTCTTCCGGATCGGTCAGCAGCTGGTCGTGGGACAGTTTGCCCTCCGCACCTACGCCATCCTCTTCACCGGCCATACCGGTTTCCAGGGAACCCAGGCAGCCGAGCTCGCCTTCCACAGACACACCACAGGCGTGGGCCATTTCCACCGCGCGCTGAGTGACATCCACGTTGTACTCGTAGGATGCCGGGGTCTTGCCGTCATCCATCAGCGAACCGTCCATCATCACCGAGCTGAAGCCCAGCTGGATCGAGCGCTGACATACGGCCGGGCTGGTGCCGTGGTCCTGGTGCATCACCACCGGGATGTGCGGGAACTCTTCCACCGCCGCCAGAATCAGGTGGCGCAGGAAGGGTGCGCCGGCATATTTACGCGCACCGGCGGAAGCCTGCACGATCACCGGGGAGTCGGTCTGTTCGGCCGCCTCCATAATGGCGCGCATCTGCTCCAGATTGTTGACGTTGAACGCAGGCACGCCGTAGCCGAACTCGGCAGCGTGGTCCAACAATTGACGCAAGCTGATTAAAGCCATGAAAAAACCCTTTCTCGTCGATATTTAGCAGTTTTGGGTTAGCGGGCCATTTTCGACCCACTGAGGCGTGCGATTCCTGAAGCAAAGCTCCGGTCGCATCTCTTTTTAATTTGGTGTCAGCCCCGGCATGCTGCCGGGTGCGTTAAATCTGAATCGGGGAGCAGGGTGATTCAGCCACCCTGAAAACATCGTTCAACTTTCGCCCCGCACAACACGGGGCTTTGCGGACTACTCCGCGGCGCGGCTTTCCAACATCGCCACTGCCGGCAGCACCTTGCCTTCCACGTATTCCAGGAAAGCGCCACCCCCAGTAGAAATATAGGAGACCTGCTCGGCGATGCCGTACTTGTCGACCGCCGCCAGGGTGTCACCACCGCCAGCAATGGAGAAGGCGTCGCTCTCGGCAATCGCCTTGGACAGACGCTCGGTACCGCCGCCAAACTGGTCAAACTCAAACACGCCCACCGGGCCGTTCCAGATAATGGTCTTGGCGTTTTTCAGGATGTCACCCAGTGCTGCGGAAGAGTCCGGGCCGATATCGAAAATCATGTCGTCTTCGGTCACCGCATCGGCAGGCTTGGTTTCCGCCGCCGCAGACTCGCTGAATTCCTTGCCGGTAACCACATCGGTGGGCACAGGAATATCGCACTTCTGCATCAGAGCCTTCGCGGTATCGACCAGATCGTGCTCGCACAAAGATTTGCCTACCGGCTTGCCGCTCGCCGCCAGGAAGGTATTGGCAATGCCACCGCCCACAATCAGCTGATCAACCTTGTCAGACAGGCTCTCCAGCACGGTCAGTTTGGTAGACACTTTGGAACCACCAACGATCGCCACCATTGGGCGTGCCGGGCTGGCCAGCGCCTGCTCCAGCGCATCGAGCTCTGCGGCCAGCAGTGGGCCCGCGCAGGCGACGGGGGCGAACTTGGCCACACCGTGGGTAGAGGCCTGGGCGCGGTGCGCGGTACCAAAGGCGTCCATCACAAAGATGTCGCACAGGGACGCGTACTGCTTGGCCAGTGCCTCGTCGTCTTTCTTCTCGCCTGTGTTAAAGCGCACGTTTTCCAGCAGCGCCACTTCACCGTCCGCGAGTTCCACGCCACCCTGCCAGTCTTTGATTACCGGCACGTCTTTACCCAGCAGCTTGCCCAGGTGTTGCGCCACCGGCGCCAGGGAGAATTCCTCCGCGAATTCGCCTTCCGTGGGGCGCCCCAGGTGGGACATCAGCAGAACCTTTGCGCCAGCGTCGACAGCGGCTTTGATGGTGGGCAGTGCCGCGCGAATACGCGCATCGGAAGTCACAACCCCGTCTTTTACCGGCACGTTCAGGTCTTCGCGAATCAATACGCGTTTGCCTGCCAGATCCAGGTCCTTCATCAATTTAACCGCCATAGCCAATCCTCTTTTGCTGGTTGCTGAATACTTACTCACACTAACTGCCCCGGAGGGGCGGGAAGCGGGCGCGGATTATACGCTGATGCGCCACCAGCGGTCACGGTGCGGCGAAGTCTGCGCGGCGGGGGCTTGGGCAGGCGCGAGTATATCAACCCGTTTTGTAAATGGATTACGACATACCGTGTATAAGCCTCTGATAACGCTGTCATTTTTTACAAAAAGGCAAAAAAATTCCCAGCTCGCCCCAGAGGCGTTTGCCGCTATTTGCCGAGCCCCATACCATTACCCACGAACCCGTGCTTTGCTTGCTAATCCCATTACTTCCCCCTGTTCACCGGATCCCATATGTCGCGCAGTAAACGTCGCCACAAGGTGCGCTTCCCCAACCCCAACGGGTTGCCCCTCGCGGGCATCCTGGAAACCCCGCAAGGCACCACGCACGGCTTCGCGCTGTTTGCGCCCTGCTTTACCTGTGGCAAAGACGTACTGGCCGCCTCGCGTATCTGCCGGCGCCTCGCCGATCACGGTATCGCCACCCTGCGCTTGGACTTCACCGGCCTCGGCGACAGCGCCGGTGATTTCAGTGCGACCAACTTTTCCAGCAACGTGGCGGACCTGATTAGCGCTGCCAGCTTTCTGCGCGACGAGTACCAGCCCGCGGACTTGCTTATCGGGCACAGCTTCGGCGGCGCCGCGGTGCTCGCGGCGGCCGAGTTTATCCCTGAAGCCAAGGCCGTCGTTACCATCGCCTCCCCTGCAGACCCACAACATGTGTTGAAGCAGTTTGGCAGCGCCCTCGAGACGATTCAGCAGGAGGGGCAGGCCGAGGTGCAGCTTTCACAACGCCCGTTTGTGATCCGGAAACAGTTTGTGGACGATGTATTGGGTATACCGGAAGGGCATATCCACAAATTAGGGCGTCCGCTACTGATCTACCACTCGCCGGTTGATCAGGTGGTGTCCATTGACGAGGCTGCGGATATCTACAATCGCGCATTGCACCCGAAGAGCTTTATCAGTCTGGACGATGCCGACCACCTGCTGAGTGATCGGGCAGATGCCCTCTATGTGGCCGATACTCTAGCGGCCTGGGCCCAGCCGCACCTGAAAACGCGCTCGGAGTAACAACGCAAGGTGACCACCATGGAAGAATTCACGGATCAGTGCCCCTACTGCGGGGAAATGATTTCCATGCTGATCGATACCAGTGCCGGCGACCAGCACTACATTGAAGATTGTGCAGTGTGCTGTCGGCCGATTCAGGTGCGGGTAACGGTGGAGATGGACGGCAGCTGGCAGGTGCAGCTAAACCATGAAAACGAGGTGTAAGTCACCAGCTCTGGCAAAAACACATCGGCAAAACAAAAAAGGCCGCGAACATCCGTTCGCGGCCTTTTTTGCATCCTGTGAGATGAAGTTGGCGGACTGGGAAATTACACCGACTGGTGAATTTCCTTGGCCGCGCGCTCGCCGGTAGATACGGCACCGTCGATATAACCGAAGTACTCCAGCTCGGTGTGCTCACCACAGAAGTGGATATTGCCTTCCACCAACGGCTGGGCACCCCACCAGGAGGTGTAACTGCCAAAGGTGGGAGTGGAGTAAGAACCTTTGGACCACGGGTTGGCAGACCACTTGGACTGCATCGCAGTACCAGAGAAGGCCGCAGAGGTACCCGGGAAGACGTTATCCACAATGTTATGGAAGTGGTTAATGTCACTCTGCAGCGGCGCCGCAAAAGGCTGGTCGGTGCCGAGGTTTTTACCGTAGTCGCCACCGAAGAAGTTCACCAGAATGCCGTCTGGCTGGCCGTTTACGGAAGTGGAATCCCAGGTGTCGAACAGCTCCGGGCGGCCCACGTAGGTAACTCCGTTGGCGGTCACGGCCTGGCCGTTTACGTATTGGGTCTGGGTCCAGGGGCGGCTGTTGTGGTGCATGGCAAGTTTGCCGTTGGCACCAAAAGCCATCTGTTCTATCGCCATGCGCTTCTCAGGACGGAAGCTGTTGTACAGAGACGGTTCAATGTCCACATCACGCAGCAGGGAGAACGGCAGCGCGAGAACCAGCTTGTCACAATTGTGTACGTAGCCGTCTTCGAAAGTCAGGGTGTAAGGACCATTGATGTCGCCATTGATCGCCACCAGCTTGCGTCCGGTTTCGATGCTGCCTTCCGGCAATTCTTCGGCCATGCGGCTCCACAGCTGGTCGTTACCACCCGCAATGCGGAAACGCTCGTCGGTGCCCGCCAGCGGCGTGGCGCTGTTGATCGGGTTCCACGCCAGCAGATAAATCAGGTTCAGCGCTGTCTGCTCTTCCGGCTGCAGGCCGTACTCGGCCACCAGGTCCGCCTGGAATACCTGCCCCATATTGGAATTAGCACCAATACCTACCTGATCCATCCAGGTATTGGAGTCAAGATAATCCAGCGCTTTGTGCGTGTCATTGTGCCAGTCGTAGGTCGGCAGCCACGGGGCTTCTGGCTGGATTTTCTTGAAGATCTTATAGGTTTCGCGCCACTCTTCGTTGAGCTGGTGCTCTGAGTAGTGCTGGCCATTTACGTAATACAGCTCGCTGCCGCCAGGCACTGCGTTGCCGTTTACGTCTTCGATATCCAGACCCAGCTCGTTCGCCAGGTTACGCACAGCATTGTGCTCGGTGGAAATCAACTCACCGCCGCGCTCAACCGGGCCACCGAATATGGTGCGGTTGGTATTTACCCGGCCACCCAGACGGGTGTTGCCTTCAAACACAGTGCTGGCAATGCCGTACTGCTGCAGGCGATGCGCACAGCGAATACCCGCAATACCGCCACCGATAATCGCAACGCTGCCCGGACGGCCGTCGCCATTGCCGCCACCTGGATCCGCCTGCGCCGGCTTGGAAACACCTGCCAGAGAAGAGCCAACACCAACTGCCGCGGCCCCCATACCCAGCTGCTTAAGGAAGCGACGACGCTGTTCATTACCGGTCAGCTTGGCGCCTTCGGTAACGATGTCGAGGCTTTCGTCTGCGGAGATTCCGGTTTTATCAGACAGCGCCTGGGCGACACGCATGCGGCGCATCAGGCCCGCGATGGGGGAGAGGGACTTGCGGCTTCTCATGATTCTTCCTGTGAGTTTGGCGAAACTGGGACCTAGGTCCCAGAAGTTATTTTTTACGCCATTCTACAGGGGATGCAGAAAAATGGAATATTTATTCGGTTTTTAGCACCCAAAGAAAACTAAGTACTCACAAACATCTAATAAACTGATTTACATAGACTTTTTTAACCTCAACCCCTACTACCCAATACATCACCCCTTAATGGCCGTTTAATTTTCCGCCAATTGCATCCAATTTTGTCACTCTTGCGTAGAGTTTCATGAATATATACCAGCCCCTTTCGACCTCGCTTCGCATAGATCACTCTGCCAGCGACCGCCGCCCCTCTCTTGGGAGGCGGCGCTGGACGGGCCAAGACGTACGCTGTTGCAACCCCCTCAATCAATCAGGCACGCATTTCAACTTCAAAACTGCAGTTCGCCGACAGATTCACAGATCCGAAAATCCTCACCCTTACACACTGACTGCGCCTGCTACATTCACAACCACGGCAGGGATGGCGCCCGATGTTTACCGTGATTTCTGTCACCTACCAATCATCAAATAATCTCGTATCCAACTTTCCTGGAGTAAAAGAAAAATGAGAAAGACGCTTTCCGCGTTGCTCACGACGCTTATTGCCTTTTCCGCCACCGCTAATGCCAATGGCGAAGACCAGCGCTACATCGTGAAATATAAAAGTGGTAAAGGTCCGGCAGTAATGGCTGCGGTCAACGCAAGTGGGGGACGTTCCGCCAAAGCACTGGAAAAACACAGCGCCATGGCCGCCTACCTGCCAAGCCATGTGGCGCAGTCGCTGGCCAAAAACCCCAACGTGGAATATGTCGAGGAGGACGTGAAGCGTTATCCGCTGTCTGAGTCGGTGCCCTTCGGCATCCCCATGGTGCAGGCGGACCAGCTGAGCGATATGAGCGCGGGCAACCAAACCGTGTGTATTATCGACTCCGGTTACGACATCAGCCACGAAGACTTATCGGGTAACACCGTCACCGGTAACTACGATAGCGGCACCGGCAACTGGTACGAAGATCAGAACGGTCACGGCACGCACGTTGCCGGCACCATTGCCGCCATCGGCAACGGCAAAGGCGTGGTAGGCGTAATGCCAAACGCCAACATCAAGCTGCACATCGTTAAGGTGTTTGGCGCAGACGGCTGGGCCTATTCCTCGTCTCTCGTGGCCGCTGCAGAAGAGTGTGCGGCAAACGGTGCGAGCGTGATCAACATGAGTCTCGGCGGCACCTTAAAGTCCCGCACCGAGCAGAACGCCTTTGCCGATCTTTATGCGAACCAAAATATTCTGTCGATCGCCGCAGCCGGTAACGACGGCAATACCCGCCACTCCTATCCCGCGTCTTATGACGCTGTTGTTTCTGTCGCGGCTATCGACAGCAACAAGTTGGTCGCGGACTTCTCCCAACAGACCGGACAGGTTGAACTGTCCGGGCCGGGCGTAGACGTATTGTCTTCGGTACCTGTGGGTATGGGGCTGTCGACCACCCTCAGTGTTGCCGGTAGCGATGTCGAAGCGGCCGGTATGGACGGAAGCCCTATGGGCAGCGCCACCGGTGCACTCGTTGACTGTGGCCTCGGCGAGTCGGCCTGTGCCAACGCGAACGGCAAAGTGTGCCTGATTTCTCGCGGCAACATCAGCTTCGCTGAAAAAGTGCAGGCCTGTGAAAGCGGCGGCGGTATCGCGGCAGTGATCTACAACAACGAGCCCGGCATGCTGTTTGGCACCATGGGTGAAACCGTTACCGGCATTCCGTCTGCGGGTATTTCCGATACCGATGGCGCCGCACTGCTAGGCCAGATCGGCGACAGTGCCACCTTGGCGATCGAACCCAGCGATTACGCGTTCTTTAACGGCACCTCCATGGCAACACCGCATGTAGCCGGCGTTTCCGCTCTGGTATGGAGCCACTTCCCCGCGTGTTCCGCAAGCCAGATCCGCAATGCACTGGTCAGCACCGCAGAAGACCTGGGTAGCGCCGGTCGCGACAATGCCTACGGATACGGTCTGGTGCAGGCAAAAGCCGCGGCCGACTATCTTGCGGCAAATGGCTGTGACAACGGCGGCGGTGGTGATGACGGCAATGACAAGCCTTGCCGTGGAAAAAACTGCACCCAATAAATAGGCGCTTTGCGCTTCCAAACTTGAAAGCAGTAAACAAAAAAGGCTTGCCGGATATTCGGCAAGCCTTTTTATTCTACCTAGTTGAAAGAGTTAAGCAGGTAGAATCACTGGCACATCGAGTAACGTCTTATTGACGTTGCAGATCGCCGATACAGCGATTGTACTCATTGATGTACACAGAACTGCCTCGGTTAGGTACTGCGTTGGATTTATCCGCAGCAGCGTTACGACAGCCCTCAATCTGGTCTGAAGTCAGACCAACACCAGGATTAGTCACTACAGACGCATTTGGAGTGGACTGATGATCCATTACACGAGGCGGGTTGGTTTCATAGAAGTAACCACCTTGCTCGTTGAAACGATAAAAGGTGTCACCGCTTTTGTAATAGGTGTTACCCAAAATTTGCACTTCCTGAGCGCCAGAGGGCAGCTGAGTCATAGTGCTTTGAGCATGGGCAAAACCCGCAATGGAACAAAACAGAACTACAGGTAACAGGTAACGCATGATGATCTCCTCATCTCCCAATGTGTTCGGAAGTCTATTCACGGTATCTGGGCATCCCAACAGAATTTCTGAAAATAAAACCGTTGCAATGACTTCAAAGTGGGGATGAGTCGTAGATTAATTTTCCTGCTCGCTTTCCTGTTTTTGCTGTTCGCGCAGCTCCTCTAAACGTTGGCTCGTTTGTGCCGCCGCTGGCTTTTCCGGGGCAAAATTTTCTACACTACCGCGCTCTGAGCGCAACGCACGTTCGGTGGCCTGTTGTTCGTCACTATAGTCCGGCGCCAGCTCCAATTTCGGTCCATTGCTGCTGAAACCCAATAAAACCCAGATAAAAAACAGCAAACTGAGCAGACGAATGACCAGTGAACGGTCCAAGAGCCAGTGCAGTCCTTCGCCACGGCGGCGCAAAAACTGAATCCGCACCAGAATATTCAGCACCAGTAGCACACACGCCGCGACAACCACCCAGCTGGCGAGCCCTCCGAGGGCACCCGCCAGCCAGTTGGCCACCTGTGAGTTGAATTCCATCAGCCAGCCCTCACTTAGCGCTTGCGCGCGACCTGTTTCATTTGTTCGGAGAACACCGCCTGCTGCAAGCCAATAGTGCCCAATGCTTCGACCGGCACAAACACCTTGTTATTTGACTCGGCCATGGTCTCCAGCACCTCGAGTGTGCGGTAAGAGAGGTACTTGTCAGTAACCGACTTGGCCAGCAGGTCATTAACCTCTTTCTGCCCCATGGCTTTCTCACGGGCAATCGCACGGTTCATTTTTTCCCGTTCCAGATCCCGCTCCATCTGGATCTTCTGGATTTCAAACTGTGCCTTCTCCTGCTCAATCAGCTCGCGGCGCTCCGCGGCACGCTCCTTGGCCTCAGTGATGACCTTCGGAAACTGCACATCCGCGATACCCAGACGTTTGATCTTGATGGGTGTTCCATCCAGCGAGGAGGCGACAGCGGAAAATAGCTCCTGGCTGAGCATTTCACGGCTGGAGGCAATTTCATTGATCGAATACTTGGCGATCACCCGCCGTACCACGTCGCGAATAACCGGCTGCGCATAGGTGTTGTACACCTGGCTTACGGAAATATTGCCATTCTGCGGAGGCATACGGTCAAAGATATTGTCGATGTATTTTTCGTTTACCGCCCCGGTCATCCGGATATCAAAGCTCATATTGAGCTGATCTTTAGGCATAAACAGTTTGAATTTTTCCAGGTGGCCGAAGTCCGCAATCGCCAGGGTCACCAGTTTGTCGCAGTAGAACAGGCACATATCCAGGCGGAATTTGGACGGCGGCACGGTACTTGGCTTATAGCCATTTTTGGTGAGAACCTTGCCGACGTGTGCCGGCGGCACCTCCACCCGGTCTGCGCAGGCAGTCAGGCCCAGAAAAGGCAGTATCAAAAGAAGGACCGGCAACTTCAACAGCTTTGGCATTTCCATATATCCCTAAATTCATTATTCACTCGGGCGAGTACCTTAAAGAGCTATTTACCCCGGGGCAAGTTGCTCAATCTACGTACACCCCGCAGAACTCCCACAAGAAAAACCTACTTGCCTGTGATCTAATTACCCCTTTCTCGCCGTTTTCGGAATCCATCAAGATGCAAACTGAATTTCTTACCGCGACCCTGTTTAATCTGGGTTTGAACCTGCTGTATACCATTCTCGCGCTGCTGATCGGCATGGTTGCGCTGCTGCTGATCGATAAAAAGCTGCTCAAGCATGTGGATATCGAGGGCGAACTTAAAAATGGCAATGTCGCCGTGGCCATTTTTGCCTCAACCATCCTGATCTTCGTTGCAATGATCATCTCTTTCGGCCTCAAGGGCTAGGGCATCACCGTGAGATCCCTGTTCTTCTATCTGGCCATGGGTTTGCTGATGATGTTGCCGGAACTGGTGCGGCACTGGCAGGCTCTGCCCGCCGAGCACGCCCTGCAGCAGCACCAGCTCGCGGTCATGCAGAGTGAAAAAGGTACGGATGCGGTTAAAGATGAGCAGAAAGGGATCGTAAAGATTGCCGGTAGCTACTCCCCACTCACCGAAACGATGGTGCAGCAGGCGGTGTCGAAACGCAGTGAGCAGCAGAGCAGCTATATCTCTATCTGGAACTGGCAGGGCATCGAGGCGGTGACCGCCTCCGCCCGCGGGCTGGACAGCCAGCACCACTTTGCCAACAGCTACCTGGTGGGTTTCCAGCCATTTGAGACCGAGGCTTTATGGGTGCCGCTGTACACTCTGGCGGTCCGCAAGGAATACCAGTACGACCATCTGCAATACGCCGGCCTCGCCGATATCTGGCAGACTTCGCGCCAGGCGTATTACCAGAAGCGCGGCGATTGCGAAGACCATGCGATCCTGCTGGCCGACTGGCTGATTAATCTGGGCGTGGATGCGCGAGTGGCACTGGGAACCTACAAGGGTGAGGGCCACGCCTGGGTCGTGGCCATTGTGGATAACACCGAGTATTTGCTCGAGGCCACCAGTAAACGTCGCCAGGCCAGCTGGCAAGCCATGCCGCTCGCCGCACTGACCGAAGGCTATGAAGTGGAATTCCAGTTCAACCGCGATTACTTCTGGGCGAAAACCACCGCAGCGCCGACGCGCCGCTACCGCGGCGATCACTGGATTCGAAAGTCACAATTTATTCGCGGATAAAAGTACGCCGGCAATCTTCAGCATCAAGCATTACCGGCTCTGCACATTTCCCCCAGTTCTTGTCGCTGTCCGGCCTAGATCGGCGAGCCCGGTGGCATCGGTTTAAGATCTCCTTTCTCCACCTTCAATTCGCCATCCATAAACGCGGCGATACGGTTTGCCTCATAATAATAGTGGGCGTTGTATCCGTGTGGATCCTCGCCAAACAATTTCATCGCGCCGATCGCATGCTGAAATTTAGCCAGTTCGAAATTCGCCCGCGCGCGGGCGGACTCCGGTGCCTGCTTGTTGTCTGCCAGTAACATCAGGTGGTGGATATACACGTGGTTAACCCGCTGGTGGATGGCCGCCTGGAGCCCGGTGTATTGCCCGCTCGTCAATGACTGTTCGGTAAGCTGCGCCAGCAGGGTATTGAAGCCGGGGCCATCGCCGCGACGCGCCTGCTGCTCCTGCAGACGGGCAGCACGCTGGGGGTCAAGCAATATGGAGAAGGTATGCCCTGCAGCTGCTTCCGCCATGGCGATCCCGTCAAATGCCACCCCGGTGTAAGCGGGGAAGCTTTCATTGCTGCGACTGTAGCCAAACGCTTTGGGCGGCAAGAGTTTCAGTACGCGCTCCGGCAGGGTTAAGAACTCCGGCCGCAGGGTTTGCGCCAGCGCATCGATCGCCTGCTGCTGTTGTTCTGCGGATACCAGTTGGTAACTCGCGTCACCCGCGTCATTCGACAGGTAGTCGTAATCCAGCCCGCCGATCAGCTTGCCGACCGCCTCGGCCTGGTAGCGATGGCCGTAGTACACCGGCACCAAGGTTTCATCCAGCGACGAGCGTGCAGAATCCGCCACGTTGGCTGCAGGACCAAAGTTCTCCAGTGCGTGTTTGCGCAGCTCGGTCATCCGCTGGAATTCGTCCAGCGGCTCACGCCCGTTATCCCAGAGATGGGAATAAGCATGGGCATTATTGATGCTGCGAGAGTCCCGATCGGTAATAAAGCGCAGCTTCTGTTGTTGCGCCTCTTCGAGCACACTGTCGAGATATTCCGTTTCATCACCCTCGGCCACACCGTAGCCATAGCGGATCGCCAGCTTATCCCAGACGCCAATACCCGATGCATAAGCATTCTCCACATCGAGCTTGCTGCCAGCCAAAGTGACCAGCGGGGCTGGATAGTCCATTACCGACGCGCGATCTTCCGTGCTGGAAATAAAATTGTGCGCAAGGCCGATGGTGTGACCAACCTCGTGGGCGGAAAGCTGGCGAATACGCGCGAGCGCCATCGCCTTCAGCTGTTCCGTATCCGCATCCTTGTTGCCATAGGGCTGCAACAGGCCCTGAGCGATCAGGAAATCCTGGCGTACCCGCAGGGACCCTAGGGTGACATTCCCCTTCAGAATTTCACCGGTGCGCGGATCATAAATCGAATACCCATACGACCAGCCGCGGGTGGAGCGGTGCACCCAGTTGATCACGTTGTAACGCACATCCAGTGGATCCGCGCCTTCCGGCAGCAGCTTCACCTGAAAAGCGTTTTCAAAGCCGGCCGCCTCAAATGCGTCATTCCACCAGCTTGCGCCATCGATCAGGGCACTGCGTACCGGCTCCGGCACACCCGGGTCAATGTAATACACTATCGGCTCTACAGGCTCGTTGCTGCCCGGGCGCTTCTCCAGTCGATGCCGGAAGATAAGCCGCTGATCCATGGGTTGGTCGATGGCGGTGGCATAGTCACGGAAAATCAGCGGGAAATACCCGGAGTTACTGTGAAAGCGTCGCGGCTGGTAACCGTCGTCCGGGAGGGCCACCAGAGAAATATGCTGGCGTAAGGTGGCGAGCTGTGGGGTCGGCACCACCTCCTGCATGTATTGGCCCGGATCACTGCCGGCAAAAGTGAGCTGTGCCTCAAATTCACTATTCTGCGGAAAGTTTTTGGTGCGCGGCAGGTAGATCGCAGAACGATCTTTATCCAGACTGTAGCTGCCCTGCCCAGCCTGCTTGAGCCGTGCAGTAATACCGTGCTGGTCGCTCAAGACAAACGGAGTGAAGTCCACCAACACCGCACCCCCTTCTTCAGCCAGTACCTTAAACCCCCAAATCACCGAGGACGCAAAGGCTTCGGATACGGCGCGACGTTCTGCCGGATTATCCGACAGGGCCCGATATTTCAGATTTACCTGGTGCAACAACACCTTGTTGCCCACCCGCTCAAATTTAACCACACGGCTTTCGCCCACCTGGTTACGGTCCAGGCCAACCGGGTTGGACCCCAGCCCCTGCGCGAGCCCGGTGAGCAAGAGCAGCTCGCGGTCGAACGCATCGACCTGCAGTAACAGCCGCCCCTGCTGGGGGTCCCAGAAGTAATCAAACAGCCCCTGCTGCCGCTCCATACCGGAGGTGATTGTGGCAATTGACTCCGCGCGTGAAAAAACGCTGAGAGATAAGGCACCTATTAACAGAACAACAGCAATAATCGACCGACGTGGCATGGTCCCCCCAAAAACATATTGGTCATTGTTAGACAATGCGGAAGAGTACCATCCGCACAAATCCAGTTCACCGCATACCATGCAAAGCCTGTGATTTGGTACCGCGACTTCCACTGATCTTCAAAAACACTCGCTTCACCCTCCGAACGGGCACCCCCACCATCCATCCGCACTCGTTGGCACGGTTAATGCTTTTTACAACCTGTTCAACGAAGAACAATCTGGGGGAGCCGATGAGTTTCGAGGAAATTTCTCTATTTATCCTACTGCTTTGCGCTGCAGGTTTGATTGCAGGTATCACCGCGGGACTATTTGGAAATGGTGGCGGGTTCGTAGTGGTTCCTGCACTACTAGCGGTGTTCCCTTTCCTGCACAGTGCCAGCGACGAAATGATGCGCGTCGCGGTAGGCACCTCACTCGCCTCCATTGTAATTTCTTCGGCACGCTCGGTGCAGGCCCACAGTAAACGCGGGGCAGTAGATTTTAAGGTATTACGGGACTGGTCCATATGGATCGTTTTGGGGGTCGGCGCAGGCCTCTACATCGCATCCTTTACCGACAGCAAAAGTCTGATCTATGTGTTTGCCGGGGGTGTATTGCTGTATTCCATCTATTTTCTTTTCCCCAATTTGTTCGACGGTCTAAAGGGCAAGCTTGAAATGCCCACAGGATTTGCCCGTGCGAGCCTGGCAAGCTTTCTAGGGGGATTTTCTTCCTTACTCGGCATCGGCGGCGGCACCATAACGGTGATGACCATGGTGCTGTGCAATCGACCGGCGCACCAAGCTGTGGCAACCGCTTCGGGTATTGGTTTTCTTATCGGGCTTCCAGGCGCCATCGGTTTCCTGCTGATGGGCCTGGGCGCACCAGACCTGCCAATAGGTTCCATCGGCTATATCAATGTTCCGGCACTGATCGCCATCTCAATTTTTTCAATTATTTCTGCGCCCATCGGTGCGCGCTGGGCGCACAGCCTGAACGAGCTGCACCTCAAGCGTCTGTTTGGCGTTTATTTGATAGCAGTGTCCATGGCGATGTTTGCCAAGGCCTGACCGACAAAACACGGTGCCAATCAAATGCACCACCATTGACCTTACCGGGAGGAAAATAATGCATAAATCGCTCAGCAGAAGGTTATTTCTACAGGGGGCGACGGCCGGCGTCTCCGCCGCTCTGGCGGCGACAAGCACAGCCAGCCTGGCCGCAAGCGCCAAAGAAATAACACGCCCAACGCCACTATATGGTCCGCCTCCAGGCGTCGCAAAACTCAATGCTAACGAAAACCCCTACGGGCCAAGTCCGGCTGCACTCAAGGCAATGATGGAGGCAAGCCAAAAAGGGGCCTATTACGTCTATGACAGCGTCATGCGCCTGAAAACCATGATTGCTGAACGACATGGTTTGACCCCGGAGCATGTCACACTCGGCTCTGGCTCCAGCGCCGGACTCGCTGCCGCGGCAATCACTGCGGCGCAGACCGGGAATATTCTCGGACCAGACTTGTTCTGGGATACCACATCGCGCGTGGTTGAGATTCAGAGTATTGGTGAGATTAAACGACTGCCAAAACTGGAAAGCCTGGCCATTGATCTCGATGCCATGTACAACGCTATCGATGACAGCATCTCCATGGTTCAGGTGACCAATCCGAACAACCCGACGGGTATGCTGATCAACCCGGAAGCTATGCGCAATTTTTGTATCAAGGCATCAAAGAAATGCACCGTTCTGGCCGATGAGGCGTACAACGAACTCACCGACAACAGCGATCTGAATACAGTAATACCTCTGGTAAAGGATGGGCACGACATTATCGTCGCACGTACGTTTTCCAAGATTTACGGATTGGCCGGCATGCGCGTCGGGTATCTGATTGCCCAGCCGGAAAAGATCGAGCAGATGGAAAAGTATGGGCTCGGCTGGTACGGATTGAATCAGGCCGGTCTTGCTGCTGCGATTGCCTGTTACGAAGACCATCGTTTTATGGATTACTCGCGCACAAAAGTTCTGGAAGCCCGTGAGATGGTCACTGCGGCACTGAAAGAGCATGGACTTTCCGCACTCCCCTCAGTGACCAATTTTATGTTTGTGAACCTCGGAGATCTGAATGCGGAAACTTTCCGCGCAGAAATGGCCAAGGAAAACGTACTGATAAGAGGCATTTATCGCGATTACACCAATTGGTCGCGGGTCAGCATGGGGCATTTGGAGGATGTGGAGAAATATACCGCCGCACTACCCAAGGTACTGCATCGTATGAGCTGATGCTTTCCGTTGGATTCGCTCACTGGCCAGCTATGCTGGCCTTTTTTATGTCTGCGCTTCCGCCGTAAAAACTCAATTCAAAAAAATCCCCGCATTGCGGGGATCAAAAGTGCTAAGACAAACAACGTAATTAGAAGTCGTGGTTCAGGCTCATATAGTAGAAGCTTCCCTGCCAATCCACCACGGTGTCCGATGGGTAAAGTTGGCCACAACAGTAGTCACCTAGTGCATCTTTTTCCGGGTACTCATCAAAAATGTTGCGGCCACCAAGACTCACGTTGGTGTTATCCGTTATATGGTATTTGCCTTCCAAATCCACCTGCACCACTGAATCATAGGCTTGGTAAATCAGGCCACCATCGGAACCTTGCGAATTTTTGTAACTGCCGTACCAGTTTGCACGCGCCATAAAGGACAGCGCACCAAAGTCGTGAGTTGCAGTCACCGCGCCGCGCAGTGTTGGCTCAAAGTTTTCAAAATCGTACTGGTCCTCATCATTCAGATAGTCCGATGGATCCGAAGTAAATTCCGATTTGTTGTAATTCACCGATGCGGTGAGGTTGGTAGTGCTTTCATTGGCCCAGCTTAACGGGTACGTCGCGACCAGATCGACACCCTGGGTGCGGGTATCAAACGCATTGCTGAAATAGAAGACCCCACCAATGGACTCGGCACCAACAACGCCCGCATCGACTAGCGCCAGGTAGTTGTCGTATGCGGAGCCACTTCCACTATCGGCAGATACATCCAGGGTAGAGATCGCATAAGTACGGTCATCAACATCGATGCGATAGAAATCGATGGTCAAACTGAGATCGTCGAAATCAGCCGTCATACCAAAGGTAAAGTTGGTGGACGTCTCCGGTTTGAGAGGCTCCGCACCCAATGCCGCAGCGACATCGCTACTGGCCGGGAAAAGGCCGGTGGCAACCGGGAAGCCATTCGGCAGGCGGGTCGACACGTTGGTGGTGCCCTGCTGTCCTGGGGTGGGTGCACGAAAGCCGGTGCCAATGGATGAACGCAGGCCAATGCTGTCGGTCACGTCATATTGCATGGCCAGTTTACCGACCAGCTCTGAATCAAAATCGGAGTAGTCTTCAAAACGTACTGCGGCCTGTACAAACAATTGATCGGAAAGATCCGTGCTCAAGTCACCATACACCGCGTAGGAATCGCGGGAGTAGCTACCGCTGTACTCCGGCGCGTATCCGGGGAAGCCATTTGAGCCGACGCCCACCACCGTGTATACCGGGTCGCCGCCGTTCAGGCTACAGTCCAGGGTTGAACCGTTATCGATGACGGCTTGCCCTGAAGCTGTGGGTGTGCCGTTCGCGCTACAGAAATCCCATGGGTCCTGAGTCGCGTAGGGTCCCGCTGTGTAGGAATCGGCGTCACCGCCGCTGAGCTCATAAGACTCATCCATATAACTGAAGCCAAAGGCCGCGGTCACATCACTGGGTAGGCCAATACTCAACTCTTTGGAAAAGTCTGCCTGGATCTGCATTTCCTCATTGGCGAGCGTTCCGGGGTTAAATTTGGTTGGGCTGTCGGGCCCCATGGATGGATTGATAGTATTTTTCAGGGTGTACGCAACTTCCGAGTAACCGTAGCGCGCACTGAAATCGTACAGTAGTCCGGAAGTGGTCTCGCCTTTTACCCCGGATGCTGCCGAATAGTCGGTGACGTCACCGAAAAATCTTGGGGTAAAGCCGCCGGGGAATTTCTCCAGCGGGCTGTAAATGGAACCATCTTCGGTGCGAAGATCCATAATGGTGCCATTGTTCGGGTAACGATAATAAAAGCTGCCGTCGGCTTCGCTTTCGGAGTAGTTACCAAACGCATAAAGTTGCAGGCCGTCGGCAACATCGTAACCAGCGTTAAAGAACATGCGTGCAGCTTCCGCGTTTGGCTGCCCCCAAGGCTGCACAACATCGCCTTCCAATGAGGCAGTTTTTGCCGCTTCGATAAATTCCGGGTCCTGCTCTTCCAGACAAAACCAGGCTTCGCAGTACTGTTCACTGCGGGAAGTGAAGTCCTGCTGCGAGACCTCCGCGGAGATACTCAGGAAGCCAGCACTACCCAGGGGCATACCGACATTGCCAGTTGCAGTGGACTGGAAGCCATCACCTTCACTGTACTCACCGGTACGCAATCCAAAAGAGCCGCCCGCGGCATTGTCCTTGAGAATAAAGTTGATCACGCCCGCGATCGCGTCCGAGCCATATTGTGCAGCCGCACCATCCCGCAGCACCTCGACCGACTTCAAGGCAGAGCTGGGGATGGTTGCGATGTCCGGGCCCTGGGTGCCGGAACCGCCAATTTCCACCAGCGCCGCGCGATGCCGACGCTTTGAATTTACCAGTACGAGAGTTTTATCCGTTGGCATACCCCGTAATTGCGCCGGCCGGATAAAGGTTCCTCCATCACTGATGGGTTGGCGAGATACGTTATAGGAGGGGACCAGCGTTTTCAGAACATCGTTTGTATCCGTGTGCGATACCGATTCCAACGCGTCACTGCCAAACACATCCACCGGCACCGGCGAATCCGAGACCGAGCGCGGCTTTCCCCGCATTCCGGTTACCGCGACCTCTTCGATTTCTTCCGCCAGAGCTGGCGCACTGGATGCCATCGCACTACTGGCGATAATGGCGGCTACTGCATAACTGAGAGACTTCTGTTTAAGAGATTTGTGGTTCATTGGTGACCCCTTTTTTTTTGCGATTGCCATAACTTTTTTTTCTTGATGAATTTGTTTCGGGCAAAGGAACCCCCTGCGGCGCACTCGATTAGTGCTTGCAAACTTACGGGTAACTTTTTTGGTTCTCTAACGGCGCGACGCGGTTTGCGGCGCAATATTCAGCACAATATCCGGAGCGATATCCGTGAACATCAGTATTTGGTGATCAGTTACTCTGACACGAGCAATATGTGTGCCAGATTTTTTACCGGGCGGTGCATCCAAATACGCTCATCGATGTGTCATACCCAAAACACCTGTTATGGAATTCCCGATGAAGCTGATACTCCCCTTTACTTTCGCCGCCCTGGCCACCATGGCAACCGTCACTTTCGCGGCGGAAGATATGTCCATTTCCCATGATGGCAATAGCTGCAATGTTTCCATGCATCATCAGGTGACCGTTGGGCCGGACTTCCTGGAGGTGCGTGATGAAAACGACCTGACACCACTGATTGCATTCAGCAAGCCAGATCAGCTGGCTGTGGGCGATGATGGCCTGACTCTGACGGCGGATCAGCAAAAGCTGATGCAGCAATACCAACAGCAACTGCACCACACCGGCGAAGAGGTATCCCTGCTGGCAGTTGCCGCAGTCGACGTGGCACTGGAGGGGCTGGGCATTGCATTGACGGCCCTGGCGGGGCCCGACGACCCGGATACCGAATACTTCCTGCACGAATCCAGCCTGATCCGCAGCGAGGTTATCGCCAAGCTGCAGCACCCAGGCGATGTCTACTCATTTGGCACCCCGTGGGTGGAAGGGGTACTGGAAAGCACCCTTGAAGAAGAACTGGAACCACGCATCGCAGCACTGGCAACCCGTTCTGCCGGCAAGATCGCCTGGCACGCGATGAAGGCGGTATTTACCGGCGGCCGTAGTGTAGAGGCTCGCGCCGAAGCGGCGGCAGAAGAAGCGGAAGCATTAGTAGAAGAAAAAGCGGAAGCATTGGAAGCCCGCGCAGATACGCTGTGCGCGCAAATGGAATCTCTCGACACGCTCGAGACCGAGCTACACCGCGCCATTCCAGAGCTGAATGGGCTCGACCTGATTAAATTCGATCGCCGAGGTTAACGGACCACCTCGAGAGCGAGACTCCTAACACTCCCCAAGTGTTTGGCCGCATCCCCCTAAAGGTATGCGGCCTTTTTTATTGGGCGGTCAGGATTTTTTATCCACACCCAGCTCGCCTAGGGTCTGTGCCATATCCTGGGCACTGGTGGCAGGCTGGATATCACGATCAATCTTCAAAATATTGCCATCTTTACCAATGTAGAAAGTCACACGTTTGGCCATATTGAGTACCGGCATTTTCACGTCGTAGGCCTCGGCGACCTCACCGGTGGGGTCACTCAGCAGGGGAAAGTCTGCTTTCATCTCTTCGGCAAACTTGGTGTTGTCTTCCAGGTCGTCAGTACTGGCCATGAAATAGGTCACGTCATAAGCACGAATCAGATCACCATTTTCAGCCAGCGACTTGCACTCAATGGTGCAACCTTTGGTAAAGGCTTTCGGATACCAGGCAATCACAACCGCCTGCTTGCCCTTGAAATCGGACAGCGTGTAGGTTTTTCCATCGGAAGCCTTCAAAGAAAACTCCGGCGCCGGGCTTCCCACCTCGAGTGCCATTGCTGGAATGGTTACAACAAATAGCGCCACCAAAAAAAACAATGCTCTCACTTTCCTCTCCTTAACCTTAATTGCGACTAAAAAGGCAGGTCTGCCTTACTCAATAATTATTTGTCCACGGTCAGTGTGGGGTTTTTCCCCACAGTCTTCAATGGATAGTCCTCTGGAGAATACGGTTTTTTGTGCAATTCGGATCAGGAACCGCCTCACGCTCTACGCTCTACGCTACTATGGCACGCTTATCCAATCACGCAGGTGCCTTGCGGGACGCGGGTAGACACGAGAATGACATTCTAGCGTGCCAGAAACTCTGAAAAGCGTGCTTCCAGATCAGCAGCGGCAACAAGCTCACCTTTACGGCGCAGGATTTCAATCACACACTCGGCAGTACACAGGCCGCCGTCGCGCTGGTTGCGACGTAAATTGAAACGTGATGGGCGACCGGGTGTCAGCTCAACACGGAGGGCGCTATTCAGGTAGGCGCTGCGGTTAAACATTTTGCGCGCTTCCTGCCAGGTCGCATCCAGCAGAATAAACGTTTGGCAATCCTCCACGGAGAGAGGTTCCGTAGAGGCATTCCCTCCGTGTACTTCGCTAGCCGGATATACCAGCCCCGTATCAGCTCGCTGCAAAAGCTGCAGCAATTGCACATCCGGCTCGGTGCGCTTCCATACCACACGGCGCACTACGGCTGCCGCCTCCCCCACCAGCGCTAACTTGCCGGTATTTGTGGGCTTGGCCAGTTCACGCTCATGGGTAAGCAGTATGATCTCCACGTGGCTATGTAAGTGACTGCCCATGCAGGGCGCGGGTCACATCAAGCATACGATTGGCAAAGCCCCACTCGTTGTCGAACCAGATCAACACCTTGACCAGCTTGCCCCCAGCCACTCGAGTCTGGCTGGCATCGACGATGCCGGAGCGCGGGTCGTGGTTGTAATCGGACGAAGTCAGCGGTTCTTCACTGTACCCAAGCACTCCACAGTATCCGGTTTGCGCTGCAGCCTTGAGCACGGCATTGACTTCCGCCTGGGTGACCGACCGATGCAGCTGCACCGAGAGATCGATGGCGGAAACGTTGATGGTGGGTACACGCATGGCCTGGGCTTCAAACTTGCCGGCCATTTCCGGGAGTATGCGTTCGATGCCGCGGGCGAGCCCGGTATCCACGGGAATGATAGAGCCGATGGCTGAGCGCGTTTTACGTAAATCGGTGTGGTGATAGGCATCGTTCACCGGCTGATCATTCATCGCCGAGTGGATGGTGGTGATCACCCCTGCATCAATGCCAAAGGCGCTGTCCAGCGCGGCAATTACGGGAATGCTGCAGTTTGTGGTGCAGGAAGCGGCGGAGATGATGGTTTCCTCTCCGCTCAGCGTGCTGTGGTTAACCCCATAGACGATGGTGGCATCGACGTCGTTTTTCGCGGGCTGCGAGAAGATGACTTTTTTCGCTCCGGCCTGGAGGTGCAGTTCGGCGCGCTCGCGCTCGGTAAAACTGCCGGTGCATTCGAGGACAATGTCGACTTGAGGCGAGCGCCAGTCGAGGTCTTCCAGCTCGCTGTAATGGGTTACGGAAATCTTGTCGCCGTTCACCAGCAGGGTGTCGTCCTGCACGGCAACGTCGCCGATAAAGCGACCGTGGACGGTATCGTATTTGGTGAGATGGGCAATGGTGGCACAATCGGCCAGCTCATTGATGGCGACGATCTGCAGTTGATCGCGCAGGTTGGATTCGTACAGGGCTCGCAGAACGCTGCGTCCTATGCGGCCGTAGCCGTTGATCGCGAGTCTTATCGGGTTGGGCATGTATACCTCGGGCTATGTCCACCGCCCTTGGTCAATGCTCGGTTGTCGTGCGGTGGCGGCTGGCTACCGGATGCGGATTTTCAGGATCACTGTAAACCCATCCCTGGGCGTTGCGGCGCAAACCTCCTGTTTGCGACGCTCCTGAAAATCCGCATCCGATACCCAGCCTGCGATTCAGACCCCGCTCATTTGCTGCGGAGTCGAACGTTTTACTTCAGCAGACCTTCTACAGCCTCAACCACTTTATCGGTGGTGATGCCGAAGTGCTTCATCAGGTCACCAGCCGGTGCGGATTCACCGAAGGTTTCCATACCGATGATGGCACCGTCAAAGCCGACAAACTTATACCAGTAGTCCTTGTGCGCAGCTTCCACGGCAACGCGGGCGCGCACGGAAGACGGCAGTACGGATTCGCGGTAGTCGGCGCTCTGTGCAGAGAAAGCTTCGGCACACGGCATGGAGACAACGCGCACCTTGCGGCCGGAAAGCTGTTCGGCAGCGGCGGTGGCGAGTTCGACTTCGGAGCCGGTGGCGATGATGATCGCTTCCGGTTCGCCGTCGCAATCACGCAGGATGTAACCACCCTTTTCAACGTTGGCCAGCTGCTCATCGGTACGCGCCTGCGGGGCCAGGCCCTGACGGCTGAAGATCAGCGCGCTGGGGCCTTCGCTGCGGGCGATCGCCATTTTCCAGCTTACCGCGGACTCGGTGGCGTCACAGGGGCGCCAGGTCTGCAGGTTCGGGGTGGCGCGAAGAGCAGTCAGCTGCTCTACCGGCTGGTGAGTCGGGCCGTCTTCACCCAGACCGATGGAGTCGTGGGTGTAAACGAAGATGACCTTTTGCTTCATCAGCGCGGCCATACGTACGGCGTTGCGGGCGTATTCCATAAACATCAGGAAGGTCGCGCCGTAAGGTACGAAGCCGCCGTGCAGGGCGATACCGTTCATGATGGCGCTCATGCCGAATTCGCGCACACCGTAGTAAACGTAGTTACCGGAGGCATCGTCTGCGCTTACACCTTTGGTACCCGACCAGATGGTGAGGTTGGAGCCGGCGAGGTCAGCGGAGCCGCCGAGGAATTCCGGCAGCAGCGGGCCGTAGGCATTGAGGCTGTTCTGGCTGGCCTTACGGGAAGCGATTTTCTCGGCATCCGCCTGGCACTGCTTGATGTACTCGTCGGCCTTGGCCATGAAGTCCGCCGGCAGCTCGCCGCTCATGCGGCGTTCAAATTCGGCAGCCAGTTCCGGGTGAGCGTCTTTGTAGTCTTCGAAGATGTCTTTCCACTCGTCTTCCTGCGCTTCGCCTTTGGCGCGCGCGTCCCACGCGTGGTACAGGTCTTCAGGTACGTGGAAAGGCTCGTGTTTCCAGCCCAGGGTTTCGCGCACCAGGGCGATTTCGTCGTGGCCCAGCGGTGCGCCGTGACACTCTTCGCGACCCTGCTTGTTCGGGGAACCAAAGCCGATCACGGTTTTGCAGCAGATGATGGTGGGCTTGTCGGTTACCGCGCGCGCCTCTTCAATCGCCGCCTTGATCGCCGCCGAATCGTGACCGTCTACGTTCGGGATCACGTGCCAACCGTAAGATTCGAAACGCTTCGGCGTGTCGTCGGTGAACCAGCCTTCTACTTCACCGTCGATGGAAATGCCGTTGTCGTCGTAGAAGCCGATCAACTTGCCCAGGCCCAGGGTACCGGCCAGGGAGCAGGCTTCGTGGGAGATGCCTTCCATCAGGCAGCCGTCACCGAAGAAGCAGTAGGTGAAGTGGTCCACCAGCTCGTAGCCATCGCGGTTGAACTGGGCTGCCATCACTTTTTCGGCCAGCGCCATGCCCACCGCGTTGGTGATGCCTTGGCCCAGCGGGCCGGTGGTGGTTTCTACGCCCGGGGCATAGCCGTATTCCGGGTGACCCGGGGTCTTGGCGTGCAGCTGACGGAAGTTCTGCAGCTCGTGGATGGACAGGTCATAGCCTGCCAGGTGCAACAGGGAATACAGCAGCATGGAACCGTGGCCATTGGACAGCACGAAGCGGTCGCGATCCGCCCACTCGGGGTTGGCCGGATTGTGTTTCAGATAGTCGTTCCACAGCACTTCAGCGATATCTGCCATGCCCATGGGGGCGCCAGGGTGACCACTGTTGGCTTTTTGGACCGCGTCCATAGACAGGGCGCGGATGGCGTTAGCCTTTTCTGTGCGAGACGGAGTAGAAGACATAGGGATCTCTCGGTTTGGGATCTTCGGTTCATCAGATGCGCTGCGGTTCCGGCTCTGACGGCCAGTATGCCGCGGTACCTTTCTGCCGGCGCTTATGCTGTCCGGCAAAACGGGGGGCGTATTTTCCCGTACTACCCGGTGGGGCGTAAAGTCTAAGGGTTCGTTTCTTCCTTCAGCACAGCAACATTTTCCTAACAAATCGCAATCCAGCTGTACCCGCGGGATTCTCCATGGAATTCACCCCATCTGCATCAATTTTTTTAAATACAGCTAAATCAAAAATTTTTGATATAGATCAAAAGCACTGCTAGACTCCCCGCCATGCTTGAGTCCAATAGTGCCTCCAGCCAAGCGGCCGGGGATGACAAACAACATACCAGCAACCAGATTCCGCAACTGGCGGCGACCCTGAAGGCCGCCGGCGATCCGTTGCGCCTGGAGATATTGCGCCTGCTGGCGCAGGACTCCTACAGCGTGCTGGAGCTGTGCCACATCTTCGACCTGCGCCAGCCGGCACTGTCGCACCACCTGAAGGTGCTCTCCCAGGCTGGACTAGTGAGCAAACGCCGCGAGGGCAACAACCTGTTCTACCGGCGCACCGCCAACAGCGACCTCCTCCAGCAACTGTTCAGTGGTCTCGACCAGCTGCCGCTGGCCGCTGACCGCGCCGCCACCGTGGCCCAGGTTGCCGCCGAGCGTGCCGAGGCCTCGCGCCGCTTCTTTGCCGACTACGGCAACCGCTTCCGCGAACAGCAGGAGCTGATCGCCAGTTATAGCGTCTATGGGCCACAGGTAGCACAGCTGCTGAAACCCGGCCGTCACGCGCTCGAGGTTGGCCCAGGTGAGGGAGAGTTCCTGGAAGAGCTGACCAGTCGCTTCGGCACGGTAACCGCGCTGGACCTTTCCCAGACCATGCTCGAGCGAGCGCAGGCGTTTTCCGATGAAAAGGGCCTGCAGAATATCGAGTTCGTGTGTGATGACACACGTGCCGCCGCAGCCCGCCCGGAGAGTGCGGACTGCATTGTGGTGAATATGGTGTTGCACCACACGCCAGATCCCGCGCAGATTTTTCACGATCTGCAAAAGTCTTTAAGGGCCGGCGGGCAGCTACTGATTACCGACCTGCACGACCACGCGCAGGACTGGGCACGGGATGCCTGCGGCGACTTGTGGTTAGGTTTCGCGCCCCAGCAGTTGATCGAATGGGCGTCGGACGCAGGCCTGAGCAAAGGGCGCAGTGTGCACAGCGCGCTGCGCAATGGCTTCCAAATTCAAATTCAGGAATTTGTGAAACCCTGACAATTCCCAAAAAACGTCTTCAAGCAGCAAACCATTTACGTACTAGCCAAGTACTAGGCAGTGTCGGCGGGAGAAACCGCAGTTCCCCGCGCCAGCATAGGAATAACGGAAGCGCGCCAAGCGCAATAGGAGAACTCAGCATGAGTGAATACAGCATTTTTACTTCGGAATCTGTCTCCGAAGGCCATCCAGACAAAATCGCCGACCAGATTTCCGATGCGGTACTGGACGCCCTGCTGGCACGCGACAAAAACGCCCGTGTTGCCTGTGAAACCCTGGTAAAAACCGGTATCGCAGTTATTGCCGGTGAAATCAGCACCAGCGCCTGGGTCGACCTGGAAGACCTGGTGCGCAAGGTAATCACCGATATCGGTTACACCTCTTCTGCGGTGGGATACGACGGTGAAACCTGTGGTGTAATCAATGTGATCGGCAAGCAGTCTGTGGATATCGCCCAGGGCGTGGATCGGGTAAAACCGGAAGACCAGGGCGCCGGTGACCAGGGTCTGATGTTCGGCTATGCCACCGACGAAACCCCGACCTTCATGCCGTCCCCGGTGTACTACGCACACCGTCTGGTAGAGCGTCAGGCAGAAGCGCGCAAGTCCGGCCTGCTGCCGTGGCTGCGCCCAGACGCGAAGAGCCAGGTTACCTTCCGCTACAACGAACAGGGCGAGCCCTGTGCGATCGACGCGGTAGTGCTGTCTACCCAGCACAACGAAGAAGTGTCCCAGGAAGATCTGCGCGAAGCGGTTATGGAGCTGATCGTGCACCACGTGCTGCCGGCCGACCTGCTGCATGAAAACACCAAGTACCACATCAACCCGACCGGCAAATTTGTGATCGGTGGACCTGTGGGCGACTGCGGTCTGACCGGCCGTAAAATCATCGTGGACACCTATGGCGGTTCCGCCCGTCACGGCGGCGGCGCTTTCTCCGGTAAGGATCCATCCAAGGTTGACCGTTCCGCAGCGTATGCAGGCCGCTACGTAGCGAAAAATATCGTCGCCGCCGGTCTCGCCAAGCGCTGTGAAATCCAGGTTTCCTATGCGATTGGCGTCGCCGAGCCGACCTCTGTTTCTATTAACACCTTCGGCACCGGCAACATCAGCGACGAAAAGCTGATCGAACTGGTGCGGGAAAACTTCGACCTGCGCCCCTACGCAATCTCCAATGCGCTGGACTTGCTGCACCCCATGTATCAGCTGACTGCTGCCTATGGCCACTTCGGCCGCGAGCCGTTCGAGCACAGCTACAAGTGGATCGACAGCAACGGTAAGGAACAGGTAGAGACCTTCACCGCTTTCCCGTGGGAAAAAACCGACAAAGCGGAAACCTTGCGCGCTCAAGCGGGCTTCTAATCAAAAAAACACCGAATACAGAGGCCCGCACGGGCCTCCAAGAAAATTCTCAAGGATCTAACTAGTGAACCAAATGAGCACCGAATTTAAAGACTTCAAGGTTGCAGACATCAACCTGGCCGACTGGGGCCGCAAGGAAATTGAAATTGCCGAAGGCGAAATGCCGGCACTGATCACCCTGCGTGAAAAGTACCGTGCGGAGCAGCCGCTGGCAGGCGCCCGCATCATGGGCTGCATCCATATGACCATCCAGACCGCGGTGCTGATTGAAACCCTGGTGGCGCTCGGCGCAGAGGTGCGCTGGTCTTCGTGCAACATTTTCTCCACTCAGGATCACGCCGCTGCGGCCATCGCCGCGCGCGGAATCCCGGTATTTGCCTGGAAAGGTGAGACCGAAGAGGAATACGAGTGGTGCCTGGAACGCACCATCGGCGCAGACGCCGCTGGCTGGCAGCCAAACATGATTCTCGATGACGGCGGTGACCTCACTGAACTGCTGCACCGCAAGTACCCCGAGCTGCTGGACAACTGTCACGGCATCAGTGAAGAAACCACCACCGGTGTACACCGCCTGCAGGACATGCTGAAGGCAGGCACCCTCAAGGTGCCGGCGATCAACGTGAACGACGCCGTAACCAAGAGCAAAAACGACAACAAGTACGGTTGTCGCCACAGCCTGAACGATGCCATCAAGCGCGGCACCGACCACCTGCTGTCCGGCAAGAAGGCGCTGGTTATTGGTTACGGTGATGTGGGCAAAGGCTCAGCCGCGTCCCTGCGTCAGGAAGGCATGATCGTAAAAGTGACCGAGGTTGACCCCATCTGTGCCATGCAGGCCTGTATGGACGGTTTCGAACTGGTTTCCCCGTACATCAACGGCGAGAACAATGGCACCGCAGATTGCATCGACCGCGCCCTGCTCGCCAATACCGACCTTATCGTGACGACTACCGGCAACGTGAATGTGTGCGACGCGCACATGCTGGCGGCGCTGAAGTCCGGTGCAGTGGTGTGCAACATCGGCCACTTCGATAACGAAATCGACACCGCGTTTATGCGCGAAAACTGGGAATGGCAGGAAGTAAAACCGCAGGTGCACAAGATTGTGCGCGACGCGGCGAGCAACGATCACCTGCTGCTGTTGTCCGAAGGCCGCCTGGTGAACCTGGGTAACGCCACCGGCCACCCCAGCCGCATCATGGACGGCTCCTTCGCCAACCAGGTACTGGCACAGATCCATCTGTACAAGGAAAAGTTTGCCGACCTGCCCGCAGACCAGAAAGTGTCCGCGCTGTACGTAAAAGTACTGCCGAAGCACCTGGACGAAGAAGTGGCCAAGTACATGGTCGAGGGCTTTGGCGGTGTAATCACACGCATGACCGAAGACCAGGCCAAATACATTGGCGTATCGGTTGACGGCCCGTACAAGCCAGAAAGCTACAAGTATTAAGATGCCTCAGGACCGGTCGCGCACCACCCTCGCGACCGGTATCCGAGGGAACGGAAAAGAACAATGAGTGATTTACGTATTAGTTTTGAGTTTTTCCCCCCCAAGACCGAAGAGGGTCGGGAGAAACTGAAGAACACCCGCGAGCAACTGCAAGCATTTAACCCGGAGTTTTTCTCCGTTACCTACGGTGCCGGCGGCACCACTCGCGATACCACCGCCAATATTGTGTGCGGCCTGCGGGAAAAGGGGGTTTCCATTGCGCCACACCTGTCATTTGGCGGCGACAACGAAGAGATCGTGCTGGGCCTGCTGAACCGCTACAAGGGAGCCGGTGTCGATCGTATCGTGGCCCTCCGCGGTGACATGCCTTCCGGTATGGGTGCAGTCGCCCAGCTGGTGTATGCCAACGAACTGGTGGCTTTTATCCGCCGCCATACCGGTGACCACTTTCACCTGGAAGTTGCGGCCTACCCGGAAATTCACCCGGAAGCAGAAAGCTACGACGACGATATTCGCTACCTGAAAGGCAAGTTTGACGCAGGTGCAGATAGCGCCCTGACTCAGTACTTCTTTAACCCGGATGCGTACTTCTACTTCCTGGACCAGTGCGCCAAGGCCGGTATCGATGCGCCGATTTATCCGGGCATCATGCCAATCACCAACTTCACCAACCTGGCACGCTTCTCGCGCAATTGCGGTGCAGAAATTCCGCGTTGGCTGAAATACCGCATGGAAAGTTTCAGCAATCCGGAAGATGTGAAAAAGTTGGGGTTGGAAGTGGTTACTGACCTGTGCGAAACCCTGCTCGAGGGCGGCGCACCGGGGCTGCACTTCTACACCATGAACCAGGTGGGACCGACGGCCAGTATTCTGGATGCACTCCAGTTGCAGCAAGAAGCCTGATTCCATTTCGCGGGCGGCGCCGTTAGCGGCGCTGCCAACTCTCAATTCGCTGGCGCTCCACTTCCCCCGTCTCGGCCAGCTTTCTTCGGCGACCCCAGGCGCACATTGAGTGGCTTGCCGTCAAAGTCGATCACCCGCACCACCAGCCGTCGATTTTTCTCACGCCCGCGCTGGGTAGCATTATCCGCGATAGGATCGGAATCACCGAGACCTGCGGCTTCCACTCGGCCGGAATCAATCCCTCGCTCCAGCAAAAACTGACGCACCCAGTCTGCACGCCACTGCGAAAGCTTGCGGTTTTTGTCGGGATCACCGGCATTGTCCGTATGCCCCTCCACCACAATTTTGAGTGCGGGAAAATCGCGCATGATGACAAGCAGGGCCTCGACGTCCCCCAGCGTATCCATCTTCGGAGCAAAGCCACCGGGAATGAAATCCACAGTCAGTACAAAGGTATCCCCCTGCTCTCGCGCCTGCCCCATCAAGTAGCGCACCATATCATCGCCAAATGGCGCCGCTGCGCGGGCGGTTTGCTCGCTCAAGCCGTTGCTCACGAGATCCCGCGGATCAAGGGTGTATTTCTTGGTGGGGTCGGTACAGCCCGTCGCAAGCATGATCGCGAACACAACAGGCGACACTGTGTGGGTATAACTACGACGGGTACGCGATGAAGACTTCGGACATGCGTGGGGCATGGGGCCAACTCCTTAACCAGAACGGGCGCCCGCAACGAAAACAGGCGCCTAGCGTTTTATCGATTCTAGAGTCGGAGAAAAGTATTCCCTAGGCGCTGCTACCCTAGGCGCTACTAGAGAACGCCCCCAGCCAGCATTTGCTATGGCCATATACCCTTTGGATTGCGCGATGCACAAGCGAATTTCTGATAAGACCGGAGGGACTCTAACCTTCACAAAATGCCCCAAGCCCTCTGGGAGATGGCTATGAACAAACAGCTCCTGCTTACTATCCTCGGCATTGCCGCTATTGCCTGGGCACTGGTATTTAACGCCAAGGTCACCGCGCAGCAAATCGTCACCGTCGATCCGGGAGATGCCTGGCTGAATGCCAGTGAAGGCTATCAGGAGAAAGTAACCTGGCGCATTGCCAGTAAGGGCGGTGCCGCCTCACCGCGCGGAGTATTTGTCAATCTGGATAACAATGAAGAGCTTGCGGTAGTGGACCAAATTCTCGAGTTCAGTGGCGACAGCGGTCAGCTGACGGAGATCGTACAGATTTCTCCGGTGCAGGCGCGCAGCTGGCATCAGAAAGGGGTGAGAAGAGTTGGCTACCGCCGCGTGTTTGCCGGCCCTGCAGGTAGCCTTTCCAACCATATCCTGTTTGATCTGGACTCCAGCGGTCGCCTGGCACAGGTAGAAGCCTCACCACCTTCACAGACCGTGAGCGGCAAATCCCGTCAAATGATGATGGCATGGAATCTGGATAGCGACCTGGGCAACATCAGCGCGACATCCACCAGCGGACAATTTCTGGTGGGCGACACAGTGATTTACGAGGTTGCTGAAGCGGTCACCGCGCAGGCCGGTAAGCCATTGCGAGAAACCGTTGAATTACCGCCGGGCCTGGTGCGGTCACTGCTGGCGCAGGGGATTAATGAGGTGCGCTACACCCGGACTTTTGTGGATGAAAAGGATACGCGGCGCAGCGCTTCGGTGGAAGTTCAATTGACGGAGTAGCGACCCACTACGTCAGGCCCGCTTGCAACGGGTTAGCTGGAACCAGAAAAACCCTTCCAGCAGTATGCCAAGCACAAGGAAGATGGCACCGCCGGCCGGGATGCCGAATACATAACAAGCGATCGCTGCAAACAGACACGCGAAGGCGATAAATATCCTTTTCAAGGTGCTCATAGCTTTAGTCTCTTTTTGCCTCGTTATTTTTCTATTTAGTTACTTTCTGTATGTCAGTTTTCCAGTGTTTCTCAAAAATAATCCAGCAGCAACTGCATATCGTTGATCACCCGCGCACCCTCCGCTTCCAGTTGGCGCGTGCGTGTAGCGTGCTGACTATATCCGATCACTGGCATGCCTGCCGATACCGCCGCTTGTACCCCGGCAATAGAATCCTCAACCACGAGGCAGTGCTCGGGGGCCACATTGAACTGCGCCGCACTGTGCAGAAACAGGTCCGGCCAGGGCTTGCCGCGACCGACATCGTCGGCGCTGTAGATGCGCCCGGCAAAGTAATCCCACAGACCGGTCTTGTTTAGCGTGATCTGCATTTTCGCGTGCGGACCGGACGAGGCCACGCAGGTTTGCAGGTCTGTGGTCTGTAACTTGTCCAGCACCTCATGAATACCGGTCACCGCCTCCAGCTCTGAGTGGAACGCGGCGCGAATACGGCTCTCTGTTGCATTGAAGTAAGACTGCGGCAGCGGGCCACCATAACGGGTTTCGATGTCGAGAATACAGTCTTGGGTAGAGCGGCCGCTGAACTCTTCATCCAACTGCTCGGCGGTTGCCGGCATACCGAGTTTCGTCATTTCCTCGGCAACCACGCGACACACGATCGATTCGCTGTCCACCAGCACGCCATCGCAATCGAAAATAACCAAACGGGTTTGGGTGGCAAAGCTATCCATGTTACTTCCAGTGTTACTTCTATCAGGTTGCGGAGATTAACAGGATGCCGATCAATACACCCGCAGCGCCCGCGACACGGACAACGTTTTCATTGCCATGGGCAATATTCAGTACGAACTCGCGGGTGCGCTCATAACCAGCCTGCAACGCGTAGGCACCGATCACCACCAGCAAGATGCCCAGCACATTGAACAATGTGTCCCAACTGCGGGTATCGGAAATCAACAGGAAGATAATGCCAATAACAATCCGCGCCCAGGCACCAAAGTAAAACATCTGCGGGTTCATGCGCTCGCCGAGATCGCGCGCGATCTGTGGCTTGAGGATAATCAGAATCGACATGGCGGTAATGGCAACGCCAATCAACCAAACGAGAGCTTTCATAGTGTATTCCCTGTTAGATATCGCCCCATTGATATTGCAGCACCGACAGTGCCGCTACCGGCGCCGTCTCGGTACGCAACACCCGCGGCCCCAACCGCAGCGGGTGAAAGTCCTGCTGCAGTGCCAGCTCAATTTCCTCTGCCGACAAGCCACCCTCCGGCCCCACCAATAATAGCGCGGCATCTGGGCGCCCGGATTGCTGTTCCAGCTCCGCCAGGGTCGCATCGGTGCGATGGTGCAACACCAGCTTCAGCGCCTCGCTGTCCTTGGCCTGATCGAGCAACTGCGGTAATTTCAGTGGCGGTAAAATCTCCGGCACCAGATTGCGCGCGCATTGCTCACAAGCACTGATGGCAATCTGCTGCCACTGGCCCAGCTTTTTCAGCAGGCGATCACCGGAAAGTTTCACCTCACAGCGCTCGGTAAACAGCGGCTGAATCTGCGCCACCCCCAACTCGGTGGCCTTCTGGATCACCCAGTCAAAACGATCGCCACGGGAAATACCAATCGCCAAGGTGATAGCCAGGGGCGACTGCCTGTCACCCTCACTAAAGGCGCCAATTTTCACCCGCGCCTTTTTGCCCGCCTCAACCAGTTCGGCCGCGTACTCACCGCCATAACCATCAAACAAAATAAGCGGACGCCCCGGCCCCAGGCGCAACACCTTAACCAGATGACGCGACGCCGCTTCATCGAGTTGAAGCTCTGCTTGGCCAGCCAAAGGCTGCGAAGAAAAAATACGAGGAATACGCAAAGGAACTTCCAGATCCAGGAAAACATTGCGAGAAGAGTAATACAGGCAGAGAGGAAGTTGTAGCTAGACAGGAATACGGGATAAGGCCGTTTGGTGGCCCTGCACGGAACAGTTGCCGCCCAGGTTGTGGAGTGCAGGGCCACCAAGCGGCCGCCACTGCACCCACAAAGTGCTCGAGTTATGCCCGTCGCTCTGGGGGGCGCGGTGGGGGGGGGGCGCCCCCCCCCCCCCCCGCCCCCCGCCACTGCACCCACAAAGTGCTCGAGTTATGCCCTCTCAATATCCAGCGGCAGTTCTTCAGCAGGCTTGTCGCCCTTCACCTTAACCCGCATAGTCTCAATGACTTTATACAGGTTGGGTACCAACACCAGCGTCACAAAGGTCGCACACAGTACGCCAAACGCCAGACTGACCACCATCGGAATCAGGAACTGCGCCTGAATCGAACGCTCGAACATAATCGGCACCAGACCGATAAACGTGGTGATGGACGTCAGGATGATCGGACGGAAGCGATCACGCCCCGCCTGTACCACCGCATCCATCACCGCCATGCCCTGCGCACGCAACTGATTAATCCGATCCATCAATACCAGGTTATCGTTCACCACCACGCCCGCAGCCGCCAGGAAGCCCAGCATGGACATGATGCTGATGTCGTAGCCCATCAGCAGGTGCCCCAGAACTGCACCAAAGAAACCAAACGGCACCGCCGTCAGGATCAACAGCGGCTGTGAGTAAGAGCGGAACGCAATCGCCAGCAACGCGTAGATGGTGAACAGGGACAGTACAAAGAAGGCACCAATGGCACTGCCGAACTCTTCCTCTTCCTGCATTTCACCGGCGGTCTTCAGACTGAAGCCCGGAAACTCGTTCTCCCATTTCTTCAGGTTCTTTTCACGCACCTGTTTCAAAATCTCGTGTGCCGGCGAGGTACCCGGGATCAACTCCGCGGTGATCTGCACCGTGCGCTCGCGATCGTTGCGGCGAATAGTGGTGTAGCCTGGCACATAGACCGCATCGGCCACCGCACTGAACGGGATTTCACCTTCATTGGTGCGGACACGGATACGGTCGATCTGCTCCTCACTGGCACGCTCTTCCTGTGGATAACGCACCATCACTCGCACATCTTCACGGCCGCGCGGGATACGCTGTACCTCTTCACCGTAGAAACCCTGACGCACCTGCTTGGCCACGTCGGCGAGGCCGATGCCCATATTGGTGGCGTGGGGCTTCAGCTGGATCTCAATGTCCTGACGCGCGGCGATCAGGTTGTCGCGTACATCGTAAACGCCAGCAAAGTTATTCAGCGCTTCTTTCACTGCATCGGCCGCACGGCGCATTTCCGCCATGTCACCGGAGGCAGTGCTGAGGTTGAGAGACATTCCCCTGCCACCATCGTTGATGGTGTGCTGAATATTCATCTCCTCAACACTTGCCGGCAACTTGCCCACATAGTCGCGCCATTTAAGCGCCAGTTGCTCGGAGGTAACGTCGCGCTCTTCACCTTCGGTAAGCTGCAGTAGCACGGTTACGTTGCCGCGCCACAGAAATACCATGGTGTTATCGACAAACTCCTTACCGCCGTTCAGCGCCAGCATTTCCGGGTCTTTCGCCAGCTGCATACCAGCGCGCTCGAACTGCTCCAGCACCCGCTTGGCCTCTTCAAAGGACTCGCCCTGGGCCATGGTGGTTCTGAGTTCCAGCAGGTCCGAGGGTACCGAAGGCGAAAACGCCTTGCCCACGTAGCCCTTGCCGAACAACACGAACGACAGGATCAGGGCGAGGAAGAAAACCATCACCGTGGTGCGGCTGTTACTGAGCGATTTTTCCAGCAACGGCAGATAGTACTTGTCGCCCGCAGTCTTCATGGCACCGGCGAACTTACCGCGCACGTCCTGCAGCTTGCGCCCCACACTCGAAGTGGCTTTCTTTTCGGGTTTCAGGCCCACCAGGTGCGCAGGCAGGATCAGCAGCGATTCCACCAGCGAGAACACCAGGCACAGCAATACCACCACCGGCAGCGCCATCATCATCTGTGAGGTGTAGCCCGGCAGGAACAGCATGGGCACGAAGAACACCATGGTGGACACCACCGCGAAAATCACCGGTGCGGATACGGTTTTCACCCCGGCCTCGGCGGCTTTCAACCCGGTCTCGCCACGGTCGTGGGCGGCGTGCACCGCCTCGCCCACAATAATCGCATCGTCCACCACGATACCGAGAATCATCAGGAAGGCGAACAATGACAGCATGTTCAGGGTGATACCGGTAACCGGCAGCAACCAGAAGGCGCCCATAAACGCGGTAAAGATGCCCACGGTTACCCACACTGCCAGTGCCGGGCGCAGGAACAGCATCAGCAACACAAACACCAGCGCCAGACCGGTTACCGCGTTCCAGAACAGCATGCTCATGCGGCTTTCGTAGGATTCAGAGAAATCGAACCAGGTCTCGAACTCCATGCCCGGCGGCAGTGTTTTACGCGCTTCTTGCATAAATTCGCGGATGCCTTCGGCGGTGGCCACCACGTCCAGCGGCTCACCCTGCATAACCCGCAGGTTCATCGCCGGCTTGCCATTGAAGCGGATAATGGAACCCTCTTCCTCGAAGCCGTCATTGATCGCCGCCACATCACGCAGCAACAACTGGGTACCGTCCGCGCGGCTGATCACCGGAATACGCGCGAAGTCTTCCGCAGTGTACGCCTGCCCACGGGTCTGCACCTGGATATCCCCGCGGTCGGAACGCACGCGACCGGCGGACAGGTCCAGTGACGAACGACGGACCGCATTGGCGACATCATCGAAGGACAGATTGAAGCGACGCAGATTCACTTCGGAGACTTCAATGGAAACCTCGTCGGCGCGATCACCCCACACATCCACACGGCGCACGCCGGGAATCAGCATCAGTTTGTCGCGCAGGTCCAGCGCGGTTTCCTTGAGCTGGCGCGCAGAAACCGGACCACCGATGGCGATCATCATCATCTGCTGTTCCCACTCTTCCAGCGAGATCACCGGGCGTTCGATATCCGCCGGGAAGGTGTTGATGGAATCCACCTGCACCTTGATGTCGTTCAGCAAACGTAGTTCGTCGTAACCGTCGACCGCCTGAATACGTACGGTGCTGTTACTGCGCGAAGACCAGGAGTTCACCTCCTTAATGCCCTTCACTTCGGAAATCGCCTGCTCGACCCGCTGGGTTACCTGCTGTTCCACCTCCGCGGGGCCGGCACCAGGGAAGCTGATGTTGATCCGCACCACCCCGGGGTTAATCGCCGGGAACACTTCGCGCCCGACGTGAGAAATACCAAACATACCGCCGATGATGATCATCACCATCAGCAGGTTGGCCGCCTTACTGTTGCGGACGAACCATCCAATAATGCCCTGCATAATTAATAGGCTCCCTGTGCGGATGCGGCACTGCCACCGGCAGTATCGGTACCCTCGCTCTGTGGTTCATCGGATGGCATTTCGGGTTGCCCGCCCAAGTACAGGCCGGACGGTTTCTCATTCAGTGGATTGGGGCTCAGCACCATGCCCTCGCGGGAATAGCCGAGGCTGGAAATAACCACCTTGTCGCCGGCATTAATGTCGCCACGCAGCCAGACCTGGTCGCCCGCAGCCTGCAGCAACTGCACAGTTTTAAAGCCCAGCTGGTTCTCTTCGTTCAGCACCAAGATGTGGTCACCCTCGTGCAGCGCCTGACGCGGCAACAATGTGATGTCGTCGTAGGTTTTACCGGCAATGTGCGCCTCCACGAACAGACCGTTGATCAGCGGCGCATCCCCCTGATACGGGTTCGGCACCTGAGCCACGGCGTAGACGAAACGGCTGTTCGGATCGATCGCCGCCTCGGTGCGCACAATCTGGCCACGCCACTCGCGAGGCTGGCCGGCGAGGTTGGCGCTCAGGCGCACCGCCGGGCCATTCTCAATGGCGCGACCCAGCGGCAACTCCAGCAGCGACAATTGATGGTCGGTCAACGGCAGGCGCACTTCGGCGATACCCACACTGTGAATACGGGCGAGCTTGGTACCTGCAGTCACGTACTGGCCGATATCCACCAAGGTTTCCACCACACGGCCGGCAAACGGCGCTTTGACCGCGGTGCGCTCCAGGTTCAGTTTGGCCTGATCGCGATCGGCCTTGGCCGCTTCCAGCTCCGCTTTGGCGGCAGCCAGCTGCGGCTTGCGCAGGAACAGGTTGTTGGCAGCTTCGCTGCCCAGGTCGCGCCATTCACGCTTGGCCTGCTTGGCACGTCCCTCCTCCTGGGCCAGCGCTGCAGCGGCATTAGCGACCTGGGACTGGGAACGGGTCAGCTGATGGCGGTAATCCGCGGGCTCGATTTGCAGCAGGGAATCGCTTTTCTCGAAGAAGCCACCGGCAACAAAGCCGTCGCTCACACTTTCGATAACACCGCCCACGCGGGCCACAACTTCGATCTCGTGGCGGGCGTGCACCGAGCCCTGGCTGGGCACCAGCAGGGTGTGACGGCCGGGCTCCGCATACAGAATATCCGCTACCGGCGGTACCGCGGCCTCGGCAACTTTTTCCTCAGGTTTTGGCGCAAACACAATCACTGCAGTCATCAAGACCACACCGACTAGAACCACAAGACCCAAAATTTTATTCTTGCTAGAGCGTTTGTTCGAAGGATTCACAGCTGTCCCATTGATCAAAATTTAACTAGTTGCGCATTCTACAGGGCTGGCAGCGTATTGGAACCAGCGCCAGCTTCAGAACACCGCAGCAAAATTCCAGTTGATCGCAAACCGTCAGCAGGCGGCTTCCGCACTGAGAAATCGAACCACTTTCCACCTTGGTGACCGCCGCCGCATGGCCCATAATGGCCGCCGATTTTTTTGGTCGGGCACGAGCTGTCAGCTCTCGATTTCCCCACCGCAAAACACCTGATGTGACATTGAGGAAGTAGATAACAAGATGTTGGATATCAACGCCCGTATCGCCGAAGAACTGAACGTGCGCCCACAACAGGTGGCTGCCGCCGTGGGACTGCTGGATGAAGGCGCGACCGTGCCCTTTATTGCCCGCTACCGGAAAGAGGTGACCGGGGAGCTGGATGACACCCAGTTGCGCACCCTGGAAGAGCGCCTGCGCTATCTGCGCGAGATGGAAGAGCGCCGCGCGGCCATCCTGAAAAGCATCGACGAGCAGGGCAAACTTACGCCCGAGCTGGCCCAGCAGATCAACGCGGCCGATACCAAGAACCGCCTTGAAGACCTCTACCTACCTTACAAGCCCAAGCGCCGCACCAAGGGCCAGATCGCCATCGAAGCGGGCCTCGAACCACTGGCCGACGACCTGTACGGCAACCCGAGTCTTAACCCCGAAGAAGAAGCGCAAAAGTACCTCAACACCGATAACGAAGACGCCGCTCTGCATGTAAAAGACATCAAAGCCGCGCTGGACGGTGCCAAGTTCATTCTGATGGAGCGTTTCGCCGAAGACGCCGAGCTGCTGGGCAAGCTGCGTGACTTCCTGAGCCGCGACGGTCAGGTGAAATCCAAACTGCTGGACGGCAAGGAAGAGGAAGGCGCCAAGTTCCGCGACTACTTCGAGTACGGCGAAGAGTGGTCCAAGGTACCGAGCCACCGCGCGCTGGCGATTTTCCGTGGCCGCAACGAGGGCATCCTCGCCATCAATCTGGGACTGGAGGGCGATGAAGAGCGTCCCGCCACCGCCGGCCACCCCTGCGAAACCCTGATTGCGCGCCATGTGGACATCGAAGACCAGGGCCGCCCCGCCGACAAATGGCTGGGTGAGGTGGTGCGCTGGACCTGGCGCATCAAGCTGCTCACCAGCCTGGAAACCGATCTACTGGGTCAGTTGCGCGAAAAAGCCGAAGAAGAGGCCATCAAGGTCTTCTCCCGCAACCTCAAGGATCTGCTGCTGGCCGCACCCGCCGGTCAAAAGGCTACTATCGGTCTGGACCCGGGCCTGCGCACCGGGGTGAAAGTGGCCGTAGTCGACGCCACCGGCAAGGTACTCGACCACACTGCGATTTACCCCAACCCGCCGCAGAACAAGCTGGCCGAGTCCGCCGCGGTGATCGCCGCACTGTGCAAAAAATACGACGTGGGCCTGATTG
Organism: Microbulbifer sp. S227A; assembly: GCF_049800935.1. Classification (NCBI taxonomy): domain Bacteria; kingdom Pseudomonadati; phylum Pseudomonadota; class Gammaproteobacteria; order Cellvibrionales; family Microbulbiferaceae; genus Microbulbifer; species Microbulbifer sp. S227A. The sequence continues at coordinate 16,277 of NZ_JBNAFZ010000013.1, read as the reverse complement.
CCATCGGCAACGGCACCGCCAGTCGCGAGACCGACAAGTTTGTCGGCGAGACCATCAAGCAGTTCAAACTGACCGCGCAGAAGGTGATGGTGAACGAGGCCGGTGCGTCCGTGTACTCCGCCTCCGAATTTGCCGCTAAGGAATTCCCGGATCTGGACGTAACCATCCGTGGGGCAATTTCCATTGCCCGCCGCCTGCAGGACCCGCTGGCGGAGCTGGTGAAGATTGAGCCCAAGTCCATCGGTGTGGGCCAGTACCAGCACGACGTGTCCCAATCCCAGCTGGCGCGCTCCCTGGATGCGGTGGTGGAAGACTGTGTGAATGGCGTGGGTGCCGAGCTGAACTCCGCTTCCGCGCCGCTGCTGACCCGTGTGTCCGGCCTGAGTGCGTCCATCGCCGCCAACATCGTCACCTATCGCGATATGAATGGTGCCTTCAAAAACCGCGACCAGCTGAAAGAAGTCCCGCGCCTGGGACCCAAGGCGTTCGAACAGGCGGCGGGCTTCCTGCGCATCAACAACGGCGAAAACCCGCTGGACCGCTCCGGGGTACACCCGGAGTCCTACATTGTGGTCAAGCGCATCGCCGAGAAGAACGGCCGCGAGATCAACGGCCTGGTCGGCGACTCCGCCTTCCTGCGCCGCCTGAACCCGGCGGACTACACCGATGAGAAGTTCGGTGTACCGACAGTGAAAGACATCATCAGTGAACTGGAAAAACCCGGCCGCGACCCGCGCCCGGAATTCCGCACCGCCAAGTTCGAGGACGGTGTCGAGGAAATCAAAGACCTGCGCCCGGGCATGGTACTGGAAGGCACGGTCACCAACGTCACCAACTTCGGTGCCTTCGTGGATATCGGTGTCCACCAGGACGGTCTGGTGCATATCTCTGCGCTTTCAGAGAAGTTCGTGAAAGACCCACACGAAGTGGTCAAGGCGAACGACATCGTCAAGGTGAAGGTGATGGAAGTGGACGTAGCGCGCAAACGTATCGGCCTATCCATGCGCATGTCTGACGAGCCCGGCGAACAGGGCAGCGGCGGCGTGAAGCGTGGTGATCACCGCGAGAGCAGACAAGCTCAGCGGCACAACAACCGCAGCCGCCAGCAACAGGGCGGCGGCAACGGTGGCCGCGGCAGTATGGGCGACCTGCTGGCGGCGGCGATGAAGGGTAAGAAGTAATTACCCAGGTAATAAGTCCGGATAATAATCCCGAGCAATCAAAAAGGGCGACCCACTGGATCGCCCTTTTTCGTTTGGGTGCCTGCGCCCTAGGAACTGAGTTCGAGGAAGTCTTCTCCAGGGTTACACAAAAAGTGCACCTCTTTCTCCAGCACCGGGTGCGCAAAGCCCAGCTCCTGCGCGTGTAACAGAAGCCTCGACGCGGCAGCGCGCGCCTCCGGATGAGCGTAAAACGGATCGCCGAGTATCGGGTGCCCCAGGGCCTGCATATGCACCCGCAATTGATGTGAGCGGCCGGTTACCGGGGTTAGCTGTAACAAACTGGTGTGCCCGTCGCTGTCGAGTTTTTGCCAGCGGGTCAGGGATGGCTTGCCGGATTCGAAACAGACTTTCTGCCGCGGTCGATTGGGCCAGTCGCAAATCAGTGGCAGGTCGACCTCGCCCTCATGCTGCTCGGGCTCACCCCAGACCCGCGCCAGATAGCTTTTTTCCACCTTTCGATTCTGAAACAGGACGCTCAACTGTCGGTGCACCTCTGCGCCCAGTGCCATCACCACCAGACCGGAGGTGTCCATGTCCAGGCGATGCACAATCAACGCCTGTGGATATTCTTGCTGAGCGCGCAGCGCCAGGCTGTCTTTGTGGGCGGGATCGCGGCCGGGCACAGTGAGCAGGCCGCTCGGTTTGTCCAGCACCAGCAGGTGGGCATCGCTGTATACGACATCCAGAAGGGGATCAGAGGGGGGATTGTAGGGGCGCAAAACTCGGGCTCGGCTATCAGTCGGCGATCTATCGGGAATGGGCCGCAAGCTTACGCAATTTTTCCCGGCCGCGCATTTGGCGGCCGGACTAGGTATTCAGAAACAGCGAGTTAGACTAGTTAGACTAGTTAAACTAAAAAGCCGCGCAACAACCGCACCAGTACTTCGCGGCTGGACTGCCCCTTGATACCCGCGCTAGTTACTTGCGAGAACTCCAGACTCTGGATCATCCACAGAAACATCTGCGCATCCAGGTCGGGAGAGCGGGTTGCCAGCGGCGCAATAAAATCACGGGCATGGCCTGCTAGCTCATTGTTATAGGACTGGGTCTCTTTCTCCAGTGCAGGTGACGGATGCTGCTCGTACAAGAACTGGCACTCGATCTGTAACTGACGCAAACGGATAGTAGGCCCGGTATCGATCAGCTCGGCAAAAATACCGGCGAGCCCTTCAATGTAAGCGTCGCGCTCCGTCAGCTCGCCCTGCTCGTTTACGCACCGCGCCAATAACTCCGAATAGGCCGTAATGAGCCCCATGTTCACCGGTTCCATGGACTTTCTATATTCGCGGAAAGCCTCGACCAAAATATTGTCGATGGTACCGAAGTAATAAGTGGTCATCGCCAGCTGCACGCCCGCCTCACTCGCAATCGACCGGTGAGACAGGGCCGCAAGACCTTTGCGCGCAATGAGGTCCAGGGTGGCATTCAGGATTTTCGCCATCGCGACTTCGCGCTTCTCCGCCTTCTTGTTCACAGAGGAAGGCTTAGCACTGGGTGCTGTAGACGCAATTTCGCCCGCTCCGCTGCTGGAAACCATGTCGTAACCTCAAAAGAGAAAAAATTCAGTGCGCCAAATGTACGAAACACCAACCCTATACAACGGTCAATTATTGGTCAATCGTACAAGGTAAGTGATACTTGGCGTTACGCTCGACAAAATGCTGACCAAGGAGACAAAATTCGCGCAAGAACCTCTCTTGTAACCTTTTCTACGTATTCTCTGCGCCAGCAGGTCATTTTGCTGCGCTTTGCGAGAAACGCGTGATTAGGGGCTAGCGACACGCCCCTGTACCAGGGTTTCAACTCCGACTGGCGACACACGGAAGGAAACCAAATAATTCCACTGCAATTGGTACTGCCGTGCAAAATCTTCGCGCAATTGCAGAACCAGAATACGCTTTTCCGTATTGATTGAGGTCAGTCGTGCGCATTCGAAGCCAAAGTAACACTGCACAGTCGGATACAGTGCCTTAAACAGACTTTCCTTGGCCGAAAAGATCAGGGTCGCTGCCTGCTCGGGGGACAAGCGCAGGTCGGCAACTAGCGCCAACTCGTCTGCATTCAAAACGGAAGGCACAACCTCCTTATACACAGCCGGGGTCATCCAGTTTTCGTGATCGATGCCCAGATAGTGCAGGCGCGCCGCGCTGGCAAGCACACAGGCCACCTCGCTGCCGCAGTGAGTGATGCTACCCACCACCCCGCTCGGCCACACCGGATTGCGCTGTTGACCAATACCAATATGCGGGACTTCCCGATCCGGCGAGTGGAGTTCACCAAGTATGCTGTGGGCGAGATAACGACCCGCAAGGAATTCTGCCTGACGCCCAGGCACCGCCCGCGCAATCTGAGCGGGCAACAGAATGCCGGCGGCGGCAAAGAGCGAGGGGTGGTAATGGTCGATGTCGAAACGACAGCGGGCCCGATAAAAACCCGCGGTGTCGTGGTGTTCATAGGTTGGGGCGAGAATAAATCCGCTGCGCAGCAGCGTGCTGGTCGACGACTTCGCTGGTGCTTGCTGTTCTGTTGTAAGACTCATCCGCTCGATCCTTGGCAGATTCGGCCGCACGAAAAAGTGCTACCGATTATTCTGTGGCATCAGTGGGTGCGGCCACTACCTCGGGAAGCAGCGACTGCAACAAGGCATATAACATTTCGACGCGCGCCTGGTTGGGAAAGTATTTATTCGCCAGCATCACAAATCCAAACCGCTGCTGGGGAATAAATGCCACATAGGTGGAAAAACCCCCGGTGGAACCCGTCTTGTTAATCAGCACATTTTGCTGCGGCGCCATAGGCGGCTGGATTGCATCCACGGGACGGTCGCCGCTGATATTCTTCCAGTTGTTGCCCGCGAGCAGGCGGCTTCGCTCCACCGGCAGAGCGTACTGCTCCCAAACCATATCCTGCACGTAATACTGGGTACTGAAATACCCGCTGCGCGTTTTTTCCAGTGCCTGCTGCAGATCTTCGTCGACCTTCACCAGTTGCATCTGCGCGGCAATATAGCGGGTCAAATCGGCGGCACTGGCGCGCACGCCATAGGCCTCTTCACCGAGCAGCCCCATATTTACCCGCACCGGCTCATTCCGCCGGTTGTGCCCCTCGGCGTAGTCCAGCATCTTTTCTGCAGGGACCTGCACGTAGGTCTCGGACAAACCCAGGCCACGAAAAATATGCTGATCCATTGCCTCGGCAAACGGCTGGTTCAGGCTGCGTGCCGCAACCAGGCCCAGCAGGCCGCTGCTTGGGTTGGAATAAGTACGCTTGCTGCCGGGACTGTACTGCGGTTGCCAGACGCGAAAATAGCTGAGCAACTGGTCTTCATCCTGCACCTCGGACGGAACCTGCAGCGGAAAGTGCCCCGCCGTGTGGGTCGCGAGATTGAGTACCGACACCCGGTCCATGGCGCTGCCGCGCAACGGCGGCAGGTAGGTACTCACGGGTTTGGCAAAATCCAGCGCGCCTTTGACTTCCGCGTACGCCGCCAGGGTGGCAGTGAACGTCTTGCTGACCGAGCCCACCTCGAACAGGGTGTGCTCGGTTACCGGCGCACCGTCTTCCAGCGCGGTTTCACCCAGATTGAAAAAGTACGGCTCGCCATCGATGGTGAGGGCCAGTGCCATGCCTGGTACCTGGTATTTTTCCACCACGGGTTGAATCGCTGCGACCACCGCAGCTTCCAGCTGGCCGGCACTGATTTTCACGTCAGATTCAGCGTGCGCCAAGCCGCCCAGAATAACGCCGGTACCGGCAAGTAGGCTCTTCAGCGAGCGCGAAGTAAACAGTGTGAGCGACATCTTGTCTTCCTTATTGTGCAGACGAGTGAGTGATGGAAACTCACGGACGGTTTTTTTGTCTGACCATGTACCCGGGATAAAGTGCAGTTTAGCCGGAATAACTTCCCGCCTCAGCGCCTGCACCTTAAATGTGCATACAAACTAGCGCTCGAAACATGCCGCCACTGTCGGATACACTTTACCCACTGTGCACTCAGCTTCAGGGCCACCGCAACGCAACGGGCTCTGGCGCTTGGTTTTGAGCCATTAATGACCGCGAGATAAGCCGTACCGGACCCATGCGATCTTTTGTCTTAAAAAGCTTCCTCTTACTGCTGCTGCTCGGCGTACTGGCGGCGGGGGCGTTTGTGGCTTTTCCGGGACTGAAGTATGAGCTGTACCGCAAACTCCCCCCCAAGATCCGCTGGAATATCTCCTACGCCCTGACAGATAAGTTTGTGGTGGGGATGGTGTATTTCGTCGAGCGCAACAATCAGCTGCTGCTGGTGCGCCACACCTATCAGGACAAGTGGTCCCTGCCCGGCGGCTGGGTAGAGCGCAATGAATCGTTTGAAGAATCGGCGCGCCGTGAGCTGCGCGAAGAGCTGGACATCAAGATCGACGATTTCGAGGTACTCGAGGTCGACAAGGTGCCGCGCTCGGGGATTATCAATATCGCCATTCGCGGGCGCTTGAAGGACAAGCAGGTGGCAATCCGCGACGGTGAAATCTATGGCTACCGCTTCTTTGACCTGCACCGCCTGCCGGAAGATGTGATTTACACCCACAAGCCCTATATCAAGCGCTATCTGGATGCGCGGAGGCCACCACGGCAATTGCCGGTGGAAGAGCCGGCGCCGCCCTCACCACCGGAACGGCAGTCACCGTCACCCTGATGCTACCGCGGGCGGTATCCGCATCAGCCCTTTATGCCGTTGGCAATCTGAAACACTACCCGTGCGGCGGTGCGCGCTGCGTGATCTTCGATATCGAAGTAAGGGTTAAATTCGGCAATATCCGCCAGACAGACCTTTTTCGATTCCAGCACCGTATCCAGCAGTGGCTCGAACAGCTCGAAGGCCACACCGCGGCCGGCGGGCGCACTCACTGCGGGCATGACCGCCGCGGGCAGAAAGTCCAGATCGATGGTCAGGTATACGAAATCCACGCGGTCGATAAAGTCGGCAATCTGGCGCTGCACCAGTTCGATACGCCAGGGCACGATCTCCCGATCGGAGATGACCTGCGCACCCAACTCTTCCGCGCGCTGATACAGCGCCGGGGTATTCGCGGTTGCCGCGGCACCCACACAGAGATAATTGAACGGGCGGCCGTTCAGGTCGCACTGTTCCGCGATCTGGTAAAACGGGGTACCGGATGACCCCTGCGGCGCAGGCAGTCGGATATCCAGGTGGGCGTCGAAATTGATAATGCCCAGGGTTTTGTCCCGGTGCTGCTCGCGCATCCAGCGCGCGATGCCCTGATAGCTGCCGTAGGCGATCTCGTGGCCACCGCCGAGTACCATGGGGAAGTGTCCGGCACTCATCAGTTCGGTAATCCGCGCGCCGAGCATTGCCTGCCCGGATTCCAGGTCGTCCTTTTCCACCCGCACATTGCCCGCATCGTACAGCGGTGCACCAAAGGTCTTGGGCAGATTGGCCAGTGCCAGACGCAGGATACGCGGGCCCTTGGCGGCACCGATACGCCCCTTGTTACGACGCACACCTTCATCACTGGCAAAACCCAGAATCGAGAACCCCGGCGGGCTATCCAGATGCAGCGGTACTATGTCCTGATGCCAGCGCTTGCCCGCCTTGCCGTCTTCACCATCAACGCGGCCACTCCACAGGCGCATATCAGCCAGCTGTAACATGTTGTCCCCCTAAAAACATTTCCGCGGGTTTCAGCGCACCCACCTCATAGGCAAGCTGATCCGGCGTTTCCATCGGCCACAGCGCCATATCCGCGCGCAGCCCCGGGCGCAATACACCCCGCGAGCAACAAATCCCCAGTGCGCGCGCCGCGGAGCGCGTCACGCCGGCGAGTGCTTCTGCCGGGGTCAGCCCGAACAGGTTGCAGCCCATATTCATCATCAGACGCAGCGAAGCGATCGGGCAGCTACCCGGATTCAGATCCGTGGAAATCGCCATGGGCACACCGGCGGCGCGCAGCTTGTCCACCGGTGGCACGCGGGTTTCCTTCAGTGTGTAAAAGGCCCCGGGCAGCAATACCGCAGCGGTACCGCTCTCCGCCATCGCCGCGACATCTTCATCGGTGATGTATTCAATATGCTCCACCGACAGCGCGCCGGCACGGGCCGCCATTTTGGTGGCGCCGGTGGAGGCAAGCTGTTCCGCGTGTACCTTGACCGGCAAATCGAGTTTGCGTGCCGCGCTGATTACGCGCTGGCACTGCTCCACCGAGAAGGCGATGTTTTCGCAAAACATGTCCACCGCATCGGCCAATTGTTCCCGCGCGACCGCGGGCAAAATTTCGTTGCACACCAGGTCGATGTATTCGTCGGCGCGACCATCGTATTCCGGTGGCAGGGCATGGGCGGCGAGGCAAGTGGTGAGGATATTCACCGGGTAGTGCTGGGCGAGGCGACGCGCAACGCGCAGCTGCTTCAATTCATTGTCGAGGTCGAGGCCATAGCCGGATTTGATTTCGACGGTGGTGACCCCTTCGCTCATCAGGGCTTTCAGGCGTGGCTCGGCGGCGTGATACAGCTCTTCGGCACTGGCGGCGCGGGTAGCGCGCACGGTGGACAGGATGCCGCCGCCAGCGCGGGCGACGTCCTCGTAGCTTTCGCCACCCAAACGCCTGGCAAACTCGCTGGCACGGTGGCCACCGTATACAAGATGGGTGTGGCAGTCGATCAGCCCCGGGGTCAGCCATTGCCCCTCGCCATCAATCACCAGATCCGCCACAGTTTCCGGCAGTTCCCGGCGCGGGCCGATCCAGACAATTTTGTTGCCCGTCACCGCCACCGCAGCGTCTTCCACCGCGCCATAGGCGCCGGGCAGAGACGGATCCATCGTGGCCGCATGGACATTAGTAATCAGCAGATCACAGCGTTCGGTCATAGTCGCTCACTGAATTGGCGTTATTTGTAACCATAGCCCTGTTGGGGGGATTTGGCGCGGATTCTCACCCTATACCAAGTAGCTAGAACTCTGTTCTCGCTCCGGTGGCGGGCAAGCACCAGGTATGACTTTTTGAAACCACTGTGAATACGTCCCTGTACGCTGCGTCAGCGGCGTCCATGCCGCTGACGCTTTCAAAAAGTCATACCCGGCACTCGCCCTTCAATTTGGCCCTCAAAGCTCCGTTAGCCTCTCAGATTGCCTGCCCCACCAGTCTTGACAGGGAAAAGTCTCCGCTCCATAGTTGGCCCCAACCAAGCTTGTATATACAAGAGTGTACAAGATGGTAGCCACTTTACCCGAGCAGGCAAAGACCACACAAGTATGAGCAGTCAGATTTCCAGCACGACCACCGGAGCCAGCAGCCAACCGCGCTATGCCGCCATCAAGGCACACATCCGCGCGCAGATCGAATCCGGTGAGTGGCCGGCCCACTTTCGTGTGCCCTCGGAGAACCAGCTCGCGCAAGACTTCAACGTCAGTCGCATGACCGCCCGACGCGCCCTGTCAGAGCTCACCGACGAAGGCGTACTCATGCGCTCCCAGGGCCTCGGCACCTTCGTGGCAGAACCGGTACCGGCCGGTTCCCTGCTGGAAGTCCGGAATATCGCCGACGAAGTTGCCGCACGCGGTCACAGCTACGGTAATCGCATTCTTAAATTGGAACAGGCCATCGCCAGTACCGAAGTGGCCGTTGCGCTGGGTCTCGCCGAAGGCGCAGCGGTGTACCACTCGATCATCGTGCATCTGGATAACGGCCTGCCAATCCAGTTCGAAGAACGCTATACCAACCCCACACTGGTGCCGGAATACCTGCAACAGGACTTCAGTGCGGCCACACCAAATGAATACCTGACCCGCGTGGCCCCCTTGACCGAAGCCGATACCACGGTGGAAGCCATTGGTGCGGACGGCGCTGTGGCGGAAGCGCTGGAAATCGACAAAGGAAGCGCCTGCCTGCAGATCTGGCGGCGCACCATGAGCCGTGCGGGCACTGTGAGTTTTGCGCGCCTGGTACACCCGGGAAATCGATACCGACTGGGCGCGCAGCTGAGGTTTTGATAGCCAGGTAAAAAACCACAGAAGTACGAATTGAAGGCGAGGTGCCGGGGGGAGGTTTTCAGGATCGTCGCAAACAGGAAGTTTGCGCCGAAACGCCCAGGGATGGGTTCACAGTGGTCCTGAAAACCTCCCCCCGGCGCCTCGCCGCCACAAGACAAACGAAAGACCAACGGGCCACAAGCCCAAAAAATCCAATTCAAACTATCCACAGAATTTGGAACAGACGAGGCAACCATGACCGACAAACGTCACGACCCTAGCCGCAAAATTGCCGCACCCACCGGCACCAAACTAAATGCAAAAAGCTGGCTTACCGAAGCCCCGCTACGCATGCTAATGAACAACCTCCACCCCGACGTAGCCGAACGCCCGGAAGACCTCGTGGTGTACGGCGGGATCGGCCGCGCCGCGCGCGACTGGGAGTGCTACGACAAAATCGTCGAAGTACTGCAGCGTCTGGAAGACGACGAAACCCTGCTGGTGCAATCCGGCAAACCCGTCGGCGTATTCAAAACCCACACCGACGCCCCACGCGTACTGATCGCCAACTCCAACCTGGTACCCCACTGGGCAAACTGGGAACACTTCAACGAGCTGGATAAAAAAGGCCTCGCCATGTACGGCCAGATGACCGCCGGCTCGTGGATCTACATTGGCTCCCAAGGCATCGTCCAGGGCACCTACGAAACCTTTGCTGCGGTAGCGCGCAAACATTTCGATGGTCAGGCCAAAGGCAAATGGGTTCTCACCGGCGGCCTCGGCGGCATGGGTGGTGCTCAACCACTCGCCGCCACCATGGCCGGCTTCTGTATGATCGCCGTCGAGTGCGACGAGACCCGCATCGACTTCCGCCTGCGCACCGGCTATGTGGATAAAAAAGCCACCAGCCTCGACGAAGCCCTGGCAATGATCAACGACGCCATGGAAAAAGGCGAAGCTATTTCCGTGGGCCTGCTCGGCAACGCCGCCGACGTCTTCCCGGAAATTGTCGAGCGCGGCATCCTCCCCGATTGTGTTACCGACCAGACCTCTGCCCACGACCCGCTGAACGGCTACCTGCCGAAGGGCTGGAGCATGGAGCACGCCGCCGAGATGCGTCAGAAAGACGAAGCGGCCGTGGTAAAAGCTGCGAAGGAATCCATGGGTATTCAGGTGGAAGCCATGCTCGCTCTACAGGAACGCGGTGCGGCCACTCTCGACTACGGCAACAACATTCGCCAGATGGCCTTCGAAGTGGGTGTGGAAAACGCCTTCGACTTCCCGGGCTTTGTGCCCGCCTATATCCGCCCACTGTTCTGTGAAGGCATCGGTCCTTTCCGCTGGGCAGCACTGTCCGGCAACCCGGAAGACATTTACAAAACCGACGCCAAGGTAAAGGAACTGATTCCGGACAATCCGCAACTGCACAACTGGCTGGATATGGCGCGTGAGCGCATTCAGTTCCAGGGACTGCCAGCGCGTATCTGCTGGGTCGGCTTGAAAGACCGTGCGCGCCTGGCGCTCGCCTTCAACGAAATGGTGGCCAACGGCGAACTGGAAGCGCCGGTGGTCATCGGTCGCGATCACCTGGACAGCGGCTCCGTTGCCAGCCCCAACCGCGAAACCGAATCCATGATGGACGGCAGCGACGCCGTCTCCGACTGGCCCCTGCTGAACGCACTGCTGAATACCGCCAGCGGCGCAACCTGGGTCAGCCTGCACCACGGTGGTGGTGTGGGCATGGGCTTCTCCCAGCACTCCGGTGTGGTGATTGTGTGTGACGGTACCGAAGCCGCGCGTAAACGCATCGAACGCGTGCTGTGGAATGACCCGGCCACCGGTGTGATGCGCCACGCCGATGCGGGCTATGACATCGCCAAGAACTGCGCACGGGAGCAGGGCCTCGACCTGCCAATGCTCAAAGACTAAAAATTTGCGAAGAGATTTGCGGTAAAAAATTATGTATCAACTGGAAATTATCCCGGGTCAATTGAGCCTGGAACAACTGCGCCGCGTTGCACGGGAACCGGTGCAGCTATCGCTACACAAAGACGCCCACGCGGCAATTGAAGCCTCGGCTAAAACCGTGGCGGATGTGATCGAACAGGGCCGCACCGTCTACGGGATCAACACCGGTTTTGGTCTGCTGGCCAACACACGTATCGAAAAGAAAGACCTGGAAACCCTGCAGCGCGCCATCGTACTGTCGCACGCGGCCGGTACCGGCAACTTTATGGATGCCAATACCGTGCGCCTGCTGATGGTGTTGAAGATCAACTCCCTCGCGCGCGGTTTTTCCGGCATCCGCCTGGAAGTGATCGAGGCACTGATCAAGCTGGTTAACGCCGGCGTTTACCCGGCGATCCCGGAAAAGGGTTCCGTGGGCGCCTCCGGTGACCTGGCGCCACTGTCGCATATGAGCGTGGTACTGCTCGGTGAAGGCGAGTGCTTTATCAATGGCGAACGCAAGTCTGCCGCCGAAGGCCTGAGCTTTGCAGGCATGACCCCGCTGGTACTGGCACCGAAAGAAGGGCTGGCACTGCTGAACGGCACCCAGGCCTCCACTGCCTTCGCACTGGAAGGCATGTTTTCCGCGGAAGACCTGTTTGCCGGCGCGGTGGTAACCGGTGCACTGACCCTGGAAGCGGCCAAGGGCTCACGCCGCCCGTTCGACGACCGCATTCACGCAGCGCGCGGACAGGTTGCCCAGCGCGACGTCGCCGCCAGCTACCGCGACCTGCTCGGCACGGCCAGCGACATCGGCGACTCCCATGAAAACTGTGAAAAGGTGCAAGACCCCTACTCCCTGCGCTGTCAGCCACAGGTAATGGGCGCGTGCCTGCAGCAGATCCGCTTTGCCGCCGAGGTATTACTGGCGGAAGCCAACGGTGTTTCCGATAACCCGCTAGTGTTTACCGACGAGGAAAACCCGGAAAACTCCGACATCATTTCCGGTGGTAACTTCCACGCGGAGCCGGTGGCCATGGTTGCCGACAATTTGGCCCTCGCCATTGCCGAAATCGGCTCCCTGTCCGAGCGCCGCATGGCGCTGCTGATCGACTCCAACCTGTCCGGCCTGCCACCCTTCCTGGTGGACAACGGCGGAGTGAACTCCGGCTTTATGATTGCCCAGGTGACCTCTGCGGCGCTGGCCAGTGAAAACAAAACCTTCGCCCATCCAGCGAGCGTCGACTCACTGCCCACCTCCGCCAACCAGGAAGACCACGTGTCCATGGCCACCTTCGCCGGTCGTCGCCTGCGCGACATGGCCGATAACACCTGCGGCATTCTCGCGGTGGAATTACTGGCCGCCTGTCAGGGCCTCGACTTCCGCGCGCCACTGAAAACTACCGACAAACTGGAAAATGCCAAGGCTGCCCTGCGCGAGCGCGTTCCCTTCTATGACAAGGACCGCTACTTCGCACCGGATATCGAGGAAGCCAAGCAACTGCTGGCGAGCGCCTATTACCGCGATTACCTGGCCACAGAAATGTTGCCCAGCAATCAGTAATTAGTCTGCCGCCGACCTTCGCTTGTACGCAGTGTTCATCTGCGTGTGAGCGAAGGTTTTTCTACTTATACCTTAGCCTTAGCCTGCAAACGTTAACTGGCGGACGCCTGCGGGGACTCGTACTTCTTCGCCAGCTTGCCGCTGAGCTTTCCCGTCACCGCCCATACCAGCAACGCTACCCAGGCAATCCACGACAGTCCCGCGGGTACATTGGCGAGAAAAATTTTCCCCAAATACTTGCGGTTGAAAAAGATCGCCAGCAGGCTCGGCAAAAACCACACCGCAAAGAAAAACACCACAAAGATAGCAGTCTGCACTGGGTCCAGTCCCGCCAGTAACTCGAGAAAGTCCTGAGTTTTTTGTTCAAGGTTCGACAACATAAGCAAGGTCTCTATATCTGATGGAAAATTGAATCAGGTTGTCCGATCGACGCTTGCGTTAGTACCGGTGAACAGGACTTTCTTACAATTTATTTTTCTTATTTTTCATTCGTTGCAATATTTTCTCGCTGCCAGCGATAAATCTGCTGTGCGCTGCGCTGTATACGGCGCCAATACCACAGGCTCCAGACTGCCATCGCCAGGGTAAAAACACCGAGCAGGCCGATGCTGGCTGCACTGTTCCGCCCGAAAATGGGTTCCAACCAACCAAATTGCGACAGCCACTGCCACAGCGCAAGAATCACCAGCTCTGCGACAAACAGCAGCCAGGCGAATTGCAGGGTACGACGCTTGCGCACCAGCCGCAGCCGCGCGCGCTCCAGATATGCCTGCGTGGTTTCCTCCAGCGGCGCCGACAGGCCTCGACGATTGGAGACCGAGAACGCCATCGCCCCGATCAACAACACCAGCACCAGCAGCGCACGCCACGGTGCGTCGCGCACCTCACTGGTCAGCATCAGGTAAATTCCGAAAAAGCCAACCACTATTGCCGCACCCCATTCGAGCAGCGCATACAAGCGCATCTTCCGCTCCTCGCGACGAATCCTGCTGCGAATAGTGTCTGGTACCGGCGGCGCAACTGCCGCCTGTTGCCACACTTCCGCGAGGGCCTGCAGCTCGTCATCTTCTGCCGCATCGTTTACCGACTTGTTGTTTGCGTCGCCACTCATACCGTCTTACCCAATTTTGTATTCAAGCGCTCGCGGGCGCGATTCAGGCGCACCGCCACATTGGATTCACTAATACCCAATACTTCGGATATCTCGCTGTAGCTGAGCCCCTCAAAGCGCAGGCTCAGCACCTGGCGCATGCCCAGGGGCAGCTGGGCCACCGCGCGCATCAGTCTCTCCGCGTCCCGCGCCTGTATCAGGCTACCCTCCGGTCCCGGCCGCTCATCACACACGCTCTCCAGCAGGTCGCTGTCGCCCGCGTCTCGTCGCCGCACCAGCTGAGTCACACTGCGGTTGTGGGCAATGCGGTAGACAAAGGTGCGCAGGCTCGAGTCGCCGCGGAAATTCGGCAGTGCCCGCCAGATGGCCATCCAGATCTCTTGCACGAGATCTTCCTGCTCCGCCCGATTGCGCACGTAGCTACCCGCGACACGGGCAATACCGCCGCCGCATGCATCCACCAGCTGCTGAAAGATCTGTTCCCGAGTGTCCAAGTTATCGTTATCTATCCGTTGAAATGGGCCGCTGGGCCATCACTGGCAGCGGTTGATACGGGCTACTGTACCCAGCGGGATCGAAACCTTACATAAAATTTCCCGCTTTCAACGAAAACGTTACCTCCGCTGAAGGCCCCACAGTCCCTGCACCTTGGCGCCCAAATCGCCCCCGCTTGTGCCCCATGAAGACAGCAAAGACTATTTCGGTCACATTCCGGCCCAGATTGACGTTTACGTTAACGTAAACGTCAACTAGACTTCGGACAGATCAGAGGAGCTCAAATGAACGCCACCGCCACCAATAGCGCCGACAGCTACAGTATTTCTGAGCTGGCCCAGGAGTTCGGGATTACCACCCGCACCATCCGCTTTTATGAAGACAAGGGACTGATCAGCCCTGAGCGGCGTGGACAGACGCGGGTGTATTCCCCGGAAGACCGGGTGCGCCTGAAGCTAATCCTGCGCGGCAAGCGTCTGGGATTCTCTCTGGATGAGAGCCGGGAAATCATCGATATGTACGACCCGGCCCACGGCAATCTAGAGCAGCTCAGCCGCCTGCTGGAGCGTATCGAAAGCAAGCGCGAGCAACTGCGCCAGCAGCAGCGCGATATCGAGAAGATGCTCGCGCAGCTGGATGAAGCCACCGCCCGCACCCAGGCGGCCCTCAAAGAACACAGTAACTAATTTCAACCTAATAACACTCTGACTGAGTCATCGCGGAGCAACCCATGAATACGCCTTACCCAACTCTCAACTTCGGCCTCGGCGAGGACATCGAAATGCTGCGGGATATGGTCTACAAGTTCTGTCAGGCAGAACTGGCCCCGCGCGCAGCGCAGATTGACGAAGACAACCTGTTTCCTGCGGATATGTGGAAGAAGTTTGGCGAACTCGGTCTGTTAGGCATGACCGTCGAAGAAGAATACGGCGGCTCGAATATGGGTTACCTGGCCCACGCGGTGGCGATGGAAGAAATCTCGCGCGCCTCGGCCTCTGTTGGCCTTTCCTACGGCGCGCACTCCAACCTGTGTGTTAACCAGATCCGCAAGAACGGCACCCCGGAGCAGAAAGCCAAGTACCTGCCGAAGTTGTGCTCCGGTGAGCATATCGGCGCGCTGGCTATGAGTGAACCGAACTCGGGTTCCGATGTAGTGAGCCTGCAGTTGAAGGCGGAAAAGAAGGGTGACCGTTTCATCCTGAACGGCAACAAGATGTGGATCACCAATGGTCCGGATGCGCACACCTATGTGATCTATGCGCGTACCGAACCGGGCATCAGCTCCGGTGGTATCACGGCGTTTATCGTGGAACGCGGGTTTAAGGGTTTCTCCCAGGCGCAGAAGCTGGACAAGCTGGGCATGCGTGGCTCCAACACTTGTGAGCTGGTGTTCGAGGACTGTGAGGTGCCGGAAGAGAATATTCTGGGCCAGCTGAACGGCGGTGTGCGCGTGCTGATGAGCGGCCTGGATTACGAGCGCACGATTCTGTCTGGCGGCCCGGTTGGCATTATGCAGGCGTGTATGGATGTTGTTGTGCCGTACATTCACGAGCGCAAACAGTTTGGCAAGGCGATCGGTGAGTTCCAGCTGATGCAAGGCAAGATTGCAGATATGTATGCGGACCTGAATGCGAGCCGCGCGTATCTGTATGCGGTGGCTCAGGCTTGTGATCGCGGTGAGGATTCGCGCAAGGATTCTGCGGCGGTAATCTTGTTTACTGCGGAGCGTGCCACGCAGATGGCGCTGCAGGCGATCCAGACCCTGGGCGGCAATGGCTATATCAACGAGTACGCCACCGGCCGCCTGCTGCGCGATGCCAAGTTGTATGAGATTGGCGCGGGTACTTCTGAGATTCGTCGCATGTTGATCGGGCGCGAGTTGTTTAACGAGACCCGATAACTTTTTGAAATTCCGTGGCGGTGCTGCCGCCGTAGCCGCTTTTCCAGACACGCCGTGAACCCATCCATGGG
>NZ_JBNAFZ010000012.1:120000-121200 GCF_049800935.1 Microbulbifer sp. S227A | reverse complement strand
GGAACTTACCCGACAAGGAATTTCGCTACCTTAGGACCGTTATAGTTACGGCCGCCGTTTACCTGGGCTTCAATTCAAGGCTCTCACCTCTCCTTTTAACCTTCAGGCACCGGGCAGGCGTCAGACCCTATACGTCGTCTTGCGACTTCGCAGAGCCCTGTGTTTTTAATAAACAGTCGCCACCCCCTGGTTTGTGCCCCCAGCCAATACTTGCGTAGAAACTGGGCCTCCTTCTCGCGAACTTACGGAGGTATTTTGCCGAGTTCCTTCAACATCGTTCTCTCAAGCGCCTTGGTATGCTCTACCAGTCCACCTGTGTCGGTTTAGGGTACGATCTAGCGGAGGGCTATTTCCAGGAACTGATCAGCGGCCTGCCCAATCCGATAAGGGCAAACAACCTTCACAATCCGTCACATCCTCCTGGCCCAGGAATATTAACCTGGTTCCCATCGACTACGCCTTTCGGCCTCGCCTTAGGGGTCGGCTTACCCTGCTCAGATTAGCTTTAAGCAGGAACCCTTGGACTTTCGGCGAGAGTGTCTCTCACACTCTTTGTCGCTACTCATGTCATCATTCTCGCTAGTGATCTCTCCACCGGATGGCTCACGCCCCGGCTTCATCGAAAGAACTTATGCTTGTGCTACCGCTTCGCTACTTGAGCACGAGGCCCAGATAACAACGCGATAATCAAGCAAAGTTCTATGTCACACTACGCTCTGCTACCATGCCTTACGGCATCCTCAGCTTCGGCTCATGGCTTGAGCCCCGTTACATCTTCGCCGCAGGACAACTTGATTAGACCAGTGAGCTGTTACGCTATCTTTAAAGGATGGCTGCTTCTAAGCCAACCTCCTGGTTGTTTTGGTCGTCCCACCTGCTTTCCCACTTAGCCATGAATTAGGGGCCTTAGCTGGAGGTCAGGGTTGTTTCCCTCTCCACTACGGACGTTAGCATCCGCAGTGTGTCTGCCATCTAGTACTCCTCGGTATTCGGAGTTTGGTTAGGATCAGTAAGCCGGTAAGGCCCCATTACCCATCCAGTGCTCTACCCCCGAGGGTATTCGGATGACGCTCTACCTAAATAGATTTCGCAGAGAACCAGCTATCTCCGAGTTTGATTGGCCTTTCACCCCTAGGCACAACTCATCCCGACCTTTTTCAACAGGTGTGGGTTCGGACCTCCAGTAAGTGTTACCTTACC
>NZ_JBNAFZ010000012.1:0-115000 GCF_049800935.1 Microbulbifer sp. S227A | reverse complement strand
GCTCGAAACCGTTCCACGGCACCACCATCGACCAGGCCTCGACACAGCGCAGGCGATAGATTCGCTCTTCGACTGTCATCTCGGACATGATGTCATTGAAATCATACCGGCCGGGGCGATCCACCAGCCCGTCGATGGTGACGCTCCAGGGGGCGGTGGTCAGCGTGTGCGCATAGGCCGCCGGATCGCCCTTGCCGGTTCCGAACTCGTAAAAGTTGTTGTAGCTGGTGATGTCTTCCCAGCTGTTCGGTTCCAGCCCGGTCTTGGCCGCCAGCGGCCCGGCAATCGCACCCAGGCCCATCCCCGCGGCACCGGCCAGAATCTGACGCCGGTTCAGGAAAACAGGTTCGGGCGTGACATCCCGGTTGCTCAGCTCGTTCTTCCAGCGATGGGCCATAACACCTCCGTATTCCGTTGGTCCCGAAATAACCGGCCCATCGCGCCGCGCCAAACCAATTCGGCTCACGATTAGGCGACGGAATTGTAACGTCGCCATGGCCGCGTCCCGCGACGGGTGGCCGCCACGAGAGCGCTGCGGACGGGATCAGGTGATCACGTCCGGATCGACACGACCCACATGCCGGGCAAATCCCGCAAGTTCGAGCACCGCCTGCCGCAAGGGTTCGAGAACTTCGGCGGTGTCTTGCCCCGGGATCGATCCTTCGGCGCGGTAGAGTTCGAGGTAGAGCCGGATGGTCGCGCCCTCGGTTCCGGTCCCCGACAGGCGCAACACCGCTCGTCCGCCACCCGCGAACCAGATCCGCAGGCCCTGATGCTCGGATAGTGAATTGTCGATGGGATCGCGATAGGCAAACTCGTCCGCCCGTTCGACCGTCATGCCGGCAAAAACCTGCCCCGGCAGAGCGTCGAGCCGGGAAATGACACCGGTGACAAGCGCATTCGCATGCGCTTGGGACACCGCCTCGAAATCATGTCGCGAATAATAGTTACGTCCGAACTCGGTCCAGTGGGCGTTCTGGATCCGGGCCACCGACTGCCCGCGCGCCGCCAGGATGTTGAGCCACAGCAGCACCGCCCACAGCCCATCCTTTTCACGCACATGATCCGAGCCGGTGCCCGCGCTTTCCTCGCCGCACAGGGTTGCGCGGCCAGCATCCAGCAGGTTGCCAAAGAATTTCCAGCCCGTCGGGGTTTCAAAGCTGGCAATGCCAAGCTTTTCGGCAACCTTGTCGCTGGCCGCGCTTGTCGGCATCGACCGCGCGACCCCGGCCAGCCCGTTTTTGTAGCCCGGCGCCAGATGCGCATTTGCCGCCAGTATCGCGAGGCTGTCGGACGGGGTGACATAGGCCCCGCGCCCCACGATCATGTTGCGATCGCCGTCCCCGTCCGACGCCGCACCCAGATCCGGGGCCTCGTCCGACATCATCAGGTCCATCAGCGGTTTCGCCCAGATCGGGTTGGGATCGGGATGACCGCCGCCGAAATCCTCGGATGGCACCGCGTTGACCACGGTTCCCGCGGCAGCCCCCAGCGACGCCTCGAGTATCGCCCTGGCATAGGGGCCGGTAACCGCGTGCATCGCATCAAAGCGCATGGTGAACCCGCCGGCAAACAGGCGGCGGATCGCGTCGAAGTCAAAGAGCGTCTCCATCAACGCCAGGTAATCCGCGACCGGGTCAACAACCCTGACCGTCATTCCGCCAAGCCGCGACTCGCCAACGCTTCCCAGATCGACGTCATCGGCCGCAAGGATGCGATAGCCCTCGATCGAGCGGGTGGCGTCGTATATCCGCGCGGTCAGCCCCTCCGGGGCCGGGCCGCCATTGGCCGCGTTGAACTTGACGCCGAAATCCGCGTCGATCCCGCCGGGATTGTGGCTCGCCGACAGGATGAACCCCCCGTCTGTCCTGTTCTGGCGGATCAGGTTGGATGCCGCAGGCGTGGACAGCAGCCCGTTCTGACCGACGATGGCCTCGGTGGCCCCATTTGCCGCCGCGATCCCGAGAATGGTCTGAATGGCGGGCCGATTGAAAAACCGGCCATCCCCGCCGACCACGAAACGTTTCCCTTCGCCGCCACCGATGGCGTCAAAAACCGATTGCACAAAGGCCGCCAGGTAATGATCCTGCATGAATACGCGGGTTTTCTTGCGCAAACCCGATGTGCCCGGTTTTTGCCCGTCAAACGGTGCGATCTTGACTGTCTTGATGGTCATGCTTGGGTTCCTTCGGTCGATTTGCGTGCCGCGCGGCCATGGTCCGCCATGCATCCGCCTATGGTCGTCAGTTCGGGATGAGTTGCAAGCTCGTCCACGGAAACCGGATAGCGCCGCTGCCAGTTGAGGTGTTCGTGAACCGTGCCCGGCAGGTTCTGCGCCTCGACGCTGCCCAGGGCATCGTCGAGCTGGACACACACCATGTCCGCCGGAGAGGCGGCCAGCAGCCCATGTACCGCATCCTGCAGGTTCGGCGCGTGCCCGCGCAGGGTGGCGACATCCTGCATCCGCCGCCCCCTTTCATGCGCCGCGGCCGCATCATCGATCCAGCCGAGCCTTTGCCACCAGTCGATGTCACGACCCTGCGCGTAACCCTGCAACGTTGGCGTGTCATGGGTTCCGAAACAGGACAGGACCTGTGGCGAGGGCATGCCGGGAGTACGAAACCCGGCCCCGTCCCGTTCGTATTGCAAAACCGAATAGCCATAGAACCCATGTTCGCGCATCCTGTCGCGAAACCCGTCAGGAACAAGGCCCAGATCTTCGCCGATCACCAGCGTACCGTTGCGGGCCGCCTCGATCTTGATCAGCGCGATCAACGCCGCGAAAGGCTGAGTGACATAGGCCCCGGGCGACCCGTCATCCCGCACCCAGTAGCTGCGGTTCAGGCCCAGAACATGATCGATACGCAGCACCCCGGCATGGCGCATGTTCTGCGCGAGGATGCGGCGCAACGGAGCGTAATGGGCGGCGCGCAACCGGTGCGGGTTGAATGCGGCCAGCGCCCATGACTGCCCCTCGGGGCTCAGATGGTCCGGCGGCGCCCCCAGCGACACGCCCGGCGCAATCACATCGGCGTTGCACCAGGCTTCGGCCCCGCCCTGCCGCGCACCAACCGCAAGATCGAGATAGAGCCCCAGCGACATGCCCGCCGCCTGCGCCCGACTGACCGCCTGCGCAAGCTGGCCATCGGCGATCCACTGGAGCCATTTGTGAAACCGCTTGCGCCCCGGCGCGGCCTGCGCCGCATTTACTCCCGCTGGCCAGTGCCGCCAATCCGGGCCGTGCAATTCGGTCAAGGCCTCGAACGCGGCAAACCGGTCAAGCTCATCACCGCCAGCCCGGCAAAACGCCTCGAACCGTGGCTTGTCTTGCTGGCGAAACACGTTCCACGCGGCCTCAAGCGCCGCCTGATGTGCGTGTTTGTGGGCCGAATAGGGCACGGCTTCGGCGCGCCGCAACGCTTCGGACGCATCGCATTGCGCGCCCGGAACCTGATCGAGCGCGATATGGGCGGTGTTCAGGAACCCGCGATGGGACGGCGAATAGGGGCTGAACGCATCGCACTCCGCATGGCCCATGGCATGCACCGGGTTGATGCCCAGAAACGCCGCGCCGTGCCGCGCGGTGGCCTGGGCGGCGCGACCGAGATCATCATAATCCCCGATGCCGCCATTGCGGCCCGAGACCAGCCCGTATAGCGCCCCCGACAGGCCCCAGATCCGGGATTGACCGATCAGATCACCGACCTGCGGCAACCGCGCGGGTGCGGCGAGCACCGTCACCTCCTGCGCATCCGCACCATCCCACAGCCGCAGCACATAGACATCCGGTGCCAGCGGCGGCAACATGACATCCCCCTCGCCTGCAAGCAGCGGGTGCGGGTCATCGGCGCGGGCCAGGCTCCAGGCATGCCCCGCGCCAAATCCCAAGGGCTGCGGGACATCCGCCGCGACGATCACGTCTGGCGGAAATTTCCGCGCCTCGGCCTGTCCGCGCAAATCGGCAATGCTGTCGGCCAAGGCCTCTCCATCCGTGTCATGACCCATGGCGCGGGCCAGCGCCGCATAGGTTTCCGGTGGCGTGACACGCTCTTGTCCCGACATGTCGTGAAAAGCCGGCAGGATCCCCAGCAACTCGCCAAGTTCGCGCAATTGCCCGGCCCTGCTCATGCTGCCCGCTCCGCAAGCAACACAAAGGCGCTGAGTGACCCTGCGCCGATGATGGGGGCGTCCTGATCGATGCGAACAGGGCTCTGCGCCGCGCGGGTGGTGTCGATCTCGCGCAGCCAGATCATGCCCTCGGGGCAATCGGGCAGGGCCACGGGCAGATCTGCATCGCTGCGGTTGAAGGCGATGAACACGGTGTCCAGATCCGGCACGTAATCCGGGGCCTCTGCCGAACAGCGCAGCGTCAGGCAGACATTGGCCAGCCGCGGATCGCGCCATTGCACCGGGCCCTGCGCGAAATCCGTCCACGCCACATCCACCAGCCCGTCGCCGGGCCGTGTCCCGCCGTGCAGGAACCGGGTTTGCCGTACCGCGCGATGTGCCACCCGGAACGCCGACAGGTGGGCGACAAAGCCGCACATGTCCTCATCCGCCCGGTCCCACGACACCCAGCCGGTTTCGTTGTCCTGGCAATAGGCATTGTTGTTGCCGCCCTGCGAGTTCGAGATCTCGTCGCCGGATAACAGCATTGGCGTCCCCTGCGCCAGAAACAGCGTGGCGAGCATGTTGCGCTGGCGTTGCCGGCGACGGTCGCGGATGGCCCTATCGTCCGTGTCCCCTTCAACCCCGCAATTGTCGGAAAAATTCGACCCGTGCCCGTCACGGTTCATTTCGCCATTGGCCTCGTTGTGGCGATGGTCATAGCGCGTGGTATCGGCCAGCGTGAACCCGTCATGGGCCGCGATGAAATTCACCGATGTCCACGAGCGCCGCCCGGAATGGTCGAAATTCTCGGCCGAACCCAACAGACGCCCGCCCAGGTCCTGGGTGGCGTGGTCGTCGTTGCGCCAAAAGCGGCGCACGGAATCGCGGAACCCGTCATTCCATTCGCGAAACTCGTGCGGGAATGCACCCAGCTGATAGCCCCCCGGTCCAATGTCCCACGGTTCCGCGATCATCCGCACATCCGCCAGCACCGGATCCTGCCGCAGCGCCGCAAAGAACCGGCCCTGCGCATCGAACCCGTGTTCTTCGCGGCCCAGAACGGTCGCAAGATCGAACCGGAAGCCGTCAATGCCAAAGGCCTCGACCCAAAAGCGCAAACTGTCCAGCACCATGCGCAGCACATAGGGATGCGCGATGTTCAACGTGTTGCCGCATCCGGTGTCGTTTACATAATAACGCGGTTGCCCCCGGCTCAGCCGGTAATAGGACGCGTTGTCGAGCCCGCGAAAACTCAGCGTCGGGCCGGATTGGTCCCCTTCGGCGGTGTGGTTATAGACCACGTCCAGAATGACCTCGATCTCGTGTTCATGCAGGCGGTCGACCATCCGGCGAAACCCGGCCAGCCCCTGCGCCCCGAAATAGCGCGGCTCGGGGGTGAAAAAGCCGATCGAATTATACCCCCAGTAATTGCGCCGCCCGCTCTCGACCAGGAAACTGTCATCGACAAAGGCATGCACGGGCAAAAGCTCGACCGCGCCCACGTTCAACCGCTTGTAATGTGCGATCATCGCGTCCGACGCCAACCCTTCGTAAGTGCCGCGCAAGGGTTCGGGCACATCCGGGTGCAACCTGGTCAGCCCCTTTGGATGGGCCTCGTAAATCAGGTCACGCGCCCCGGCCCGGTGCCCACCCTTGACCCGAGGCGCGAAAAACGCCGGGTCAGACACCACCGATTTCGGCACAAACGGCGCACTGTCGCGACCGTCAAACGACAGATCGGCCTCCCGCGCGCCCGCCTCGTATCCAAGCATCGCCGGATCATTGCCCCAGGTTCCGTGCAATTCACGGGCATAGGGATCCATCAACAGCTTGTTCGGATTGAACCGATGCCCCCGTTCCGGCGCATAAGGACCATGGGCGCGAAATCCATAGCGGGTTCCAACCGGCAGGGCGTGAACATAACCATGCCAGACCGGGCCGGTGCGTTCGGGCAAGACATGGCGCGCGATCTCGGTTTCGCCATCATCGGTGAACAGGCACAGCTCGATCTTGCTCGCGTTTTCCGAGAACACCGCAAAGTTCACGCCATGGCCGTCATGCCGTGCCCCAAGCGGATAGGGCGCGCCATGCGTCATCCGGTGTGTGGTCATTGCCTGCCTTCGAGCAAAGCGGTGAACAGGTCCAGATAGGCGCGCGCGGATTGATCCCAGCCAACCGGGTGCCGCATCGCCCGCCGTTGCATCGCGGCCCAGACCCTGGGCTCTGCAAACAGCTCACAGGCCCGCGCGATGGCCTGATCCAGACCGGGGGCCGAGATTGGCGAAAACTGGATGCCGGTGGCGCATCCGGCCTGCAAGGCCGCGTCGTTGGCATCGATCACCGTATCCGCCAGCCCGCCGGTGCGCGCCACCACCGGCAGCGTTCCATAGCGCAGGCCATATAGCTGGGTCAGCCCGCAGGGTTCGAACCGCGACGGGATGAGGATGGCATCGGCCCCGCCCTGCATCTGGTGCGACAGGGCCTCGTCATAGCCGATGATCGCGCCCACATGGCCGGGATGCCGCGACGCGGCCTCGACAAATGCCTGTTCCATCGCCGTATCGCCCGACCCGAGCAGCGCCAGCTGCGCGCCGCGTTCGACAAGGCCCGGCAGACAGTCAAGCAACATGTCCAGCCCTTTTTGCCCGGTCAGCCGGCTGATCACGCAAAACAGCGGGCCAGCGGCATCCGGCGAGAGTGCAAAGCGCCGGCGCAATGCGTCTCGGTTCCGCGCCTTGCGCCCAAGGCTGCGCATTCCATAACTCGTATCCAGGGCCGGGTCGGTCTCGGGGTTCCACGCATCAAGGTCGATCCCGTTGAGAATACCGGTCAACTGCGCCTGCCGCGCCGCCAGCACCCCTTCGAGCCCCATGCCGAACTCGGGCGTCAGCAACTCGCGGGCATAGGTGGGGCTGACGGTGGTGATCGCATCGCTATAGACCAGCCCCGCCTTGAGAAATCCGACACGGCCATAGAATTCGAGCCCCTCCGGATGAAACAGCTCGGGCGCCAGCCCCAGCGGCCCCATCACCCCGGGGTCAAACACCCCCTGAAAGGCGATGTTGTGAATCGTCGTCACAACCGGTGGCGTCGCCCGCTTGCTTTGACGCAGGTAGGCGGCGACCAACCCGGCCTGCCAGTCATGGGCGTTGACCAGATCCGGTATCCAGCCCGCGATGCCATCCTGGGCAACCCGCGCCGCCGCCATCGACAGGGCGGCGAACCGCACATGATTGTCCCGATGGTCCTGGCCATTGGCATCCAGATAAATCGTTCCGGCGCGGTCATAGAGATGTGGCGCGTCCAGCAGGAGCAGCTCGATCCCCTGCGCATTTGCCGCCACCAGCCGCGCCGGCCCGCCGTGGAAATCGGCAAACCCCATGACCTCGGCCCCCGTCGCCAGCACCTCGGCCAGCGCCGGATAGGCCGGCATCATCACCCGCACCTGCGCGCCCATCCCGGCAAGCGCCTTGGGTACGGCCCCGATCACATCGGCCAGCCCTCCGGTCTTGACAAAGGGGGCGCATTCAGAGGCGACAAAGAGCAGTTTCATCCGGTCATTCCGTCAGTCGTTCAAGGCATCGATCATCGGTTGCGTGATCAAGGTGACACCATTTTCCGTCCGCCGAAACCGTTTGGCGTCAAGCTCGGGATCTTCGCCCACCACCAGCCCCGCCGGGATGATCACGCCCCGGTCGATCACCACATCCCTGAGCCGCGCCTTGCGGTTGATCTCGACATAGGGCATGGCCACCACACCTTCGAGCTGGGAAAAGGAATGCGTCTTGACCCCGGTGAACATCAGGCACCGTTCAAGGCTCGATCCCGAGATGATGCAGCCGCCAGACACCATTGACGACACCGCCAGCCCGCGGCGGCCCTCTTCGTTGTGGATGAACTTGGCGGGGGGCGTCAGCTCGGAATAGGTCCAGATCGGCCATTCCGTGTCAAACAGGTCAAGCTCCGGTACAAAATCGGTCAGGTCGATATTGGCCCGCCAAAAGGCGTCAACGGTGCCGACATCGCGCCAATAGGGTTCCTTTTCAAGCCCGGTGCGCACGCAGGAGCGGCTGAAGGGATGCGCCACCGCCTTGCCGTTCTTGACGATCGACGGGATCAGATCGCTGCCGAAATCCTGGGTCGAGTCCGGGTTGGCGGCATCCTGCGCCAGCAGATCCATCAGGAAGCCGGTTTCAAAGACATAGATCCCCATGCTGGCCAGCGCCAGATCGGGATGGCCGGGCATCGCCGGAGGATCGGCAGGTTTCTCGACGAAATCCAGGATCGTATCGCTGGCATCCACCTTCATCACGCCAAAGCCGCTGGCCTCGTTGCGGGGCACTTCGATACAGCCCACGGTAACATCAGCACCGCTTTCCACGTGATGCTGGATCATCCGGGAATAATCCTGCTTATAGATGTGATCCCCGGCTAGAACGACGATGAACTTGGGGCCATAGCCCTCGATGATGTCCTTGTTCTGCCAAACTGCGTCGGCGGTGCCGCGATACCAGTTCTCTTGATCCAGCCGTTGCGAAGCGGGCAGGATATCTAGAGACTCATTGCGCTCGGCCCGGAAAAAACTCCAGCCGCGTTGCAGGTGGCGGATCAGGCTGTGCGCCTTGTACTGGGTCGCGACCCCGATGCGCCGGATGCCGGAATTCACCGCATTGGAAAGGGCAAAGTCGATGATCCGGGTCTTGCCGCCGAAATACATCGCCGGTTTCGCCCGCCGGTCGGTCAGCTCGTAGAGCCGGCTGCCCCGCCCGCCGGCGAGAACAAAAGCCATAGTTTGCGCCGCCAGCCGCTGAGATTCATTGTCCATGTCAGTTCCCCCATTCGAGGCCCCCGGCCCCGCTCCAATGTCAATCGCTATGGTTGCAATTCAAATATCACCGTCGAAAGCGGCGGCAGCGTGAGGCTGAGCGAATACGCCCGCCCCGATGCCGCGATCTCGTCGCTGTCCACACCGCCCAGGTTGCCGCGATTGCCGCCCCCATAGCGTTCGGCATCGGTGTTCAGCCGCTCGGCCCAATGACCGGCCTGCGGAACCCCGATACGCCGCTCCCGGCGCTCGACCGGGGTAAAGTTGGTGACGACCAGAACCGGCAGCGCACCGTCTTCACCGTGGCGCACCCATGCAATGATCGATTCATCGGCGGCATGTTCCTCGATCCATTCGAACCCGTCCGGCCGCGCATCGCGTTGGAACAGCGCCGGGGTATCGCGATAGAGGCGGTTCAGATCCCGCACGAGGGTCTGGATGCCCTTGTGATCCGGATGATCAAGCAAATGCCAATCCAGGCTGGAATCGTGGTCCCATTCGCGACCCTGTGCAAATTCACACCCCATGAACAACAGCTTCTTGCCCGGATGGCCCCACATGAACCCCAGATACGCGCGCAGGTTGGCAAATTTCGCTGCCCCCTCGCCCGGCATCTTGTCAAGCAGCGAGCCCTTGCCATGCACCACTTCGTCATGGCTGATCGGCAGGATGAAATTCTCGGAAAACGCATAGAGCAAGCCAAAGGTCAGCTTGTCGTGGTGGTATTTCCGATGCACCGGGTCTTCGGCGATATAGGCCAGCGTGTCATTCATCCAGCCCATGTTCCACTTGAACCCGAAGCCAAGCCCGCCGCCATCGACCGGGGCGCTGACACCGGGAAAGGCGGTGCTTTCCTCGGCGATGGTCATCATGCCGGGATACGTGCCATAGGTCAGGGTGTTCATCTGCTGCATGAAGGCAATCGCTTCGAGATTTTCGCGGCCGCCATGCACGTTCGGAACCCACTGGCCATCCTCGCGGGAATAGTCGCGGTACAGCATCGAGGCCACCGCATCGACGCGCAGCCCGTCGATATGGTATTCGCCCAGCCAATATTGTGCGTTTGCGGTCAGATAGTTCGCGACCTCGCGGCGTCCGTAGTTGTAGATCAGGGTGTTCCAGTCCTGGTGAAACCCCTCGCGCGGGTCCGCGTGTTCATACAGCGCGGTGCCGTCGAACTGGCCCAACCCGTGCTGGTCCGTAGGAAAATGCCCCGGCACCCAATCGAGGATCAGCCCGATATCCGCCGCATGGCAAGCATCGACAAAGGCCTGGAACTCTTCGGGTGTGCCATGCCGGATTGTCGGCGCAAACAGCCCGACAGGTTGATAGCCCCACGATCCGTCAAACGGAAACTCCGACACCGGCATCAACTCGATATGGGTGAACCCCATGTCCCGGGCGTAACCGACCAGCTGATCCGCATGTTCGCGATAGCTCAGCGGGCGGCTGCCTTCTTCGGGAACCCGCCGCCAGCTGCCCAGATGCACCTCGTAGATCGACATGGGTGCGTCGGGGCGATGGCGTGCCGCGCGCCCGGCCATCCAGCCCGCATCGGCCCAGACATGCCGGTCAATCTCGCGGACCACCGAAGCGGTTTGCGGCGGATGTTCCGATCCGAAACCCACCGGGTCCGACTTGAGCGGCAGCAGCCCGCCCGACCCATCCAGCAATTCGTATTTATAGGCCGCCCCCTCGCCGACATCCGGCAGGAAGATTTCCCAAACCCCGGTCTGCCCACGCCGGCGCATCACGGCGCGGCGGCCATCCCAGTTGTTGAAACCGCCCACCACCGAAACCCGGCTGGCATTTGGGGCCCAAACCGCGAAATGGGTTCCGGCGCTGCCCTCGTGGGTTGTCAGATGGGCACCCAACACGCGCCAAAGCTGCTGGTGTGCGCCTTCGCCGATCAGGTATTCGTCAATCTCACCAAGCACCGGGCCAAAGCGATAGGGATCCTGCGCCTCCCAGACCTGTTCGCCCGCGCCAAAACGCAGACGATAGGCAAAGGGCTTGCGCCGCCGCGCCGCGATACCGGTAAACAGCCCCGGCGCATCGGGGTGCGGATCAAGCCCCATGATCCGGCGGCCGGTCCGGGGGTCGAGCACCTCTGCCCGGTCGGCATCGGGGTGAAAACACCGCACCGACAACTTGCCGTCAACCGCGTGCAAACCCAATACCGCGAAAGGATCGGAAAACCGGCCCGCCGCGATGGCCTGTGCGTCTTGGGAACGGATCATCGGCTAGCCCTCCTTGCGCTCACATGGTCAGCGAACGTGCGTTCCAGATGTCGGATGCATAGCCCCGGATCGTGCGGTCGGACGAGAACCAGCCCATGCCAGCGGTGTTCAGCGCCGCCATCCGAGTCCATGCCGCGGGGTCGCGATACACCGCGTCAACCTTGCGTTGGGTATCGACGTAGCTGTCGAAATCACAGGTCACCAGGAAATAGTCATGGTCCCAGATGTTGCGCAAAAGCGCCGCATAGCGTCCGCCATCTCCGCCCGAGAATGTCCCGTCGGCGATCTGTCCCAGCACGCGGGTCAATCGCGGGCTGGCCCCGATCGCGGCACGGGCATAACCCGGCTCGGCCCGGCGTTCCGTCACCTCTTGTGCGGTCAGGCCAAAGAGAAAGAAGTTCTCCGCGCCCACATGTTCGCGAATTTCCACGTTTGCGCCATCCAGCGTGCCGATGGTCGGGCTGCCGTTCAGGGACAGCTTCATGTTGCCGGTGCCCGAGGCCTCTTTGCCGGCGGTCGAGATCTGTTCAGAGAGGTCCGAGGCCGGAATCAACAGCTCGGCCATCGAAACATTGTAGTTTTCCGGATAGACCACCTGCAACAGATCACGGGTGGTCGCATCGGCATTCAGGATCTTTGCCACGTCGTTGATCAGGTGAATGATCGACTTGGCCATCACGTAACCCGGTGCGGCCTTGCCACCGAAAATCTTGACCCGCGGGGTCCAGTCGCCATTCGGATTGTCGCGAATGTCGTTCCACAGGGCAATCGTCTCGAGGATATTCATCAACTGACGTTTGTATTCGTGGATGCGCTTGATCTGGGTGTCGAACATCGCGTCGGGGTTCACGATCACGCCATCACGGGCGCGCAGCCAATTGGCCAGGCGTTCCTTGTTGCTGCGCTTGGCCTTGGCAAAAGCCTCGCGAAATGCCGCATCCGCGACATGCGGTTTCAGCTCCGCGAGCCGCTCAAGATCGTCGGCCCAGCCCTGTCCGATGGTGTCGTCGATCAAGGACCGCAGCGCCGGGTTGCAGGAATACAGCCAGCGGCGCGGGGTTATGCCGTTGGTCTGGTTGATGATCCGGTCGGGATAGGCCAGGTGCAGATCGTGGAACACCGTTTCCTTGACCAGTTCGGAATGCAGCGCCGAAACGCCGTTGACCTTGTGCGCCATGACAAAGGCCAGTTCCCCCATCTTGACCTGGCCGTGCTCGATGATCGTGACCTTGGACCCCGCCGTCGCGAAATGCGCGTCCTGGATGATCTCGATGATACGGTGATGGCGCGGCAGAATGCGGGCGAACAACCCTTCGGGCCAGCGTTCCAGCGCCTCGGGCAGCAGCGTGTGATTGGTATAGGCCAGCGTCTGGCGGGCAATCTCGATAGCGCGCGCCATTGGAACCGCGTGTTCGTCCGCCAGCAACCGCACCAGCTCGGGTCCGGCAATGGCCGGGTGGGTGTCGTTCAGCTGGATGGCGACATGGTCGGGCAGGTCTTCGATGGCATAACCTTCGGTCAGGAAGCGCCGCAACAGGTCCTGGATCGAGGCGGCGGTAAAGAAATACTCCTGCTTCAGGCGCAGTTCCTTGCCCTTGTCGGTCGTGTCATCCGGATAGAGCACCCGGCTGATCGTGCGCGCCAGCGCCTCGGGTTCGGAAGCGGCGATGTAATCGCCCCGGTTGAAGCTCTCGAGATCGAACAGCTTGACCGGCTTGGCCGCCCACAGGCGCAGGGTATTTGCCCATTTCCCCTGCCAGCCGATGATTGGCGTGTCATAAGCCTGCGCCAGCACGGTTTCGTCGCTGTGCCAGACACATTTGTCGCCGCATTTGCTGACATAACCGCCGAAATGAACCGGGATCGACACTTCCGGGCGCTCGAATTCCCAGGCATGCCGTTGCGCCAGCCACTTTTCGGCGGTTTCGACCTGAACGCCATCCTTGAAATGCTGCTCGAACAACCCGTGTTCATAGCGGATGCCATAGCCATAGGCCGGGATGCCAAGGGTCGAGAGGCTGTCTAGGAAACAAGCCGCCAGACGCCCCAGCCCGCCATTGCCAAGCGCCGCATCCGGTTCATCCGTGACGATCCGGTTGTAATCCTGCCCGAGTTCGGCAAGCGCGGCGGCGGCCATGTCCTCGACACCCAGGTTGATCGCCACGTCCTCGATCAGACGACCGATCAGGAATTCCATCGACAGGTAATAGACCCGCTTGCCCTTGGCCTCATAGGTGCGCCGCGTCGAGGTGAACCAGGGGTCAACCACCAGATCGCGCAACGACAAGGCCAGCGACATGCGCCAGTCATAGGTCGTTGCATGGTCCGGATCCTTGCCCAGCGAACTGCGCAGGTGGCGCAGCATCGCCTGGCTCAGCGCCGGTTGGTCAAAATCGATGTTCAGCGTATCGGGCATGGTCATGTCCTGCTTGGGATGGGGCGACGCGGTGTGTTCTGGCGCGCGGCCCCGGTTTACCTGTCATTGCTCAAGCTCTTGCGCCCAGGGCGGGTTGGCACCGGCACGTGACACGGTAACACCGGCAACCCGCGTGCCAAAGGCCAGCGCGTCCCGCAACAGATCGGCACCGATGTCACCAAGCGCCGCCTTGTCCAGCGCTCCGGCCTGCTGCAAATGCGCCAGCACCCCGGCGTTGAACGTGTCCCCCGCGCCGACGGTATCGACCATCTCGACCCGTTGCGCCGTGACCGAAATCTCTTCACCGGTCGGCAGCCAGCCCGAGGCCCCGGCGCTGCCCTTGGTCAGGATCACCAACCGGGGGCCACGGGCGCGGATTTCCTCGATCTTTTCAGCCAGGGAGGAGGACCCCGGCACGATCCAGTTCAGGTCTTCGTCAGACACTTTCACGATATCCGCCAGCGACAGCATCCGCTCCAATCGCGTGCGATAACGTGCCTCGTCACGAATGAAGCCCGGGCGGATATTCGGGTCCAGCGCAATCACGCGGCTGCTCGCCTCGCGGTCCGCCAGCGCGGCATAGAATTCGCCACAGGGCTCGCTGATCAGGCTGATCCCCCCGAAATAGAGCGCATTGGCGGTTTCGGGAATGTCGGGAAGCGCGCTCGCGTCCAGCATCCGGCCGGCGGTGTTTTCATCGTAGAACGTATAGACCGCATGCCCATCCGTCAGTTGTACGAAAGCCAGCGTCGCCGGGCGGTCGGACAGGATGACGTTGGACACATCCACATGCGATGCCCTGAGCGCTTCGAGCAGCTGGGTGCCGAACATGTCCCGCGACAGGCCCGAGACGAAACCCGGGCTGACGCGCAGCCTGCCCAGCGCGATGGCCGTGTTGAAAATGGCACCGCCGACATGCGCGGAATAGGACACCCTGCCATCGGCGCCCCGGGCTTCGATCATGTCGATCAGCGCTTCGCCACAACACAAAAGCATTCCGACTTCCTCCCACAAACAGGGTCTTCAAAGGTTGAATGGCAAACAGCGCCAAAGGCAACGACTTATGCTATCCCGGCACCCGCCGGGATCCGAACGCCTCTGATGACTTGCGTGACACGCACGATCCCGTTTCCCCTGGCGGGCAGGCCGAATGACACGCGGAAATCACCATTCCCGACGCGATGATAGCGCTAACATCGTTTCTGATTCTGAGCAAGTCTTGTCGCGACTGAAAGACCCGTTGCGGCAATTTGCACCATGTCTCGCCTCCGGCTCCGATCTCAAGCCACGGTCCGGCGGGCGATGCCCGGCACCTGGACAGGGCAGGCGGGGCTGCGCCCTTCTGCCGGTATAATTTTTGGGCAACCTGATTAGTCGCTACATTTCCAAGGTTTAGCTATCAAGTTCGCGGCTTCTGAGGTGCGTACCTCAGAAATTTCTAGACATGAGGTGCGTACCTCAACTAGCGTTCGACTCGTCTGAACGACGAATCGGCGTCCGCAAAGAAGTCGCCATGCACCGAATGGGAGGAAAATCATGAAGTCTCTGAAACTGGCATCCGCCAGCGCGATCAGCCTTGCCGCGGCGACATTCGCCGGCACAGCGCAGGCCGAGGATCTGACATTGTGCTGGGCCGCGTGGGACCCCGCCAATGCGCTTGTCGAACTGAGCAAGGAATTCGAAGCCCAGTCCGGCCACACGATGAGCTTTGAATTCGTGCCCTGGCCAAATTTCGCGGACCGGATGCTGAATGAACTGAACTCGGGCGGACAGCTTTGCGACCTGTTGATCGGCGACAGCCAATGGATCGGCGGCGGTGCCGAGAACGGTCATTACGTCAAGCTGAACGGCTTTTTCGATGCCCAGGGCATCGAGATGAGCGATTTTGCCGATGCCACCGTCTATGCCTATTCCACCTGGCCCAAGGGGACGCCGAATTACTATGCGCTGCCCGCGATGGGGGATGCAAATGGCTGGTTCTATCGCAAGGACTGGTTCGAGCGGGACGACATCAAGGCCGCGTTCAAAGAGGCAACCGGGCGTGACCTCGCCGAGCCGGCAAGCCAAAAGGAATTGCTCGAAATCGCGCAGTTCTTTCAAGGTCGCGAAATTGACGGACAGACGGTCTACGGTGCCGCGATCTTTACCGAGCGCGGGTCCGAAGGCATCACCATGGGTGTGACCGGCGCGCTGTATCCCTGGGGTTTCAAATACGAGAACACCCCCGGCTCCTATGATATGGAGGGCGCGGTGAATTCGCCCGAGGCGGTCGAGGCGCTCGAATTCTACAAGGAATTCTACAAGACCGCGACGCCGCCGGGCTATACCAACTCGTATATGGGCGAGAGCCTTGACGCGTTCAAATCCGGCCAG
Organism: Microbulbifer sp. S227A; assembly: GCF_049800935.1. Classification (NCBI taxonomy): domain Bacteria; kingdom Pseudomonadati; phylum Pseudomonadota; class Gammaproteobacteria; order Cellvibrionales; family Microbulbiferaceae; genus Microbulbifer; species Microbulbifer sp. S227A. Next base: position 99,036 of record NZ_JBNAFZ010000012.1, on the reverse strand, counting down.
GTCGCCATGGCGATGAACTGGTTCGCATTCTTTCCCGGCCTTTATGCCGACCCCAATACCGGCGGCGACAAGATCGACTTTTTCGTGAATCCGCCGCAGAATCAGCCCGGCTCGACCCTTGGCGGCCAGGGCATTTCGGTGGTGTCCTATTCCGACAAGCAGGACGCCGCGCTGGAATATATCAAGTGGTTCGCACAGCCGGACGTACAGCAGAAATGGTGGGACCTGGGCGGCTACTCCGCGCATAACGCCGTGCTGGAAAGCCCGACATTCAAGGACAGCGCCCCCTTTGCCGGGGATTTCCTCGAGGCGATGGCCAATGTCCAGGACTTCTGGCAAGAGCCGGCCTATGCCGAACTGCTGCTGGCGATGCAAAAGCGCATGCATGACTATGTGGTCGCCGATCAGGGCACCGCGCAAGAAGCGCTCGACCTTCTGATCGAGGACTGGACCGAGGTCTTCGAGGACGAAGGCAAGCTCTGACCCGCCCGAAAGCCCCGTAAATCGGGGCCAGCCAAGATCACCTGTCCCGGAAGCGATTCCGGGGCATGGGTTCCCTGCACTCTGACCACCGGATCCGCCCCATGTCCGAGACCACCGCCACCCGCGCCGCCGCCGCCACCCCGCCCGGGGTCGCGCGCAAGATCAGGGGGCTGAGCGACCGTGCCATTGCCTGGATCTTTGTTGGTCCGACGATCTTCCTGTTGCTGGCGATCAATATCTTCCCGCTGATCTGGACCGTGCGGCTCAGCTTTACCAACTTCAAGGCCAACCGGAACCGCCCCGTCGAGTGGATCGGCACGCGCAATTATGAACGCATCCTGACGGACAGCGATATCTGGTTGAACATGCAGGCCACCGCGCATTTCCTGTTCTGGACGATCTTTTTCCAGGTGCTGATCGGCTTTGCCCTCGCCTATCTGATCAACAAGAAATTCAAGGGCAACGATCTGTGGACCACCATCATCGTGTTGCCGATGATGTTGTCTCCGGCGGTGGTGGGGAATTTCTGGAAGTTCCTCTATCAACCGCAGATCGGCCTGTTCAATTATGTGGTCGGCTTCTTTACCGGCAAGGATCCGTCCAGTTTCGAAATGCTCGGCTCGGTCGACCTCGCCCCGTGGTCGATTGTCATTGTCGACACCTGGATGTGGACGCCCTTCGTGATGCTGATCTGCCTCGCCGGGCTGCGTTCCATCCCCGATTACATCTACGAGGCCGCCGAAATCGACCGGGCGTCGAAATTGCGGCAATTCTTTACCATCACCATCCCGATGGTGCTGCCTTTCCTGATGCTCGCCGTGTTGTTTCGCGGGATCGAGAACTTCAAGATGTTCGACCTGGTGGTGCAACTCACCGGCGGCGGGCCAGGATCGACCACCGAACTGACCTCGATCAATCTCAAGCGCGAGGCCTTTGAAAAATGGCGCACCGGCTATGCCTCGGCCTATGCGATCATCCTGTTTGTCACGGTGTTCGGGCTGGCCAGCATCTATGTCAAGGCGCTGAACAAGGTGAAGGAGCGGTGATCATGCAAGCGCGTCTCACTCCGACAACCTCCCGCCTGAAAGGCATCGCATCATGAGCAGCTTTTCCGTCACCGAACCCAGCCCCCGGTCGAAATGGTTCGCCGGGACGCTGGTCATCCTCTATGCGCTGATCACCATGGTTCCGCTGGCGTGGATCATGCTTACCGGGTTCAAATCGCCGTCCGATGCGATTTCCTATCCGCCCAAGGTGGTGTTCGAGCCGACACTGGAGGGCTATGTCAACCTGTTCACCACCCGCACCCGCCAGACCGACGAATATCTCGAGGCCAACCCGCCCGAAACATGGTACGAGGAAATCGTCCGCGAATATGACATGGTCATTGCCGGCCCTTCGAAGTTCGGCGAACGGTTCCTGAATTCGGTGATCATCGGCTTTGGCTCGACCTTCCTGAGCATCGTGTTGGGCACGCTCGCTGCCTATGCGTTTTCGCGGTTCAAGATACCGCTTGCCGATGACTTGCTGTTCTTCATCCTCAGCACCAGGATGATGCCACCGATTGCCGTCGCCATTCCGATTTTCCTGATGTACCGGCAACTGGGCCTGTCCGATACACATCTGGGAATGATCCTGCTTTATACAGCGGTCAATATCTCGCTGGCGGTCTGGCTGCTCAAGGGGTTCATCGACGAGATTCCGCGCGAATACGAAGAGGCCGCGCTGATCGATGGCTACACGCGGTTTCAGGCGTTCTACAAGGTCGTGCTGCCGCAGGCCGCCACGGGCATCGCCTCGACCGCGATCTTCTGCCTGATCTTTGCCTGGAACGAATACGCCTTTGCGGTGCTGCTGACCTCGGGCACCGCCCAGACCGCGCCGCCCTTCATCCCGACCATCATCGGCGTTGGCGGGCTCGACTGGCCCGCCGTGGCGGCGGGTGCCACGATCTTTTTGCTGCCGGTCATGATCTTTACCATCCTCTTGCGCAAACACCTGCTGCGCGGGATCACATTCGGAGCGGTGCGCAAATGAGCAATTTTTTTACCGGACTCATGCGCCTGCGCCGCGGCCCCTGGGAGATGCTTGCAACCATCCTGATCGGTCTCGGGGTGTTCATGCTGATGCAGCCCTTTGTGCTCTGGGCCTATACCTATTCCTTCATCACCACATTGGTGGGCACCGTGATGTTCATCATCGTGTCCCATTTCAAGGACTGACCCGTGGCCCAGATCGTCATCGACAGAATACGCAAGGAGTTCGGCGATTTCACCGCCGTGCGGGAATCGAGCTTTACCATCGAGGATGGTGAATTCTTCATGCTGCTTGGCCCCTCGGGCTGTGGCAAGACAACCACCCTGCGCATGATCGCCGGGCTGGAATTGCCGACATCCGGGCAGATTTTCCTCGACGGCGAAGAGATCAGCCAGAAACCCCCGAGCCAGCGCGACATTGCGTTCGTCTTTCAGATGTTCGCGCTCTACCCGCATATGAACGTGCGCAAGAACCTGAGCTATCCCCTGATCAGCCAGGGCATGCCCCGCGCACAGGTCAAGGCCAAGATCAACGAGGTCGCAGAGATCCTGGGCATTCAGAACATCCTGAACCGCCCCGTTGGCGGCTTGTCCGGCGGCGACCGGCAGCGCGTCGCCCTTGGTCGCGCCATCGTGCGTGACCCCAAGGCGTTCATGATGGACGAACCCCTGGGCGCGCTGGACGCCGAGTTTCGCGAGCATATGGCCGAAGAGCTGCGCGCCCTGCACGACCGGATGAACGCCACCACCGTCTATGTCACCCATGACCAGCTCGAGGCGATGCAGATGGGCGACAAGATCGTGGTGATGAACAACGCGGTGGTCGAACAATTCGGCACACCCCAGGAGATTTACGACAAGCCCGCAACCATGTTCGTCGCCGATTTCATCGGGTCGCCCTCGATGAACTTTCTGCGCTTTGGCGGCACGGTCGCGGGTGGGGCAAGCTCGGTCTCGCTGAACGGTGTGACGCTGGGCGTGCCGCGCCAGATTCAGGGCGCGAACGGCAAGCTCGTGTTCGGGGTTCGCCCGGAACATGTGACCCTGACCGACAGCGGCGCATACCGCGGAGAGGTGCTGGCATCGGAATATCTCGGCACCACCCAGATTATCACGCTGGCCACCGCCAATGGCGAGCTCAAGGCCCGCATCGACAGCGCCCAGACCGCCACGATCGGCGAAACCGTGGGGCTCGATTTTGATGCGCGCAAGATCACGCTGTTTGACGAGACCAGCGGCGCGGCCCTGCGCTCGGCGCTGAACAACGAGGTGCTCGCCCATGGCTGAGGTCGTACTCAGGAACCTGTCGAAATCCTATGGCGACGACATTGGCGTGGCCGATGTGTCGATGACCATCCCCGACGGGGCCTTTGTCGTGCTGCTCGGTCCGACCGGGGCGGGCAAGACAACCACGCTGCGGCTCATTTCCGGGCTGGAACGGATGGACAGCGGCGAGGTCTGGATCGGCGGCCGTAACGTGGGCGATGAAACCCCCGCCCAGCGCGATGTGGCGATGGTGTTTCAGCAATACTCGCTCTATCCCCACCTGTCGGTGCGCGACAATCTCGCCTTTCCGCTGAAATCCCCGATCCTCAACACCCCGCCTGACGAGATCGATCGCAAGGTCGCCGAGGTCGCCGGTGTGCTCCAGATCAGCCACAAGCTTGACAACAAGGCCACCGCCCTGTCCGGCGGCGAGATGCAGCGGGTGTCCATCGGCAGGGCGCTGGTGCGCGATCCGTCGATCTACCTGATGGATGAACCGCTCAGTTCTCTGGATGCCAAGCTGCGCACCGACCTGCGGGTCGAGCTCAAACGCATCCATGCATCGCTTGGCGCGACGTTGCTCTATGTCACCCATGACCAGATCGAAGCCATGACCATGGCCACCCATGTGGGCGTACTGGACCATGGCAGGCTCGTGCAATTCGGCAGCCCGCGCGAAATCTATGAAAACCCCGACAGCCTCTATGTCGCCAGCCGCCTTGGCCTGCCGCGGATCAACATCCTGCCCGCCGATATCTTTGGTAATGTGCCCCCCGGCACCAGCCAGATCGGGCTGCGCCCCGAGCATATCACCCAGGGCAGCGGGCAGGACGCCACCATCAAGCGGGTCGAGCATCTGGGCGATCAGGCCCGGTTGCACCTGAACCTGCACGGCCATGACATCACCACCATCGCCGCCCCCGATACCGATTATCAGCCCGGCGCGCATATCAAGATCGAACCGCGCAATCCGCTGTGTTTCGACGCCCAGGGCAACCGCATCCGCTAGGGAGACATCATCATGAGCCAGTTCATCAATGCCAGGGATACCCTTGTCACCGACGCGGTTGACGGCCTGATTTCAACGTCGGGCGGGGCGCTGGCGCGGCTTGACGGCTATCCCCACATCAAGGTTGTCACCCGCGCCGACTGGGACAAATCACGCGTGGCGCTGATTTCTGGCGGTGGCTCGGGGCATGAACCGGCCCATGCGGGATTTGTCGGCGCGGGCATGTTGACGGCGGCGGTCTGTGGCGAGGTTTTTGCCTCGCCCTCGGTCGATGCGGTGCTGGCGGGCATCCTTGCGGTCACCGGCGAGGCGGGCTGCCTGCTGATCGTCAAGAACTATACCGGTGATCGCCTGAATTTCGGCCTCGCCGCCGAACGCGCCCGCGCCTTTGGGCTCAGGGTGTCGATGGTGGTGGTCGATGACGATATCGCCCTGCCCGACCTGCCGCAGGCCCGTGGCGTCGCCGGGACGCTGTTCGTTCACAAGATCGCCGGCGCGCTGGCGCAGGACGGAGCCGATCTCGACACCGTCACCCGCGCCGCGCAGTCGGCGATTTCCGCCATGGCATCGATCGGTACATCCCTTGATACCTGCACGGTCCCCGGATCGGCCAAGGAAGACCGCATCGCGCCCGGCAAGGCCGAACTGGGCCTTGGCATCCATGGCGAGGCCGGGATCGAACAGGTGGCCTTTTCCGACGCCCGCACCGCGATGGGCATCGTGCTGGACCGGCTCGCACCCCGTATCGGGGACGGCGCGCATGTGGCGCTGCTGAACAATCTCGGCTCGACCACGCCGCTCGAGATGAGCGTCCTGGCCCATGAACTGGCCACCTCGCCCAAGGCCGGCAACATCAGGCATGTCATCGGACCGGCACCGATGATGACCTCGCTTGACATGCATGGGTTCTCCGTCTCGGTCCTGCCGGTTGATGACACGACCCGGGCGCTGCTGGCTGCCCCGGTGGAACTGCCCGCGTGGCCCGGATTGGCGGATATCGCACCGGTCACGACCCGTCCGCTGCCTGACGGGCTCAGTCCGATCCAACCGATCCCGTCCAGCAACCCAAGGACCCGTGCGGTGATCGACCAGGCCTGCAACCTGCTGATCGCGGCAGAGGCTGATCTCAACACGCTGGACGCCAAGTCCGGCGATGGCGACACCGGCAGCACCCTGGCCACGGCGGCGCGCGCGCTCAGGGAGGCGCTCGACCGGATGCCGCTGGCGGACCTGACCCAGCTGTTCCGCGCCGTCGGCAATGAGCTCAGCCAGACCATGGGCGGCTCGTCGGGCGTGATCCTTGCGATCTTCTTTGGTGCAACCGGCGATGCCTGCGCCAATGGCAAACCCACGGCGCAGGCGCTGATGGCCGGGCTCGACCGGATCAGCCAGGTGGGCGGCGCGGCGCGCGGCGACCGGACCATGATCGATGCGCTGGCCCCCGCCCTCGAAGCGCTTGCGGGCGGCATCGGCGCCGCAGCGGCCGCGGCGCGCGCGGGCGCGGATGCCACCGCCACCATGGATCGCGCCAAGGCCGGGCGCGCATCCTATGTGCCGCCGGAAAATCTGATCGGGCATAACGATCCCGGGGCCGAGGCCGTGGCGCGCCTGTTCGAAGGGCTGGCAAAAGCCCTGTGATCGCGACAAACATGACCCCATGAAGCCAGCTACCAATAATCTCCCGAACCCCACCATCAACGACATTGCCCGCGTCGCGCGGGTCAGCCTTGCAACGGTGGACCGCGTGCTGAACGCGCGCCCCGGCGTGCGCGAAGCCACGGTACAAAAGGTCAACAAGGCCATTGCCGAGCTGGGCTATGTCCGCGACACCGCCGCCGCCAACCTCGCACGCGGACGGATCTATAATTTCCTGTTCATCCTGCCCTCGAACAGCAACGAATTCCTCGTCATGCTCGAAGCACAGATCGAACAGCTGAACCGGCGGATGCGCCATGAACGCACCAAGCTGTCCTATACCCGTGTCACCGCGTTCGACCCGATGGCGCTGGCCGAGGCAATCGACGCGGTCGATGCCTCCAAGATTGACGGCGTGGCGATCTTTGGCCCCGAAACCCCTTCGGTGCGCGACTCCATCGCCCACCTCAAGGCCAATGGCGTTACGGTCGTGTCGCTGGTTGCCGATGTGCCCAGTTCCGAACGGGATTTTTATGTGGGGCTCGACAATGTGGCCGCCGGGCGCACGGCGGCGCAGCTACTTGGGCGGTTCCTTGGCGAGACCCGGGGCAAGATCGCGGTTCTGACCGGTTCGATGCTGGCGCGCGATCATCTTGAACGCCGGTTGGGTTTTGACGAGGTGATGGCCCGGGATTTCCCCAATCTCGACGTGCTCGCCTCGCTCGAAGGGCGCGACGATCCCGACCTGATTGAAAAACTGGTCCCCGAGGCCCTGGGCGATGCCGAGGACGTAATCGGCATCTATTCGTCGGCCGCGGGCAACGAAGGTCTGCTGCGCGCCTTTCGCACGTGGCGGCCCGCCCGCCGGCCGGTGGTGATCGCCCATGAGCTGACCCCGCTGTCCCGTTCGGCGCTGATGGCCGGGGCGTTCGACGCGGTGATCAGCCAGGATTGCGGCCATCTGGTGCGCAGCGCGGTGCGCATCATGCGCGCCTACAGCGACAACACCCCGATCAACCTGGCCCAGGAACGTATCCGTATCGACATATATCTAAAGGAAAACATGCCGCAGTAAGGCGGCGCAGATTTGGGAGGATCACACATGAAGACCATCAAGGGCCCGGCGCTGTTTCTGGCACAGTTCGCCGGTGACGACGCGCCGTTCAACTCGTGGGACGCGATCACGAAATGGGCGGCGGATTGCGGATACAAGGGTGTGCAGGTGCCCAGCTGGGACGCGCGCCTGTTCGATCTCGCCAAGGCCGCCGAGAGCAAGGCCTATTGCGATGACTTCAAGGGGCAGGCCGCCGCCAACGGCATCGAAGTCACCGAGCTTTCAACCCATTTGCAGGGCCAGCTGGTCGCGGTGCATCCCGCCTATGACAGCGCCTTTGACGGCTTTGCCGACCCCAGCGTGCATAACAACCCCGCCGCGCGGCAGGAATGGGCGGTGGACCAGGTCAACAAGGCCATCACCGCCTCTGCCAACCTGGGTATCGACAAACATGTGACATTCTCGGGCGCGCTGGCCTGGCCCTATGTCTATCCGTGGCCGCAACGTCCGGCGGGGCTGGTTGAAACCGCCTTTGACGAACTGGCCCGCCGCTGGCGTCCGATACTGGATCATGCCGAGGAGAACGGGGTTGATATCTGTTACGAGATCCACCCCGGCGAAGACCTGCATGACGGGGTGACATTCGAGATGTTCCTTGAGCGGGTCGACAACCACGCACGGTGCAACATGCTCTACGATCCGTCGCATTACGTGCTGCAATGTCTGGATTACCTCGACAATATCGACATCTACAAGGACCGCATCAAGATGTTCCACGTCAAGGATGCCGAGTTCAACCCGACCGGGCGTCAAGGTGTCTATTCCGGCTATCAATCCTGGGTCAACCGCGCCGGACGCTTCCGCAGCCTGGGCGACGGACAGGTGGATTTCGCGGCGATCTTTTCCAAGATGGCGGCCAATGATTTCGATGGCTGGGCCGTGGTCGAATGGGAATGCTGTCTGAAGCACCCCGAAGACGGCGCGCGCGAAGGGGCGGCCTTTGTGCGGGACCATATCATCCGGGTCACCGAACGGGCCTTTGACGACTTTGCCGATGGCGGCACCGATGACGCCGCCAATCGCAAGATGCTGGGGATTGGTTGACATGACACGGATCAGACTTGGCATGGTGGGTGGCGGCAATGATGCGTTTATCGGGGCCGTTCACCGGATTGCGGCGCGCGTCGACGACCGATTCGAGCTGGTGGCAGGGGCGCTGTCCTCGACCCCGGAAAAATCCCGCGCCTCGGGCGAGGCGCTGAACCTGCCGCGCATCTATGACGACTTCAAACAGATGGCGATCCGCGAGGCGCGGCTCAAGACCGGAATCGAAGCCGTATCGATCGTCACCCCGAACCACGTGCATTACGCCGCCGCGCGCGAGTTCCTGAAACGCGGGATTCACGTGATCTGTGACAAGCCGCTGACCTCGACGCTCGCGGATGCGAAAAAGCTGGTCAAGGCGGCCGAAGCCTCGGATGCGCTGTTCGTGCTGACGCATAACTATACCGGTTATCCGATGGTGCGACAGGCCCGCGCGATGATCGCTGCCGGTGACATCGGCACGGTGCGCGTGGTGCAGGCCGAATATCCGCAGGATTGGCTGACCACCGAGCAGGATTTCAAACAGGCCGAATGGCGCACCGACCCGGCGCGTTCGGGGGCGGGAGGGTCGACCGGCGATATCGGCACCCACGCCTTTAACCTGGCCTGTTTCGTGACCGGGCTTGAAGCCGAGAGCCTCGCCGCCGATCTCGACGCGTTTGTGCCCGGGCGGCAGGTCGATGACAACGCCCATGTCATGCTGCGCTTCAAGGGTGGGGCCAAGGGGATGCTGTGGTCAAGCCAGGTTGCGCCGGGCAACGAGAATGCCCTGAAAATCCGCGTCTATGGCGACAAGGGCGGGCTGGAATGGGCGCAGGAAGACCCGAATTACCTCTGGTACACCCCGTTCGGTCAGCCCAAGCAGCTGATCACACGCAACGGCGCGGGTGCGGGCGATGCCGCCGCCCGTATGAGCCGCGTTCCGCCGGGCCATCCCGAGGGGTATCTGGAAGGGTTCGCCAATATCTATGGCGAAGCCGCCGATGCCATCATCGCGCATCGCGACGGCAAGAAACCCGGACCGGATGTGATTTATCCAACCGTTCAGGACGGGTTGCGCGGGGTTCAGTTCGTGGATGCCTGTGTACGCTCATCCGCACGGAATGCCGCCTGGGTCTCGTTCTAGCGCCGTCCAGACGGCAAATGGCGGTGCCCGACGCAAGCCGGGCACCGCCGTTTTTCGTTACTCTGCCGGAACCGCCGTCGCCTCAAGGCTGAGCGGCGCGGGCAGGTGGGTCAGCATCTCTTTCGGGCAAACCTGAAGGAAGTTCGCCTTTTCGATGTCCCAGTGTTGCAGGATGTCGGCGGCCTTGCGGCTGCCGGTTTCCGCGGCATGACGCTCGATCAACTCCTCAAGCTGGGTTTCCCAGTGCGGCACCGTCACTGCGCAGGTGACAAGCGTTTCCTTGTTCATCAGTGTCTCGGCCTGCCCCTCGGGATCATAGAGATAGGCCATGCCACCGGTCATCCCGGCCCCGAAATTGGCCCCGATGGTGCCCAGGATCACCGCAACGCCGCCGGTCATGTATTCACAGCCGTTCGAGCCACAGCCCTCGATCACCACCTTGGCCCCGCTGTTGCGCACGGCAAACCGCTCGCCGGCGCGCCCCGCGGCAAACAGGTAGCCATCGGTCGCCCCGTACAGAACGGTGTTGCCGATGATGGTGTTTTCATCCGCCGGCAACTGGCTGACCTGCGGCGGACGCACCACGATCGTGCCCCCGGACAGGCCCTTGCCCACATAGTCGTTGGCATCGCCCGAAACCTCGAGCTTGAGCCCCGGTGCCGCGAAGGCCCCCAGCGACTGACCCGCCGAGCCTTGCAGCTTGACCGTCAGGTGATCGGCCTGGAACGCGTTGCGCATGCCGAAATTGCGCACGATATGGCTGCTGGTGCGGGTGCCCACGGTGCGGTGGGTGTTCTGGATCGCATAAGACAACTGCATCTTTTCGCCATCCCGCAGGAACCGCGCCGCATCGCGCACGATTTCGGAATCCAGCGTATCGGGCACGGCATTGCGGTCCTTGTCGCGGTCATAGACGATCTCGGACGCGCCATCGACGGTAATCAGCAGCGGGTTCAGGTCGAGATCATCCAGATGCGCGTTGCCCCGGCTGACCTGGCTGAGCAGGTCGGCACGGCCAATCACGTCATCCAGCGACCGCGCACCGATGCTGGCCAGCAATTCGCGCACTTCCTGGGCATAGAAGGTGATCAGGTTCACCACCTTGTCCGCCGATCCGGTGAACTTGTCGCGCAGGGCTTCGTCCTGGGTACACACGCCCACCGGGCAGGTGTTGGACTGGCACTGGCGCACCATGATACAGCCCATCGCGATCAGCGCGGCGGTGCCGATGCCGAACTCTTCGGCCCCCATCATCGCCGCCATGACAATATCGCGCCCGGTGCGAAGGCCGCCATCGGTGCGCAACGTCACCCGGTCGCGCAGCTTGTTCATCGCCAGAACCTGATGTGCCTCGGTCAGACCCATTTCCCACGGCAGGCCGGCATATTTGATGCTGGTTGCCGGGCTCGCCCCGGTGCCGCCATTATGGCCGGAAATCAGGATCACGTCCGCCTTGGCCTTGGCCACCCCGGCGGCAATCGTGCCAACACCCGAGCTCGCCACAAGTTTGACCGTCACCTTGCAGCGCGGATTGATCTGTTTCAGGTCATAGATCAGCTGCGCCAGATCCTCGATACTATAGATATCGTGGTGCGGCGGCGGCGAAATCAGCGTCACGCCCTTGGTCGAATGGCGCAGACGCGCGATCAGGTCGGTGACCTTCATGCCCGGCAACTGGCCACCCTCGCCCGGCTTGGCCCCCTGCGCCACCTTGATTTCGAGCTCTTCGCACTGGTTCAGGTATTCGGCGGTCACGCCGAACCGGCCCGACGCCACCTGCTTGATCTTGGCAGACGGGTTGTCGCCATTGGGTTCGGGCACGAAATGCGCCGGATCCTCGCCGCCCTCGCCGGAATCCGACTTGGCACCAATGCGGTTCATCGCGACGTTCAGGGTCTTGTGCGCCTCGGGGCTGAGCGCGCCAAGCGACATGCCCGGTGTCACGAACCGCTTGCGGATCGAGGTGATGCTCTCGACCTCTTCGATCGGCACCGATTTGCCCAGGGGCTTGATGTCGAGCAGGTCGCGCAGGTGGATTGGCGGGTTGCTCCGCATCCGGGCCGAATATTGCTTCCAGATCTCGAACGACGCCTTGTTGCAGGCCATCTGCAACATATGCATCGTCGACGCTTCCCAGGCGTGGCTCTCGCCGGATTTGCGCGCCTTGTAGAACCCCCCGATGGGCAGCACATCCTGACCCGAGGTCCAGCCACGCGCGTGAACCTCTTCGGACTTGTGCTGGATCCCGTGGATGCCGATCCCGGAAATCCGGCTGAGCATGCCGGGGAAGAACTCGGCGCACATGGCGCGCGACAGGCCCACCGCTTCGAAATTCAGGCCGCCGCGATAGGACGAAATGACCGAGATCCCCATCTTGGCCATGATCTTGAGCAGGCCCTGGTCGATGGCTTCGCGATAACGCGCAACCGCTTCGCTCAGCGTCCCCTCAAGCAGCCCGCGCCGGATCCGGTCGGCCAGCGAATCCTCGGCCAGATAGGCGTTTACAACGGTCGCGCCACAGCCGATCAGAACCGCGAAGTAATGCGGATCGATACATTCGGCGCTGCGCACATTCAGCGAGCAGAAGGTCCGCAACCCGTTGCGCGTCAGGTGGCTGTGTACGGCGCTGGTGGCCAGGATCATCGGCATCGCGACCTTGTCCGCATCGGAATGCTGATCGGTCAGCACGATATGCCCGGCCCCGGACCGTACCGCGTCTTCCGCTTCCGAGCGGATCCGGCTCAGGCCAGCGTTCAGCGCCCCCTGGCCTGACTCAAAGGTACAGTCGATCTCGACACAAGGCGCGTTGAACTGCTCGACCAGCTTGCTCCACTGGGAGTTGCCGACAAACGGGCTCTCCAGCACCACGATCTCGGTCTGACTGCTGTCTTCGTCCAGCACGTTCTTGAGATTGCCGAACCGCGTCTTGAGGCTCATCACCCGATATTCGCGCAAGCTGTCGATGGGCGGGTTGGTGACCTGGCTGAAGTTCTGGCGGAAGAAATGGCTCAGCGGACGATATTGCTTGGACAGGACCGCGCTTGGCGTGTCATCCCCCATGCTGGCCAGCGCCTCTTTGCCGTCCTCGGCCATCGGCGACAGGATCTGTTCGAGCTCTTCGACCGAATAGCCCGCCGCGATCTGGCGCTTGCGCAGCTCCGCGCCCTCGAACAACGGGGCTTCCTGCGCGCCGGACAGGGCTTCGTCGGCGTCGTTGATCTTGCCGACCCATTCGCCAAAGGGCAGCGCCTTGGCCAGCTTGTCCTTGATTTCCTTGTCGCGATACAGCGTGCCCTTTTTCATGTCCACGGCCAGCAGCTGCCCCGGCCCCAATGCGCCTTTTTCGCGCACGGTTGCCTCGTCGATCGGCACCATCCCGGCTTCGGAACCGGCAATCACCAGCCCGTCACCCGTCACCACATAACGCATCGGCCGCAGCCCGTTGCGGTCCAGCCCGGCACAGACCCAGCGGCCATCGGTCATCGCCAGCGCGGCGGGCCCGTCCCAGGGTTCCATCACGCTGTTGCAATAGGAATACATGTCGCGCCATGCCTGCGGCAGTTCGATGGCCTGTTTGCTCCAGCTTTCGGGCACCAGCATGGTCTTGGCCATCGGCGCGCTGCGCCCGGCGCGCACCAGCACCTCGAATACCGAATCCAGCGCCGCGCTGTCCGAGCTGCCCGAGGCGACGATCGGCTTGATATCCTCGGCCATGTCGCCAAAGGCCGAACTGGCCATGCGGATCTCGTGGCTTTTCATCCAGTTCAGGTTGCCCTTGAGCGTGTTGATCTCGCCGTTATGGGCCAACATCCGGAACGGCTGGGCCAGCCACCATTGCGGGAAGGTGTTGGTGGAATAGCGCTGGTGATAGATTGCAAAGGCGCTTTCGAACCGCTCGTCCATCAGGTCGGGATAGAACTCGGCCACCTGCTCGGCCAGCATCATGCCCTTGTAGATGATCGACCGGCAGGACAGCGAAGCCAGGTAAAGATCGTTGATCCCCGCCGCCGCCGCTGCCTTTTCGATACGCCGGCGAATGACATAAAGTTCGCGCTCAAAGGTCTCTTCGTCGACACCCTTGATGTTCGAGAGGATGATCTGTTCGATCTCGGGCCGTGTCGCGTTGGCCTTGTCGCCAAGACAGGTGACATCCACCGGTACGTGGCGCCAGCCATAGATATAATACCCCATGCGCAGGATCTCGGTTTCGACGATGGTCCGGCATTTTTCCTGGGCCCCGAAATCGGTGCGCGGCAGAAACACCTGCCCCACGGCGATCAGCTTGTCGTGATGCGGTTCGTGGCCGGTGCGCTCGATCTGGTCATAAAAGAACCTGACCGGAATCTGCACATGGATCCCCGCGCCATCGCCGGTCTTGCCATCGGCGTCCACGGCACCCCGGTGCCAGATCGCCTTGAGCGCCTTGATCCCGGATTCAACCACCTGGCGACTCTTGGAGCCGTCGATGGACACCACCAGCCCGACCCCACAGGACGAATGCTCGTCGCTTTCGGAATACATGCCATTCTCGGTCATCCACTTGCGCTTTTCAGCTTCTGCCCGGGCCCAGTTATCGTCAAATTTGGTCATGGATTGCTTCCTTGTTCTGAGGCCGATACCGAATCGAGAACGTCCTGTTCGGTCAGTTGTTGGCGATCACCCGCAAAGGCATAGCCGGCGGGTTTGCAGTCGATGTATACTTCTTGTGTCAGCGTCAGGTCGCCGAGGTCATCCAGCGAACCCGCGGACAGGCTCATCATGCCGTCCGGCATGATCTCGCCGGGCGGGATCCGGTAGAACAGGCTTGATCCGCAGATGGCACAGAACCCGCGTTCCGCCCAGTCGCTGGATTTGTAGATCCGGATCGAATCCTCACCCTGCCAGGCAATCCCGTCAAGCGGCACATCCAGCCCAAGCTCGATCCCGCCGCTGAATTTCCGGCACATGCCGCAATGACAGGCACCAATATGATCGGGCACCTGTTTCAGGGTGTAGCGCACCGCGCCACACATGCAGCCACCCGTTCTTGACGTGCTCATGCGTTGTCTCCCGCTGTTTCCTCGGGCGCGAACATGGCGAGGCATTCGGCCTCGGTCAGCCGCCGATGATCCCCCGCGAGCGCATAGCCACGCGGTTTGCGGTCTGAATAGAATTCGAACGTCATGCTGCCGCCGGCGGCATTTTCAAACAGCCCCGCAGCAAGATTGCGAACATTGTCATGCGTGGTCATGTACCACAGCGCCGAACCGCAGATGTCGCAGAACGCACGCTCTGCCCAATCTGACGAGCGATAGCTCCGCACCGGGCCGTCTGCCTCGATCGACTCGGGATCGGCCGAAACCGACAGGAACATGCCGCTGGTCCACCGGCGGCACATGTCACAATGACAGGCCCGCAACACCGGTTCACACGCGCTTGCCCGCACCGTCACCGCGCCGCACATGCATTGCCCGTTCAACTCAGCCATCACAGCCCTCGTCCAGTTGCGTGGACAGAAAGCCCGGATCGCCGGGAAAATACAGCGAGAGCGGCGATTGCTCCAGCCACTCGGGGTCGGTCGCCGCCGTCTTGCGTGAATAGGCCCCTTCGATGAACAGGTTCAGCTCTTCGGAAACATAGATATCGAATTCGAAATCCAGGCTATTTTCGCCCTGCTGCCGCACAAATCCACGATGCAAGGTGCCCTTGCGAAAACTGTGTCCGCTCAGATCCAGCGTCTCGTCACCGAGGGCAGCCTCGGAATGCAGGCGATATTTCAGCCCCTTGAGCGCCCCGCTTCCAATCACTGCGGGGCGATCCGATGTGGCGCTGCCATGCTCCAGAAGCCCCGGCAGGGTGATCGAGCGGCCATCGTCAAAGCCGATCTCGATGGTACGCAGGTCATCGCCAAGACGATATTCGACAAACGCCCAGTCGGCGTTGAACACATGGGTATAGGCGGGCTGACCGTGGGAAAAGGCGGCCTCTTCGAAATGGCTGCCGCAATCGAAAATGGTCGTCGCGATGCAACTTTTCTTGGCAACAGTGACGATGGGTTCACAGCCCTGGGGCACGCTGACCTGCTGCGCGGTCAGCGGCGTGGCCACCGTAGCCAGCACAAGCGCGGCGACACGACACCGGGCCATTGATCCAATCAGGCGTTCAATCACAATCCGCCTCCGATTCCGTGGCCATGAAACCCGGCTCGCCCGGCCAGGCGAGGCCGAAAGGCGTCTGGGTGAAACGCTCACGCTCGCTGCCGAACACGCTGCGCGTCCAGTCGGCTTCGAACATCAGGTTGCGTTTGGCCGAAACATACATGTCGATCTCGAACTCCATGCCGCCACCCCCGATCTCGGTTTCGAAAACCCGGTAGGCGCGGGCCTTTTGAAACCAGACGCCGCCCAGAAACTCGGTTTCTCCGGTCAGTTCGATATGCCCGGTCAGGACATAGGGGCGGTTTTCGATCATCCGTGTGCTCAGGGTGAAGCGGCCCGCCTCTTGCGACCAGCCAGCATTCAACAGCGCCGGTATGTTGGTGTTGGCCAAGGTGCCCGGCACGGCGGTCATGCGCATTCCGCTGAATCCCGGCTGGCGAAATTCGGTCATGCGCCAATCCGAGGTAAAGACACGCACGACCTGCAATTTGCCCTTGCGATAGGTATGCGCCTCGCGCGAGGTGCCGCAATCGATCAGCGTGGTTGCGTTGCAGGACGCCTTGAGAACCGTGGCGATGGGCTGGCATTGCGGGGGAATGGCAACCTGTGCCCCGGCCCGGACGGGTGCAAATGCCGCAACGGCACAAAGCGCCGCGGCGATTATCCGCCCGGCTGCGCTGTGTACTGTTCTGCCCCATCCCTGGTTCACGTTTTTCACTCTTTGCTGACCATTTGTCCGGTTGGCTTGGAGACGGCTTGCGCGCGCTAGACCTTGCGCGCCAACGTCACGGATGCGCGTGGCATCCGGCATTCAGGCGCTGACGCAAGCCCATGCGCCAGCGGCCCGGTTCATTCCGCGGCAATGGCACCCGCGCCCGCGTTCAGGCGGGTCAGGATCGCATCGGCGCAATCGCGACCGTCGCGGATTGCCCAGACCACCAGCGACGCGCCACGCACAATATCGCCCACCGCATAAACCCCGTCCAACGCGGTTTCGCCGGTGGTGAATTCGGCGCGGATGGTGCCCCAGCGGGTGACCGCAAGATCGGGCTGGTCCCAGAGAGTCGGCAGGTCTTCGGGCTCGAAACCAAGCGCCTTGATCACCAGATCCGCCTCTTCGACGTAATCCGCGCCTTCGATCACTTCGGGTGACTGGCGGCCGCTCGCGTCGGGCGCGCCAAGCCGCATCTTCTGAACCATGACGCCGCTGACCGCTTCGTCACCGACAAAACCCTTGGGTGCGCTGAGCCATTCAAAGACCACGCCTTCTTCCTCGGCATTGGCCACTTCCCGCTGGCTGCCCGGCATGTTGGTGCGGTCGCGGCGGTACAGGCATTTGACGCTTGTTGCGCCCTGGCGGATGCTGGTGCGTACGCAATCCATCGCGGTGTCGCCGCCGCCGATCACCACGACGCGCTTGCCCTCGGCATTCAACCGGCCCGACTCGAACGTGTCCACGGTGTCGCCAAAGCTCTTGCGGTTGCTCGCAGTCAGAAAATCGATGGCTTTCTCGATCCCCTCAAGCCCGCTGCCCGGCATGCCCAGATCGCGGGACTTGTAGACGCCGGTGGCAATGATGACCGCATCATGCTGCGCGCGGATTTCGTCAAACGAGATGTCCTCGCCGACGGTGCAATTCAACCGGAAGGTCACGCCGCCTTGCTCGAGCTGTTGGTTGCGGCGCATGACCACGTCCTTTTCGAGCTTGAAGCCCGGAATACCATAGGTCAGCAACCCGCCCGCCCGGTCATAACGGTCATAGACTGTCACCTGTACACCTGCGCGGCGCAACACATCTGCCGCCGCCAGCCCGCCGGGGCCGGCACCGATGATCCCGACGCTTTCTGTACGTTCCTGCGCCGGTGTGATGGGCTGAATCCAGCCCTCTTCCCATGCCGTGTCGGTGATGTATTTCTCGACCGCGCCGATGGTCACGGTGCCATGCCCGGACTGCTCGATCACACAATTGCCTTCGCACAGACGGTCCTGCGGGCAGATGCGGCCGCAGATTTCCGGGAAGGTGTTGGTGGCCTGGCTCACCGCATAGGCCTCTTGCAGGCGCCCCTCGGCGGTCAGGCGCAGCCAGTCGGGAATGTTGTTGTGCAGCGGGCAATGGCTCTGGCAATAGGGTACACCACACTGGCTGCACCGGCTGGCCTGTTCCTTGGCCTTGGCCTCGGCGAATTCGGCATAGATCTCGTGAAAATCCTCGCGACGCGCCCCGGCTTCTCGCTTTGCGGGCATATCCCGGTCAATCTGAACGAATTTCAGCATTGGTTGCTTTGCCACAGCGAGATCTCCATGATATCTTGGTCGTGAACGTCTCTAAGCGAATTGTAGAATGATTAAAAGTCAGAAGTGCTGACCTAATTACGCAATTATTGGGCATCAGCCCGGTGCATCAGGCCGATTTGCCCCAAAATTAGTAACCAATACGGACCTATATTTCAGCTTTCCTATATTTTCAAAGCACTTATACCTGTCACCATCACGCATGAATTTTCTGGTCCCGCGATAAGATGCCCCTGTTTCAACTTCTCCTCGTGGCCCTGATCCAGGGTCTTACCGAGTTTCTGCCGGTTTCCTCTTCGGGGCACCTGATTCTCCTGCCCGGCCTGACCGGCCTGCAGGACCAGGGCCAGCTGATCGATGTCGCGGTGCATGTCGGCACCCTTGGCGCGGTGGTGGTCTATTTCTGGCGCGACGTGCGGGTCGGGCTGCTGGGGCTGCCCCGGTTGCTGCGTGGCAAGGCCGATACTCCCGGCGCACAGCTGGCGCTTGGGCTGATCATCGCCACGATTCCGGTCATCGTCGCCGGTGCCTTCCTGCATTTCACCGGGCTGAGCGACGCGATGCGCTCGGTCGCGGTGATCGGCTGGACCATGCTGATCTTTGGCATCGTGCTCTACTGGGCTGACCAGAGCGGCGCGTCGGACAGGACGGCGGCGGACTGGTCGGCCAGGGATGCTCTTGTCATGGGGTTATGGCAGGCCGTGTCGCTGATCCCCGGCACCTCGCGCTCGGGTATAACCATCACCGGGGCCCGCCGCTTGGGCTATGGCCGCGAAGATGCCGCCCGGCTTGCAATGCTGATGTCGATTCCGACGATTCTGGCGTCGGGTGTCCTGCTCGGGGCCGAAGTAGCCCTTGACGCCAACACCACCGCGATGCGCGATGGCGCAATTGCCGCCGCCTTTGCCTTTTTCGCGGCCCTTCTGGCCCTGACCCTGATGATGCGCCTGCTGCGCAGCATCAGCTTTACCCCCTACGTTATTTATCGGATCGCGCTTGGAATCGTGTTGCTGGTCTATGCCTATGGCGGCTCAGCTGCGCAGGTTGCCGGCTGATTTCTGCAACGCGTCGTATTGACCGGCGGGGCGGAAACGCCACAGGTAATCCGGCAGGACTGACCCCATCGCCACCGGCGATATCCCGAGGTCGGAGAAGCCCCTGGCACCCTCCGCCACAACATTGTCGCGACGCAGGTTGCAAAGCTGATCCCGCGTCAGCACGCCATTACCGATCAACCCCAGCGACACCGCCTGAACCATGTCCAGCCCAAAGGCCATGATCCGGGCCAGCCAGAACGGCATGTTGACCAGCACCCGCCGTCGGCTGATCACGTCCAGCATCTGCGCCATCAGGTCCCGCATCGTCTTGACCTCGGGCCCGCCCAGCTCATAGACGCCCGGCGCGACATCCCCGGTCACCGCCTTGACCGCCGCCCTGGCAACGTCGTCCACATAGACCGGCTGAAAACGGGTCTCGCCCGCCGCGATCGGCAGGAAAGGACCCATCCGCGTCATCCCGGCGAACCGGTTGAAAAACTGGTCCTCCGCCCCGAAAATCACCGATGGCCGCAGGATCACGGCACCGGGCATATGTTCTGATACTGCCGTCTCGCCCGCCGCCTTGCTCCGGCTGTAATCACTGTCCGACCCGGCATCCGCGCCGATGGCCGAAAGATGCACCATCCGCGCGATACCCTGCTGCGCCGCGATCCGGGCAACCCGGCCCGCGCCGTCGGCCTGGATGGCGTCAAAACCGTTCTTGCCGGTTTCATTCAGGATACCGACGCAATTCACCACCGCGTCCGCGCCCTGCATCGCCCGCGCGACCGAATCGTCATCGCGAATGTTGCACAGCACCGGCTCGACCTGGCCGACCACACCGTAGGGGCGGACAAAAATCGCCTCGTTGGGTCGCCGTACCGCGACGCGCACGCGCCAGCCCATCTGAGCGAGGTGGCGCGCAATATAGCGCCCCACGAATCCGGATCCGCCATAGATAGTGACCAGCTTGGACATGTCAGCGCTCCCTCATGATTGGGTCTCTTCCGATCTACCGCTCCAAACCCATGCAAACAAGGCGCAAAAACGCCACGCCGCGGGGAAAACCCTTGCCGCAATGTTTCAAGCGAGACCGCAGGGCAGCGTTTTCCTTCAGATTTTTACAATTTCCATTTGACACCCCCCGCTCGTCCACTTAAAGGGTCGCTTCACGACACCTGCCCAGGTGGCGGAATGGTAGACGCGCTAGCTTCAGGTGCTAGTGTTCGCAAGGACGTGGAGGTTCGAGTCCTCTCCTGGGCACCATAACAGACTTGAGGGTCTGTGATCCCACTTAAAGCCTTGAACGGAAACGCTAATTCAGCGGTTCTAGCACCCCCATTTCGGCAGTATCTTATGCGGTCTGTGAAGGCCAGTTTGAGCACCAGTTTGCGTGCTACCACACTACCACTTTCCCATATTTTCCAAGGGTTTGAGAGAAATATCAGGGCCGGTTCTAGTTTTTCAGCAAAGCTCCCAGCAGGAACGGCCTGATCTTCAATCGCCTCAGCGAGTAGTGCCTTCTGTTTGTTCAGTTGCCCGATCTTGGCCTCATAGGTTTCGATGACGGCTGAATTGTCCGAGTCCATGATCCGTTCCAGAAGCTTGGCTATCTGCTTATCCAGCTCTTTAATTTTCAGCTTTGCTGAGGCTGCAATCTCCAATGCCTGATCTTTTTGCATGTTCCACGCATCGCGGAACATTTTCGTCGCCAGCGTCATCAATCCTTTGGTTGGTTGCAGCGTCTTAACAAGTTCGCCGACATCCGCTTCAACCTTGTCGCGCGCGATGGACTTGCCGTAATTGTCACAGCCCTTTGTCTGGCAAAGATAATACGGGTAGCGCTTGTTTCGTCCTGTGGACCATGATGAGCGTAGAGGCACATCACAGCACGCACAGACGACCATTCCGCGCAGAGCAAAGTCGTCAGGGTTGTTCTTACCGTAAGGCGCTCTTGCGGCCCCCTGTCGCCTCTCCTGCACCTTTTCAAAGGTCCTGAGCGAGATCAGGGCTTCATGCTGTCCTTTGAGCCACTCGATGCTGTAGCGCTCGCTACAGATGTAACCTGTATAAATCGGATGAGTAAGCATATCGGTCACGCGCTGCTGGGTGATAACGCCAGCTTTGTTACGTGGAAAATTCGGCAAGGTTTCAAAGTAACGCCGGATATCGGCCTGCGTCTGGAAACGTCCTGATGCATATCCCTCAAAAGCTTCACGCACCATGTCAGCAAAAGGTTCACTGGGAACAAGTACCTTGCCGCGTCCCTTGATCGTCTCATAGCGGTATCCTATCGGCGGATAGTGAATCCAGTAGCCGTTTTCCATACGGGCCTGCATCTTCTGGGCAACCTGGCGTCCGTTCTGCTTTCTTTCCAAAGCGCCCTGCGCTGCCATGATGGTTTCAATGAACTCACCTTCAGGCGTCTCATCGAACTTGAAGTTTAAGCATTCAATCTTGGCACTGCGCAGACGGAAAGCTTCGCGCAGGTCGAGATGAAAGCGCGTATCACGGGCAAAGCGTTTGAGATCATCAAAGATGACGATAAAGCGCTCAGTGGGCTGGGCGTCCAGAAATGACAGTAACGCCACCATACCGGGGCGCTGCATGAAATCACCGCCGCCAGTAATGGTGTCAGGGAAAACGGCAGCAACCTCATAGCCCTTGGATGCGGCATGCTGGCGGCATCTTGTTTCCTGAGATTCAAGGCCATGTCCTTCTGCTTCCTGCGACCGAGAGGATACGCGGCAATAGATGACAGCCTTCGGCTGGTTATCTATTTGATTTGAGTTGGGAACATTGTTCTTTTTAGGCTTCATCTTGCCCCCTTTTTCTTGCGGGATTGGTTAGGAGCCAATGTTTCAGGCGCTGTCTCTACGGGGATGAGATATTCTAGCACATCATCGAAGCTGGTTTCAGTATTTTCGTGGAGCTTATCCCCAGACTTCACGCTGAAACCCAACTCAGCAAATCCGCGCATGATCTGCCAGAGTGACATCAGGAATTCTTTCTTCTGCGCTTCATCCAGTTCAACCAAGCTTGGATCATCGCCGTATTGAGCAAGCAGCCTGTCTTCTTCATCCATCGGCGGCGCTGCCGCCTGGTTCATCACGGCTTTTGGTTTAGGTTTTGCTTGGGGTCTTGAGCGCATGAAAAAAGCTGAAGACCTATCGAAAGACTATTTCCGTTTGGACCAAGAACAGTTCATGAAACAATGGATGCCTGGTATGGCGCGTGAGGTCAGGCGGCAAACCACCAGCGCTTCATGGGAGAAAATTGTTGATGACCTGGGCAACAAGGTCCAGCAAGACATTGTGACCGATGACCGTGACCGCACAAATGTTCTTGTCTTGGCAGGTCCGGGATCAGGCAAAACACGCGTATTGGTCCACCGCATCGCTTATTTGCTGCGTATGAAACGCGAAGATCCTCGCGGAATTCTAGTGCTGGCTTACAATCGTCATGCAGCGGCTGAAATCCGCATGAGATTGCGCGGCCTCGTTGGTGACGACGCCAATGGCATTACTATCCTGACCTGCCATTCCTTGGCTATGAGGTTGGTTGGGGCGAGTTTCACAGGAGTTCATGCCGACAAAAAGGACTTTGATAACATCATCACTGAAGCCGTTCGTCTTCTAAATGCAGATGATCTTTCGAAGTCAGAGGCCGAAGCTCAGCGGGAAAGCCTCATCCAAGGATACCGCTGGATATTGGTCGATGAATATCAAGACATCGGCGCGCATGAGTACGACTTGATTTCGGCGGTTGCGGGCCGTTCACTTGAGGATGCCGATCTAAAACTTAGCCTCTTTGCCGTTGGGGATGATGACCAGAACGTCTACGCTTTCAGGGGGGCTTCAATCGAGTTTATCCGTAAGTTTGAGGACGACTATAACGCCAAACCGGCCTTCCTGATTGAAAATTATCGCTCGACGGCAAACATCATTGCCGCAGGCAATGACGTCATATCCAGAGCGCCTGATCGCATGAAGGTCGAACATTCCATCAGGATTAACAAAAGTCGGTCAGCAAGTCCTGCTGGTGGCCGTCTGGAAAAATCAGATGCTGTGGTTCAAGGGCGTGTTCATCTTTTGGATGTTCCACCGGGAGACGCCCCGCAAGCTATAGCTGCAATTGATGAGCTTCTCCGCCTTTCGCGGCTAGACCCAAGCTGGAACTGGGCGAAGACTGCCGTAATCTCTCGTGATTGGAAGGGACTGGGAGCGGTTCGGGCATACGCAGAAAGTAAGGGACTGACCGTTCAAATGGCGAACGAAGAGCCGCTTAACATTTGGCGATTTAGAGAAACCCAGAAACTCGTCACCAAGTTACGCCAAACACCTGATGCGTTGCTTGGAGTTCAAGAAATTCTTGATGTCCTCAACGAGCAGCCTCGCAATAGGTGGGTTGACCTCATAGCTGAAGGTATCGCGGAGTTAGCTCAGGAACTTAAAACCAAAACCATGCCGGTTGCCGATATTATCGAGTGGATCGCGGAATGGTCAAAAGATGTTTTGGATGAGCAACGCAATCTACTGTTGCTGACTGCACATCGCGCCAAAGGTCTTGAATTTGATCATGTAGTCATCCTGAATGGTGGTTGGGATCGAATTCCTGATGCCTCTCACAACGAAGATCACGAAGCGCAGCGGCGATTGTTTTATGTTGCGATGACAAGAGCGCGACAAAGTCTCACGGTATTGACCTCTGGCAAACATCAGTTCTTGAACGCAGATTCTAAAACCGTGCTTCATAGGTCTGTGCAGCCAGACATGGGGGATTTCATTCCTCCTAGGAGTATTTATCAGATGTCCAGTCTAAAGGCAGTTGACCTTTCTTATGCCGGACGCCAGCGAAATGGCCACAGCGTCCACAGTGCTGTTCCCAAGGTAAAAGTTGGAGATAAGCTGTCGCTGAAATTCAGCGATCCACATTGGTTGATCATCAACTCTCAAGATCAAATCCTTGGGCGGATGGCAAAGGCTTGGAAAATGCCTGCGGGCCACATTCTTGTGTCGGGCCATGTCGGAGCCGTGGTCAATTGGAGAAAGCAAGACAACGAAGAGGAATACCGCCCCAATCTCAAACGCGATAGCTGGGAAACTGTTTTGCCCGAGTTTATTTTTCAGCCCGAAGGGTATTCAACACGGCCTGTCCAACGCCCAAATGAGATCGAGGTTACTGATGGTGCTGTTACCAAGGGCAACATCAATGAAGAGCCAGTACACCGTACCCCTGTTGAAACGACAGATTTGGAAAAAGACCCGCTACCGAAGAACACTGATCAGATGTTAGCGGATGCCATGAAAACCATCGTGAAAGATGCCGTCAGCGAAACAAAGACATGGGATGAGTTTGCAGCAGCGCTAGAACTTGAAAATATCAAACTGCGGCCCAAAGGAGGCGGATTGGTAGTGTGCGATGCCAAATCAGACGAAGAGGTTTGCAAATTGTCTTTGTTGAAACTTAGCTACATCAACTTGATCCGTCATTTTGGTGAGGGCTTTCCTGGACATACCGCGACATGGCTGGTTGAGCGAGCGCTTGACGAAAACTATGTTCCCAAAGGCCGCAAACGCGGCGGTGTAGGTAGGAAAAAATCGAGGGATGACGACTTTTCAGTTATTGAAGACTAAAATCTCTGGCACAGCGCCTGCAAATTTCTCTTGCATCACATTGAAGCCTTGTGCTGCTATCCCGCCTCATTTGACGTCAAGAAACTGACAGCAAATCGAAGAAGTCTATCTGCGCTGCGCTGATCTCACCCAATATCTTATCTTTGGTTCGTGGGCTTCTGAACATTTGATAGTGTGCAACTGCCTTGTGTTGGCTGCACGCATTAGCGACCCGCCGTATAGCTTCCTCAACAAGCTCTTTCTTTTCATCGCCGCAGGGTATGGCCTGCTTCTGGTCCTTAACCAAAAGGAGCTTGCACGCATATAGAACAAACCAATGGCCATACACTAGGTATTGATGTTGGTGCTCATGGCCGTTTTCTGGAGATGTTCCATGTTCAGATATGTATCTATCTCTCAGGTCTTCTATGTGTCGATAAAGTTCGAACAAATTTATCAATTGTTTGATATCACGACGTTCATGAAAGATGTGATTAAACCTAGTGTCGAAAATTGAATCTGATTCTGACTTCGCCTTATCCGGGTCCCGCAATTCAAATGCCAGAAGTATTTGACCAAGTTTCAATGCATCAATACGTTTGCTATCCGGTTTATCGCTATGCATGTTCTTTTTTCTTTCGAAAAAATATCCATGCTCTCTAAACGCAAGCTCAAGCTTTTTCATGGATTGGTGATTTGAGCGTAAATCACGACTTTGGATGCGTGCCTGACTGTTGGTTGCGACAGCCACACGTTCAGCAATACCTTCCCGGTCGGTTGCGTAGACACGTACCATCACAACAACGTTGTCCAAATTCTCAGATTCGTCACGGCTTGCTTCAAGTAGTGAGTGTGAGGTTTGTGCGCCGTTTACAATTTGAAAATCCTCAAACCTAAGTGTCGGATTGGTGTGTCCTTTGTTATAAGAGAAATTCCGGCAAGTGATCGTCACACCGTTGTTCAGATACCAAAACAGGTAGCTGTCTTTGGAGTTTGCGGTTTTTATTATCGAAGAGTTATATCCACCTTTGGCACCAAGATACACTCTGAGATTATCATCAAAGAGATGCCGTTTTATTCCAGCGCCATCCTCAGACCGAATAAGATCGATAAACGACTTTGCATCAACCGATGCCACAACGCCGCGTATATCGCCATCTGATCGTTCCAAAATTTCTTTACCCACCACTTGTAGGCATCCGTCTTCTACGGCTCTGCCCTCTGAGGCAAACCCGCGCATCACGTCGTTAACCCCATAGAATTCGAACGAGACTTGCGGATGCGAACTGGTGACTGAAGCGGCTATCTTTGAGGCGCTTTCAGAAAAGGATTGGCCATTGGAGCAGAAAATTACACGGTAACGACAAATCTTCCCATCTTCATGGAGCTGCCAAATTCGATTAACTGCTTCGTTCAGTCGGAAGTTGTTGCAGTTTGCCAGTGAGTCTGCTTTCTCAAATAGTTCGTTAAGAAAAAGAGATACCTTTAGAACTTCGCTGTCATTGATCGTCTTTGAACATGACTTCTGATGTTCCCTATATTTCGATTGGAAAAGAAAAACCTCTGCACTTGTCTCATTCTCCACGATATGAACTGCATCTATTCCGCGATCATCTGAACCGTCTGTAATGGCTTCTTGAAGTTGATCTTGTATGCTGGGAAACAGCTGTTCAAGAACGACCGACAAAAAACCAATCGAGTTCGTTGGGAAAGAGTGGCGTGATACCGCATCAGATACGCGCGCTCCAACAATGTCCCAATCCATTTGCGTTACTCTAGCCGTCTCAACTGCTGTCAAACCAATCTCCTTACTACTGGTTGAGCCAATCCCGATGTCAGATACCATATCTACGGCGCAGAGTCCTAGTGCAGAAGTAAATTACGCAAGTTATCCACAGTGCATGACTTGCGTTCCGAAAACCCAGGTTCGAAGGCCGGGTGTTCAATATTGGTGCTAGATATGCGACAATCTTAACATGTCAAAAGAAACTCAACTTGCAACGTTGACGGAAAACTATCCGAAAGCCCCTCGGCGCAGAACGGCCTATCTCAAGGAGCTCGTTTTGCCATCAGATCAGCATCAGTTCATCGGGCGGATATATGATTTAAGCGTTGTTGCTTACAGCTTTGAATCCTATGATGACATGTCTCAATACCCTGACTGTTTGTATGCCCTGAATGTCAATGAGGTTTTATCTTCCCTAACGAGAAGGGTAGAGTCACTGAACCACGTTGCGGACTTGTTATGGCTGGAGGACAAGTTTGTTGCTGATCCACACCTTCCAGTCACCAGATATGAGTGGTTGAACATCTGCGCAGACACTTTTTTGATGCGTTACGTGTCTTTGTTTGATTGTGCTCTGCTACTCACCAATGAGGTCCTCGAATGCGACCTTCGTCCGCAAGTTTGCTCTCTAAAGAACTTGCGAAGAAACGGAGCAGCGCCCAGAATTTTGGACGTTCTCAAAGAAATGGATGCGGTTGTCTCAAGCCTAAGAAACGAACGCAATGAACGTTTTCATAGGGGTTGGGAGCGTGAGCATACTTCTGACGACATTTCTTTCAAAGCATCAACCATCCACGAAAACCGAGGAATGAGAATGACGGGCACAGACCGATATGGCCGTCCGCTTGATCAAGCAAAATTTCTTCGCGAAGGCCTTGTGAATTTACAGCGGGACTTCAAAAAATCTAGCACATTGTATATCAAGAGCTTGGACAAACTTTACGACTTACTTGAAATCGAGTTTGAGGGCCGGTTTTCACCGAAATTCAACGACCAAAAGACGGGGTTTGGGTATCAGCAAAGAACCCGTTCACTAACGCGAAACAACACTTAGGGCGTTGCCCCCGGCGCACTTCAGGCAAAACAGATCGAACAGATTGTGATCGTTGTCGGTTCCCCCTGAAGGTCTCCCCCAACAACGACAAAATCTTTCGCCGATTTCGCCTTCCGTTTGCACCCCCATTCTCGCCGAAGGGCAAGGTTGCATGAGCAACCCACACCCAAGAGAAAGGGGAAGAAAAATGAAACAGTTTGAAGGAGATATCAGAATCTATGTTGCCTGTTTGGCAGCTTACAATAATGGCATCCTGCATGGATGCTGGATTGATGCGGAACAAGATGCATACGCCATCTATGATGACGTAAGAGCCATGCTTGCGGCGTCACCGATGGAAGATGCCGAAGAATGGGCGATCCACGACTATGAAGGCTTTGAAGGCGTCCGCCTCTCTGAATATGAGGGCTTTGCCGAGGTATCAAAACTGGCGGCGTTCATCTCAGAATATGGCGAGATCGGCGGGCAGCTTATAGGCCATCTGGGCAGTCTGGATGAGGCCAAGAAAGCCATGGAGGATGCCTATGCGGGTGAATACAAATCTCTGGCAGAGTTTGCCGAAGAGCTGACCGAGCAAAGCACCGAAATCCCCGAAAGCTTGCGCTTCTACATCGACTACGAAGCGATGGCGCGGGATATCAAAATCAATGATGTCTTCACCATTGATACGGGGTTTGAGCAAGTCCATGTGTTCTGGAATCACTGATATGAGAACAGAAACACACAGACTGACATGGCAAGGGATCGAGATTGAACTGACCTACAAGCCAGAGGATTATGGCGGCGTTATTGCCCATCTTGAGATCAAAAGCATCAATCCAGACCGCGCGCCGCTACCGATCACTGAGACGGGCTATCGTTCCCACTTTCACCCTGTGGGAACAGTCGAAGCCAATGAAGGCACGTTGGTCACGCAGGTCACAGCATGGCTGGATGAAGCAGCAAAGTCGAAGGCGTGGAAGAAGTACATCGAAGATAGCCGCCAGCTTTGCCTGTTCGATTGAGATTGACAGCAAGGTATCATATTTGATAACATATAGCATGAGTTGGAAGATCACGTTTTACAGCGAGAAGGTTGAGAAAGAGACGTTGGCGCTACCAGCGGGTATCTTGGCAAACTTCCTGCGGATTGCAGAGTTGATCGAAGAATTTGGCCCTGATTTGGGCAGGCCGCATACCGCGCCCCTTGGCAAAGGTCTGTTTGAAATCCGCGCCAAGGGCAAGGAAGGCATCTCTCGCTCTGTCTTTTGCACCGTGAAAGGGCAGGAAGTCGTGATCTTGCTGACAGCGATTAAGAAAACAAACGCTCTGCCAAAGCGGCAGATGGCGACGGCAAACAAACGAATGAAGGAGGTTCAGGACAATGACTGAGCGACCAACCTTAATAGACATGCGCGACAAGGCGCTGAAAAACCCGGATGTTAAGGCAGAGTATGATGCCTTGTCGTCTGCATTTGAGATGAAACGGCAGATGATTGCTCTTCGCAAAGCGGCAGGATTAACCCAAGCCGAGATGGCGGAGAAATTGGGCACAAAGCGCAGCAACATCTCGCGGCTTGAGAGCCTGAACGCGTCCAACTCGCCGTCTATTGCAACGATTGAAAACTATGCCCGTGTGCTGGGGTACTCCCTGCGTGTTGGCTTTGAACCGCAAGGCGCGCGCTAATCAGCGCTCGAAACTTGGCCCATCGCGTGGACGTGTATTTCTGCTATTGCGCAATTCGTTGAAGCGTTCCCGATCTTGCGCCAAGTCTCTGGCTTGATCTTTAAGGGCTGATC
Organism: Microbulbifer sp. S227A; assembly: GCF_049800935.1. Taxonomy (NCBI): domain Bacteria; kingdom Pseudomonadati; phylum Pseudomonadota; class Gammaproteobacteria; order Cellvibrionales; family Microbulbiferaceae; genus Microbulbifer; species Microbulbifer sp. S227A. The sequence goes on along the minus strand of NZ_JBNAFZ010000012.1, from coordinate 69,623 downwards.
GCTCGACCGAATGGGCGCGTTTCAGATGGCGGCGTTCTTCAAGATTGCGGAACACCATGTCATCTTTGATCTTCTGATCGCGCAGATGGGCCTGCCATGCTTCTTGTTCATTCTGTTCTTTGATCTGTCGATGTTCCCCGCGCACACGATCCCAAAGCCCTTTCAGACCTGTGCGGAACCGTTCTTGCCGCTGCTTGGCCTCAAGGAGTCGGCGCTGTTCCAGCTTCTTTTCTAACTGATAGCGTGCCTGTCGCTGCTTTTGGACAAGCTGCATTCTTTGCTGATCCTGCTTTGATTTGAGCGCCCGCTGTTTCTCAGCCAGGTCTGTTTGCCAGCGTGATAGAGCATGCTGCATATTCTGAGCGATGTGGGCTTTGGCTTCTTCGACCGAGCGCAACACCTTTGGATCGCCGAGTTTTTCCTTAACTTGCTTCGTTTTCAGTCCTGTCCATTTCGGGATGGCATAAACCTCACCGTGAACATCTACAGCGACAAAGCCGCGCCGATCGCCGCGTGCCAAAACATAGCCTTTTTCTTCCAAGGCATGGGCAAAGGCGTCCTTAGTGTCGGAGACAGACCATGCTTCTTGGAATGTGCGTTTGATATCCCTCGCATCTTTGCCCTGACGCTTGGCTTGTTGCCACTCAGCAAGCGTGAAGTTGCGCGGATCACGTTGTTTGCGATCACGATACCCGTCAGGCAATCGCCAACCATGTTCGAGAAACAGGTCTTTAGAGACCTCGTTCAATCTGGTCTTGTAGAAGGGCAGATTAATAGCCTTCATCTGATCAATGTCGATCCGTGACCAAACTACATGAGCATGACGGCGACCTTCTTTCTCATGGAAGACAATCGCGCGTGATTGCCCTGTCAGACCGAGCCGATCTTCGGCTTGCGCAATTGCTTTCTCGAAATCCGCCACAGACACCCTCTCGGTCTCCGGTGGACTGAGGCTAAGCGAAAACAGATATTGCTGGCATTTGGTACCTTTGGCGATGGCATCGGCTTCCTGAAATGCGCCGTGCAGATCATCCGCTGTGAACCCGCGTAACTCATGCACCTCAACATGATCATTGTCGTGGGTGTTCATCAGATGCGCTGCCAGCTTCAAGCCGCAGCTTCTCTGAGAGCCTTTCAGGATCATGAGCTGGCATCCGAAGAATAACCAAGCGCTTTCATCAGTTCCGCCCTGATGGCGATTACGGCAGCACAGGTTGCCATCAACTCTTGTTCGACTTCCGGCGAAAGTGGCAGCGCACCCATATTGGCGGCTTTGGCAAGCTGGTTGAGATTGTTTGCCAGTCGTAGATTTCCGAGCAGACCAAGCGCCCGTGCCAATGCTGCATGATCTTTGACAGGAGCCTGTCCGCGCATCCGGCGCGGCTTCATCTCCCCATCAAACACTTTGCTTTTGATATAGCTGTTCAGCGATGCGCCGCCCGCAGCCTGCACAAGCGTTTCGCGTTCTTCATCACTCAGTCGCAACGATAAAGGCGCGGCCCGTTTGGATTTCTTCTTCGGCTTGGCTTCGACTGACGGTGTTACAGTGGAAACGTCAGAGAATTTAGGTTGGAGATGGCTCATAGTTCCATCCCCGGTTGAGGGAACTCAGATGGTGCGCTCAACGCCTTTTGAATTTCAGGTTCGGACGAGATGATCTGCGACCAAGACTCCAGTTCTTCCAACAGTTCTGAGGTCGAAAACGGTTCTAGTTTACTCCTCTCAGCGGCACCAATTCCCCTTATATTCTCGCCGTTTATGCCGGGTGGCGCATTTGCTGGCTGGTTCTGCCCGGGGCTTGTGACGCCTGCGCGGATCAGAGGAGGCCGGATCCGCGGAACGAGTATTCTTCTTCCTTGCCGATCACCACGTGATCGTGGATCGCGACGCTGATGGTTTTGCAGGCGGCGTCGATCTGTTGTGTCATCTGGATGTCTTCCTGGCTCGGGGTCGGATCGCCAGAGGGGTGATTGTGAACAAGGATGATCGCCCCCGCGTTCAGCTCCAGTGCCCGTTTCACGATCTCGCGCGGATAGACCGGTACGTGGTCGACGGTGCCTGTCGCCTGCTCTTCATCGGCGATGATGGTGTTCTTGCGATCCAGAAACAGGATGCGAAACTGTTCGGTTTCACGATGCGCCATGGATGTGCGGCAATAGTCGATCAGATCATCCCAGGATGTCAGGACGTTGCGCTCCAACACCTTGGCCCGTGCCATGCGTTGGGCAAAGGCCTCGGCGATGCGCAGTTGCAAGTATACCCGGTCGGTTGCGCCCTCGACCTGGAGCAGGCGATGTTCGGATGCCGCCACCACGCCGTTCAGATCCCCGAAGGCCGCAAGCAACCTTTTGGCAAGCGGCTTTACGTCGATCCGGGGAATGGCGTTGAACAGCAGCAGTTCGAGGATCTCGTATTCCGGCATCGGCTTGTGCCCGCCGGTAAGGAACCGGGTTCTCAGCCTTTCGCGGTGTCCCCAGTAATGCGGCCGCTTGTTGCCATCCCTGTCCGTGACCATGCCACCGCCCGCGGCAGCCTCGGACGACAGCCGGTCATTGCCCTTGAAGGGCCGCGCATAGGCCGGTTGCGTCACCACCCCCGGCGGCGGGATACGGGCATCGAGATCGGCGAGACCGCGCATCGCGCTCTCGGAAAACCCAACGGGCCCGGTGCGATCCTGCCCGAAACCGGATGGGGGTTTCTTGCTGGTCAGACGTTGCCTGGCCTGTTTCGAAAATTGGCTGATGATCCAGTTGGCCATCCCACTGCCCCCGATCGGTTGTTCAGCATGTGCGTGCCATGCCGAGATTGCGACGTGCTGCCATGCTGATCCGGGGTCGGTTAATGCCAGTTTAACGGGCAAATCGGGGTGAACCACTGTGTGATTTTTGTCGAAACCGGCTTCGGGTAGTGCCGGTTCGGCCGGGGGCCTCGCTTCACAGCGACGCCATCAGATCACCGATCGCCGCGCGATAGGCGGCAACAACGGCCCGCCGTTCAACATGACGCCCGTCCTTGACACGGTGGCGGCCCGCCGACCACAGATCGGTCACCACCCGGTCATTGGCGGCAAAGACAAACCCATCCAGAAGCTGATCGCGCGACAGGGCGCAGAGTGCCGGATCGGTGGAGTCGATGGCAACAAGATCGGCGAGCCGGTGTTCGGCGATTTCGCCGGCATTGCGGCCCAACGCCTGTGCACCGCCCCGCGCGGCACCGGTGTACAGCCTATGACCAACCGACCCTTCACCGACCACCAGGACGTTCCGCGCCAGATCGCGCAGGCGTTGCGAATATTCCAGCATGCGCAGTTCTTCGGTCAGGGAAATGTTGACGTTGGAATCCGAGCCGACACCAAAAGCCCCATTTGCCGCGAGATAGGTTACGCCGTTGAACGGGCCATCGCCCAGGTTCGCCTCGGTAACCGGACACAGCCCCGCCACAGCCCCGGTTGCCGCCATCGCCCGCGTCTCGGATTCGGTCATGTGGGTGGCGTGGATCAGGCACCAGCGGCGATCGACATTCACATGGTGCAACAACCAATCCACCGGGCGCTGGCCCAGCCACGCGGCGATGTCTTCGACTTCCATTGGCTGTTCGGCGATATGGATGTGGATCGGCCCGTCGGCATGGTCCAGCACCGCGTTCAGGTCCTGCGGAGAAGTGGCGCGCAGGGAATGTGGCGCGATGCCGATCCGGGCGTCGGCAGAAAGGGCCCCCAGCCCGGCGCGCGCCGCATCCAGCAATGTCAGAAAACCATCCACATCATTGCCAAACCGCAACTGCCCCGGTGACAGGGGCATCCGGCCCGCGCCGCCATAGGAATAGAGCACCGGCAGATGGGTCAGCCCGATCCCGGTGCGCGATGCGGCCGCATAGATGCGCAGCGACAGCTCCGCCGGGTCGTCATAGGCGCGGCCCCCGGTTTGATGATGGACATAGTGAAATTCACCGACCGAGGCATATCCGGCCTCTTGCATTTCAACATAGACCATCGCGGCAATGGCCTCGATCTGATCCGGCGTCAGGCGATCCATGAAACGATACATCAGGTCGCGCCATGTCCAGAAACTGTCACGCCCCTGTTTTCGATGTTCGGTCATGCCCGCCATCGCGCGCTGAAACGCATGGCTGTGCAGGTTTCCAAGCGCGGGCAGCAGGGTATCGACCCTTGTGGCCACCTGCGGACACGGGGCGTTGCAGGTGATTTTCGTGATGATCCCACCGTCGATGGCGACAAGAACATCCTGCGCCCAGCCGCAGGAGAGCAATGCATGACGCGCGTGGATCATCCCGTAAATTCCATCAATAACTTCTTTATGTATAGACATATAAACACGCCTTGGCTAAGAAAAAAGCAGAATCGTGCAAGGACCGGATTGCCGTGACCGATATCAACCAGACACTGACGAACCTGACCGTTGCAACCATGGCGCAGCAGGACATTGCCTATGGGATGGTCGAAAACGCGGCCATCGTTCTGGAACAGGGGCGGATCAGTTGGGTTGGTCCGCTGGCCGACCTGCCCGGGATTTATGCATCCTACCGCCAGCGCGACCTTGACGGGCGGCTCGTGACGCCGGGGCTTGTCGATTGTCACACCCATATCGTTCATGGCGGCAACCGGGCGGCCGAGTTCGAGATGCGTCTGAACGGGGCATCATACCAGGAGATCGCCCGCGCCGGCGGCGGCATCGTTTCCACCGTCAGCAGCACCCGGAACGCAAGCCGGGACATGTTGCTCGCCGAGGCGCTGCGCCGGGTCGATGTGCTGATCGCCCAGGGGGTGACCACGATCGAGATCAAATCGGGTTATGGGCTGGATCGCGACACCGAGCTGCGCATGCTGCGGGTCGCGCGCGCGATCGGCGAACACCGCCAGATCCGCGTGCGCACATCGTTCCTGGGGGCCCATGCGACACCGGCGGAATACAAGGGGCGGGATGACGCCTATATTGACGACATCTGTATCCCCACCCTGCGCATGGCGCATGAACAGGGCCTTGTCGATGCGGTTGACGGGTTCTGCGAAGGCATCGCCTTTTCCCCTGACCAGATCGCGCGGGTGTTCGAGGTCGCGCGCGACCTGCGGCTTCCCGTGAAACTGCACGCGGAACAGCTGTCGAACCTTGGTGGTGCCCGGCTGGCAGCCGGGTTTGGCGCGCTGTCGGCGGATCATCTGGAATATCTTGACGAAGAGGGCGTGATGGCCATGGCGGCGGCGGGAACCGTTGCGGTGATCCTGCCCGGCGCGTTTTACACGCTGGGCGAAACTCAGGCCCCGCCGATCAAAGCCTTTCGCAAACACGCGGTGCCGATGGCGCTGGCCACCGACATGAACCCCGGATCGTCGCCGTTGAATTCGCTGCTTCTGGCGATGAACATGGGCTGCACCCTGTTTCGGCTCACCCCCCAAGAGGCGCTGGCCGGCGTTACCCGGCATGCGGCGCGTGCGCTTGGGCTTGCCGATGTCGGAACGGTCGAACCGGGCAAGCGGGCCGAGCTTGCGGTCTGGGATGTGCAACACCCGGCCGAGCTTGCCTATCGTATCGGCGACAACCCGTTGCACGCGCGCATCATCGGGACGATGCCATGATAACCCTGACCCTGACTCCCGGTGCCGCCACCCTGTCCGATCTGGAAACCGTGTTCCGCCAGACGGCTGCGGTGCGGCTTGACCCGTCCTGCCACGGCGCGGTGATCGAGGCGCAGACGCGGATTGCGGCGGCGGCCAGCGGCGACGCGGCGATCTATGGCGTCAACACCGGCTTTGGCAAACTGGCCAGCGTCAAGATCGAGGCCGGCGATACCGCCACCCTGCAACGCAACCTGATCCTGTCACATTGCTGCGGCGTCGGAGAACCGATCCCGCGCGCCCATGCGCGCCTGATGATGGTCCTGAAACTGCTCAGCCTCGGGCGCGGGGCGTCGGGCGTGCGAATGGAGCTGATTGCCCTGATCGAGGCGATGCTGGCCACCGGCGTCACCCCCGTCATTCCGGTACAGGGGTCTGTCGGGGCGTCGGGCGATCTGGCACCGCTGGCGCATCTTGCGGCGGTAATGATGGGGCATGGCGAGGCCGAGTATCAGGGCGAAACCCTGCCCGGTGCGGTGGCGTTGAAACGGGCCGGCCTGACCCCCGTCGCGCTTGGCCCCAAAGAGGGGCTGGCCCTGATCAACGGCACGCAATTCAGCACCGCCTTTGCGCTGGCGGGGTTGTTCGGAGCCTGGCGGGCCATGACCAGCGCCTTGGTGACATCGGCATTGTCGACCGATGCAATCATGGGATCTACCGCGCCGCTGCAACCCGAGATCCACGCGCTGCGCGGTCATGCCGGCCAGATCGAAGCCGCCGATTGCATGCGCAGCCTGCTGGCCGGGTCGGTGATCCGCGAAAGCCATCGTGACGGCGACACGCGGGTGCAGGATCCGTATTGCATCCGCTGCCAGCCACAGGTCACCGGCGCGGCGATGGACATGCTGCGCATGGCGGCCCGCACGCTGGAAATCGAGGCCAATGCCGCCACCGACAATCCGCTGGTTCTGGTGGGGGCGGACCTGATCGTGTCGGGCGGCAATTTTCACGCCGAACCGGTGGGGTTTGCCGCCGACATGATCGCGCTGGCCCTTGCCGAGATCGGCGCCATCGCCCAGCGCCGCGTGGCATTGATCGTCGATCCGGTGCTCAGCCATGATCTGACGCCATTCCTGACGCCGAATCCGGGCCTGAACTCGGGTTACATGATCGCCGAGGTGACAACCGCCGCCCTGATGAGCGAGAACAAGCATCTCGCCAATCCCTGCGTCACCGACAGCACCCCCACCAGCGCCAACCAGGAAGACCATGTCAGCATGGCGGCGCACGGGGCGGTGCGACTGGGGCGCATGGTTGCCAATCTTGAACGGATACTGGGGGTCGAATTGCTCTGCGCCGCACAGGGTGTCGAATTTCGCGCTCCGCTCAGCACCAGCGCGCCGCTTGCCCGCGTGATCGCGAAGCTGCGTCGATCGGTCGATGGCCTGACCCATGACCGCTATCTGGCCCCCGACCTTGAAACCGCCGCTACGCTGATCCGCGAGGGCGTGGTGGTCAACAGCGCCGGGATCACCCTGCCGGAGCTGTCCCCATGACCGCCGTTGAGATCACCCGTGGCGACGGGCCCATCGTGCTTGGCCTGCCCCATACCGGCACTGACCTGCCCGAGGCTGTCGCGGCGCGGCTGAATGCGCGCGGTCGCAGTCTGGACGACACGGACTGGCATATTCACCGGCTCTATGACGGGATATTGCCCGGTGCCACGACCGTGCGCGCCACGTTTCACCGCTATGTCATCGACGCCAATCGCGATCCCGGCGGCACGAGCCTCTATCCCGGCCAGAACACCACCGGGCTGGTGCCGCTCACCGATTTTGACGGGCATGATATCTGGACCAGCCCGCCGGATGCCGATGACATCGAGAACCGGCGCGCAGGGTTTCATGCCCCCTATCACGCGGCATTGCAGGCCGAACTGGCGCGGGTGCGTGACCGGCACGAAGTCGCGATCCTCTATGACTGCCATTCGATCCGCGGGCGGATCCCCTTCCTGTTTGACGGCATCCTGCCCGATTTCAACATCGGCACGAATATGGGAACAACCTGTGATCCGCGCATCGAAACCGCCATGCGCAACATCTGTTCGGCGGCCCCGGGTTACACCAGCACCACAAACGGCCGGTTCAAGGGGGGCTGGACCACCCGGCATTATGGCCGTCCCTCCGACGGGTTTCACGCGATCCAGATGGAGCTGGCGCAATCCACCTACCTGGTGCAGGAAACCGCACCCTGGACCTATGACGAGACCAAGGCCGAACGGCTTCGCGCTCACCTTAGAACAATCCTGACCACGCTGGCCGCGATGGCCCCCGAGTTGAAAGGCGCATCATGAGCGATCCCCGCAAGAACAGCCGCGATATCTATCCCGCCACGGGCCCCGAGATCAGCGCCAAGAGCTGGCTGACCGAAGCGCCCATGCGGATGCTGATGAACAACCTGCATCCGGACGTGGCGGAAAACCCTCATGAACTCGTGGTATATGGCGGCATCGGCCGCGCGGCGCGTACATGGGACGATTTCGACCGGATCGTCGCCAGCCTGCAAGAGCTGGAAAGCAACGAAACCCTGCTGGTGCAATCGGGCAAACCGGTTGGCGTGTTCAAGACCCACAAGGACGCGCCACGCGTGTTGATCGCCAATTCGAACCTCGTTCCGCATTGGGCAAATTGGGATCACTTCAACGAATTGGATAAACGGGGTCTGGCGATGTATGGCCAGATGACCGCCGGATCGTGGATCTATATCGGCTCGCAAGGCATTGTGCAGGGCACCTATGAGACCTTTGTCGAGGCGGGTCGCCAACATTACGGCGGCAACCTGTCGGGCAAATGGATCCTGACCGGCGGGCTGGGCGGAATGGGAGGGGCGCAACCGCTGGCCGCGGTGATGGCGGGGGCCTGCTGCCTCGCCGTGGAATGCAATCCGGACTCGATCGATTTCCGTTTGCGCACCGGATACGTGGATGAAAAGACCGAGAGCCTGGAGGACGCGCTGGCGATGATCCAACGCTGGACAGCAACGGGCCAGGCAAAATCCGTCGCGCTGTTGGGCAATGCGGCGGACGTGTTCCCGGACCTCGTGAAACGCGGGGTGCGCCCCGACATCGTGACCGACCAGACCTCGGCGCATGATCCGGTCAACGGCTACCTGCCGCAGGGCTGGAGCATGGCCGAATGGCGTCAGAAACGCGAAAGTGATCCAAAGGCCGTGGAACGGGCGGCGCGCGCTTCGATGAAGGTGCAGGTCAAGGCGATGGTCGATTTCCACGCCGCCGGCATCCCGACCGTCGATTATGGCAACAACATCCGGCAGATGGCGCTCGAGGAAGGGTTGGAAAACGCCTTTGATTTCCCCGGCTTTGTCCCGGCCTATATCCGGCCTCTGTTCTGCCGGGGCATCGGGCCGTTCCGCTGGGCCGCGTTGTCCGGTGATCCCGAGGACATCTACAAGACCGATGCCAGGGTGAAAGAGATCCTTGCCGAGGACAGCCATCTGCACAACTGGCTTGATATGGCGCGGGACCGGATCGCGTTCCAGGGGCTGCCCGCGCGCATCTGCTGGGTCGGGCTGGGCGTGCGGCATCGGCTGGGCCTTGCCTTTAACGAAATGGTCCGCTCCGGCGAATTGTCGGCCCCGGTGGTGATTGGCCGCGACCATCTTGATTCAGGCTCGGTCGCCTCGCCCAACCGCGAAACCGAGGCGATGAAGGACGGGTCGGACGCGGTGTCGGATTGGCCCCTGCTCAATGCGCTGCTGAACACCGCGTCCGGCGCCACATGGGTCAGCCTGCATCACGGCGGTGGGGTCGGCATGGGATTTTCCCAGCATTCCGGCATGGTGATCTGCTGTGATGGCAGCCATGACGCCGACCGGCGGATCGAACGGGTGCTGTGGAACGATCCCGCGACCGGTGTCATGCGTCATGCGGATGCGGGTTATGACATCGCGCTGGATTGCGCGCGGGAAAACCGGCTGAATCTGCCCGGCATCCTCTGATCGGCTGCACCTGCCGTCGCCCGGCTCAAAGGCGACGGCGGGAAACCGGATCAGCCGATCTTGCAAGAGGCCAGAACGGCCATGTTCAGAATGTCATTTGCGGTCGATACCGACGAGCAAATCTGAATCGGCTTGTCCAGGCCGGACAGGATCGGCCCGATCACCGTGGCGCCGCCCATTTCCTGCATCAGCTTGACCGAGATACTGGCCGAATGGCGGGCCGGAACCACCAGGATATTGGCCGGGCCTGTCAGGCGTGAAAACGGATAGGCCGCCTGAGAGTGCGCATTCAACGCAACGTCCACGGTCATTTCGCCTTCGAACTCGAAATCCACACCGCGCGCTTCCAGCACGCCGGGTGCCTGGTGCATCTTTTCCGCCCGTTCGGACACGGGATAGCCAAAGGTCGAAAAACTCACAAAGGCAACGCGCGGTTCAAGCCCCATGTGCCGCGCCACTTCGGCGGCACGTTCCGCGATGGTCGCCAGGTCCTCGGCGTCGGGCCATTCCTGCACCAGCGTATCCGCGATCAGCACGATCCGGCCCTTGTGCAACAGCGCGGTAACACCCGCGACGCCGTTCTCGGGATTGGCGTCAAACACGTGGTTGATGCGATCCAGGATATGCGCCGATTTGCGCGTCGCCCCGGTAACCAGCCCGTCGCCATGCCCATGCGCCAGCATAAGCGCGGAAAACACGTGCCGGTCGCGTGCCGCGAGACGATGAATGTCGAGCCGGTCAAAGCCCTTGCGCTGCAACCGCTCGTAGAGAAAATCCTTGTAGGTATCCAGGTACTGGGTGTTGGCGGCGTTCACCACCTCAAGCTCGCGCGCCGCATCGCCCAGCCCCGCCGCATCGAGCTTGGCCTTGACATCGTCGGGGCGTCCGACAACCAGCGCCTTGCCCAGACCGGACCGCTGATAGGTGACTGCCGCCCGCAACACGCGGGGGTCGTCACCCTCGGCAAAGATCATCCGCGCCTTGGCCGCCCGCGCCCGCGCGTTCAGGCCGCGCAGGATGCTGGCCGTGGGATCCATCCGCGCCTTCAGGGTCAGCTCATAGCTCTCCATGTCGATGATCGGACGCCGTGCCGCGCCGGTATCCATCCCCGCCCTGGCCACGGCCGGCGGAATGCGGTGGATCAGGCGCGGGTCAAACGGAGTCGGGATGATATAGTCGCGGCCAAAGGACAGGTTTTCACCATAGGCCAGCGCCACCTCGTCCGGCACGTCTTCGCGGGCCAGCTGCGCCAGCGCATGGGCACAGGCGATCTTCATCTCGTCATTGATTGCCCGCGCGTGAATATCCAGCGCCCCCCGGAACAGGTAGGGAAAGCCCAGAACATTGTTCACCTGGTTGGGATAATCGCTGCGCCCGGTGGCGACGATGGCATCCATGCGCACTTCGTGGGCCTCTTCCGGCGTGATCTCGGGATCGGGATTGGCCATCGCAAAGATCACCGGATTGTCGGCCATCGAGGCCACCATGTCCTGGGTCACGGCCCCCTTGACGCTGACCCCCAGGAACACGTCGGCCCCCTTCATCGCATCCTCCAGCGTGCGCGCCTCGGTCTTGACCGCATGGCCCGATTTCCACTGGTTCATGCCCTCGGTGCGGCCTTGCCAGATCACGCCCTTGGTGTCGCACATGATGCAGTTTTCATGCCGCGCGCCCATCGCCTTGAGCAGTTCCAGACAGGCGATCCCCGCCGCGCCCGCACCGTTCAGCACGATCTTGACGTCCTCGATCTTCTTGTTCGAAAGATACAGCGCATTGATCAGCCCCGCGGCACAGATCACCGCCGTGCCATGCTGGTCATCGTGGAACACCGGAATATCCAGCTCTTCCTTGAGCTGCTGTTCGATGATGAAACAATCCGGGGCCTTGATATCCTCAAGGTTGATGCCGCCAAAGGTCGGGGCCATCAATTTGACCGCCTTGCAGAAATCAGCGACATCCTCGGTATCAAGTTCGATATCGATGCTGTTGACATCGGCAAAACGCTTGAACAGGACGGATTTGCCTTCCATCACCGGCTTGGACCCCAACGCACCCAGGTTGCCCAGACCCAGCACGGCGGTGCCGTTCGAAATCACCGCAACAAGGTTGCCCTTGTTGGTATAATCATACGCGGTTTCGGGATTGGCGGCGATTTCCTCGCACGGGATGGCGACACCCGGAGAATAGGCCAGCGACAGGTCGCGCTGTGTGTTCATCGGCACGGTTGCCTGGATTTCGAACTTGCCCGGCGTCGGCTCCAGATGAAACGTCAGGGCTTCGTCGCGGGTATATTTCAGCTTGGCCATGACCGGCTGTCTCCTCGTTGCGGTTCTGGCGTCATACCCCGCGCTTCGCCCGGCCTCAACAGGAATGCGTTTTCGCCTTTCGCCGCGTCTTGGGCGTTTGTAAGGTCGCGCACGTTTCGATGACCCCGGGGGACGATCTGTGGCCAATGTCACGCCAATGATGGCGCAGTATCTTGAAATCAAGGCCGACCATAAGGACGCGCTGCTGTTCTATCGCATGGGCGATTTCTACGAGATGTTCTTTGACGATGCGGTGGCCGCGGCCGAGGCGCTGGACATCGCGCTGACCAAGCGTGGCAAACATGACGGGGCCGACATCCCGATGTGCGGCGTACCGGTCCATGCGGCCGAAGGTTATTTCCTGACCCTGATCCGCAAAGGGTTTCGCGTCGCCGTCTGCGAGCAGATGGAAAGCCCCGCCGAGGCCAAGAAACGCGGTTCGAAATCTGTCGTCAGGCGCGAGGTCGTGCGCCTGGTCACGCCGGGCACGCTGACCGAGGACGCGCTGCTCGAAGCCAGACGCCACAATTTCCTTGCCGCCATTGCCGAGGTGCGCGATCAATCCGCGCTGGCCTGGGCGGATATTTCCACCGGCGCGTTTCACGTGATGCCGTTGAATCCCGCGCGGCTCGGGCCCGAACTGGCCCGGCTGGCGCCCTCGGAACTGATTGTCAGCGACACCGGTGCCGCGGGGCTGTACGAGGTCGCTGGCGATCTTGGCGTGGCGCTTACCCCTTTGGGGCGGGCCAGCTTTGACAGTGCTGCCGCCGACAAGCGCCTGTGCGCGCTGTTTTCCGTCGGGACGCTCGACGCTTTTGGCACTTTCGGACGGGCCGAGATTTCGGCGATGGGGGCGCTGATCGATTATCTCGAGATCACCCAAAAGGGCCGCTTGCCGCTGCTGCAAACCCCGATCCGCGAAGCCGAAGACCGTGTGGTGCAGATTGACGCCGCCACCCGGCGCAACCTGGAACTCACGCGGTCGCTGTCCGGGAGCCGGGCGGGATCGCTGCTCGCGGTGATTGACCGTACCGTGACGCCGGGCGGCGCGCGGTTGCTCGAACAACGCCTGTCCAGCCCGTCGCGCGATCTGGACACGGTGCAATCCCGGTTGGCGGCGGTGGATTTCGCCATCGCGCAACAGCCGGTGGCAAACGATCTGCGCGCGGCCCTGCGCAAGGCCCCGGATCTGGACCGCGCCCTGTCGCGCCTGTCGCTGGATCGTGGCGGGCCGCGTGACCTGGCCGCCGTGCGCAACACGCTGGAACAGGCCGAAATCATCGCCCACCTTTGCCGGGCCCATGACCTGCCGCCATTGCTCGCAACCGCCTCGGGTGATCTGACCGGGTTTGACGATCTGTCGGCGCTGCTTGATGCCGCGCTTGTGGCGGAACCGCCGCTGCTGACCCGGGATGGTGGCTTTGTTGCATCTGGCCATGACGCGGAACTCGACGAGGTCCGCACCCTGCGGGACGAGGGCCGCTCGGTCATCGCCGGGCTTCAGCAACGTTATGCCGAGCATACGGGGATCGCCTCGCTCAAGATCAAACACAACAATGTCCTTGGCTATTTCATCGAGACAACCGCGACACATGCGCAAAAGATGCTCTCGGCACCGCTGTCCGAGAGCTATATCCACCGCCAGACCACCGCCAACCAGGTGCGGTTCACCACCGTGGAACTCAGCGAGTTGGAGACCCGGATTCTGAATGCCGGGAACCGGGCGCTGGAGATCGAAAAGCGGCTCTATGAAGGGCTAAGAGGCTCTATTCTGGCCCAGGCGGCCCGGCTGAATGGCGCCTCGCGCGCGCTTGCCGAGCTCGATCTTGCGTCGGCGCTGGCCGAGCTGGCGCGCAATGAGAACTGGTGCCGTCCCCGCGTCGATGCCAGCCGCAGTTTCGCCATCGGCGGCGGGCGGCATCCGGTCGTGGAACATGCGTTGCGCCAACAGGGGGGCGACAGCTTTATCGCCAATGATTGCGATCTGAGCGCAGCGAACGGGGCCGCGATCTGGTTGCTGACCGGGCCCAATATGGCGGGTAAATCGACCTTTCTGCGTCAGAACGCGCTGATCGCCCTGCTGGCGCAGATGGGCAGCTATGTTCCGGCGAACGAGGCCCATATCGGCATTGTCAGCCAATTGTTCAGCCGCGTAGGCGCGTCCGATGACCTGGCGCGCGGTCGCTCGACCTTCATGGTCGAAATGGTGGAAACCGCCGCGATCCTGAACCAGGCGGATGACCGGGCGCTGGTGATCCTCGATGAAATCGGCCGGGGCACCGCGACCTATGACGGGCTGTCGATTGCCTGGGCAACGCTGGAACACCTGCACGCCAGCAACCAGTGCCGCGCGCTGTTTGCCACCCATTACCACGAACTGACCGCCCTCGCGGGCAAATTGACTGGGGTGGAAAATGCCACCGTCGCTGTCAAGGAATGGCAGGGTGAAGTGATCTTTCTGCACGAGGTGCGGCGGGGCGCGGCGGACCGGTCATACGGGGTTCAGGTCGCCCAGCTGGCGGGGCTGCCGCAATCGGTACTGGACCGGGCGCGCGTCGTGCTCAAGGCGCTGGAAGAGGGTGAACGCGAAGGCGGGCGCAACCAAAAGGCGCTGATCGACGATCTGCCGCTGTTCTCTGCCGCGCCGCCGCCGCCACCGCCGCCCGCGCCGGAAAAATCCGCGGCGCTGGAATTGCTCGACAGCATCCATCCCGACGAACTGACTCCAAAAGCGGCGCTGGACCTGGTCTATAAACTGAAAGAAGCGGCCAGATCCTGACCGCTTCGCAAAGATCGATTATGTTTCGCGCTCAGGACGCGGGCGCGGATGACACGCCCACCTGCGCCGGCCGCAACAGGCGATCGTGCAACATGAAGCCTTCGGCCGATACCTGGATGATGTCGCCCGCCTTGGTGCCGGGCAGCGGTGCCTCGAACATCGCCTCGTGCAGCTTGGGGTCGAACCGATCGCCGACCTGGGGCGAAATGACTTCGATCCCGTGCTTGCCAAAAACGTTGATCAATTCGCGCATCGTCAATTCGATGCCCTCGATCATCGCCGCAGAGGCGGCGCGCTGTTCATCCGTGATCGAATCCAGCGCGCGTTTCATGTTGTCATAAACCGGCAGGACATCCCGCGCCAAACGCGATCCGCCATAGCGTTCGGCCTCGACACGGGCCCGTTCCGAGCGCTTGCGCGAATTCTCGGCCTCGGCCAGCGTCCGCATATAGCGGTCCTTGTATTCGTCACGCTCTGCCCGCAGGGAATCCAGTTCGATTGCCTCGTCATCAAGCTCTGCCAGCTCTTCTGCGTCAGCCTCGGCTTCCATCGCCGCGAGGTCATCCAGAAAATCGTCGTTCTTTGGCTCTGCCATCTTTCACCTCTAACTGCGGTCGGAAATCATCCGGCCTACCAGCTGCGCCGTATAGTCCACGATCGGCACGATCCGCCCATAATTGAGGCGCGTCGGGCCAATCACACCCACCGCGCCGATGATCTTACGATCAGCGTTCATATAGGGAGACACCACCAAAGAGGAACCCGAAAGTGAGAAAAGTTTATTCTCCGAGCCGATAAAAATGCGTACGCCCTCGCCATCCTCGGTGAGTTGCAGGAATTCCTCGATGTCCCGCTTGCGTTCAAGATCGTCAAACAGGCTGCGAATGCGTTCCAGCTCTTCGCCATTGTCTTCGCCACCCAACAGATTCGCGCGTCCGCGCACGATCAGCCGGTCGGTTTCCTCGCCATCGCCTTCCCACACGGCGAGCCCGCTTTCGACCATGTCCTGTGCCAGCCGGTCGATCTCCTGCCGGCGGGCGTTGATCTCGGATTGAATCTTGCGGCGCACTTCGCTCAGGGTGCGGCCTTCGATCAGGGCATTCAGGAAATTCGCCGCTTCGCGCATCGAACTGGGAGTCTGGCCCGGCGGCGGGGTGAACAGGCGGTTTTCCACATGACCGTCGGCGAACACGATCACCACAAGCGCGCGATCATGGGCCAGCGACACGAATTCGATATGGCGGATCTCGGCCTCGTGCTTGGGGGTCAGAACCAGGGACGCCCCATGGGTCACACCCGAGAGGGCCGCGCCCAACCGGTCGAGCATATTGCCCACATCATTGGAATTGCGCTTGACCGTGTCGTCCAGCATCTTGCGGTCGGTATCGTGCAGATCGCCCACTTCAAGCAGGCCATCGACGAACATCCGCAACCCCACCTGGGTCGGAATGCGCCCGGCGCTGACATGCGGGCTGTCGAGCAGGCCGAGATATTCCAGATCCTGCATAACGTTGCGGATGGTTGCGGCGCTGACCTTTTCGCTGAGGGTGCGGGTCAGGGTGCGGCTGCCGATGGGATCGCCGGTTTCAAGATAGCCTTCGACCACGCGCCGAAACACTTCGCGCGAGCGGTCGTTCAACTCGTCCAACAGTTTCGTAGCATCGTTCATGTGGTCATCCTTGGCTGGTTCGCCATTAAAGTCCACTGGTTGCAAAGGTCAATCGGGGTTGCATAACGGTCTTGCCGGACTGTATTCCGACGCCAACATATATAGGAGACATCATGCGCCCCTCTGGTCGAGATCTAAGCGAAATGCGCCCGGTTTCCATTGAAACGGGATTCACGAAACACGCCGAGGGATCATGCCTGATCAAGGTTGGCGATACCCATGTGCTCTGTACCGCGACAATCGAGGATCGCGTGCCGCCCTTTATCAAGGGGTCGGGGCTGGGCTGGGTGACGGCGGAATACGGCATGTTGCCCCGCGCCACGAACACCCGGATGCGGCGCGAGGCGGCATCGGGCAAGCAAGGTGGCCGTACCGTGGAAATCCAGCGTCTGATCGGGCGTGCCCTGCGCGCCGGGGTGGACCGGGTCGCGCTTGGCGAACGTCAGATCACCATCGATTGCGACGTGCTTCAGGCCGATGGCGGCACCCGGTGCGCCGCGATCACCGGGGGCTGGACCGCGCTGCGGCTGGCGGTGAACAAGCTTATGAAGGCCGGCGACGTGATCAGCGACCCGCTGGTGGATCCGGTCGCCGCCGTGTCCTGTGGCATATATGCCGGGCAGCCGGTGCTGGATCTCGACTATCCCGAAGACAGCGAGGCCGGCGTTGACGGCAACTTTATCATGACCGGATCCGGCAAGCTGATCGAAATCCAGATGTCGGCAGAGGGTTCGGTGTTTTCCCGCGACCAGATGAATCAGTTGATCGATCTGGCACAGAAAGGTGTCGGCGAACTGGTCGCCGCGCAGAAGGCCGCGGTATGACGCGCCGGTTTACCGGCGAGCGGCTGTTGGTCGCGACCCATAACGCCGGCAAGCTGGAAGAGATGGCGCATCTTCTCGGCCCCTTTGGGGTGACCGTGGTCGGGGCCGCCGAAATGGATCTGCCGGAACCGGACGAAACCGAAACCACCTTTGTCGGCAATGCCCGCATCAAGGCCCATGCCGCCGCCAGGGCAACCGGCCTGCCTGCCCTGTCCGATGATTCCGGGATCCGGATCGACGCATTGGGCGGCGCCCCCGGCGTGCATACCGCCGACTGGGCCGAAACCCCGAACGGGCGCGATTTCGTCATGGCGATGGAGCGCACCCATCGCGAACTGGAAGCGATCAACGCGCCCCACCCCCGCAAGGCGCAATTCTGTTGCACGCTTGTTCTGGCCTGGCCCGATGGCCATGACGAGGTGTTCGAGGGCATCATGCCAGGTCAGGTTGTCTGGCCCATGCGCGGCGATCAGGGGCATGGGTATGACCCGATCTTTGTTCCCGATGGCCATGACGTGACCTTTGGCGAAATGGATCGCTGGGAAAAGAACCGGATCAGCCACCGCGCCAAGGCCACGGAACAGCTTGTCGCGGGCTGTTTTGACTGAAGACTGGCGACATGGCGGGTTCGGGCTCTATGTACACTGGCCCTTCTGCCAGGCCAAATGCCCCTATTGCGACTTTAACAGCCACGTGTCGCGCCAGATCGATCAATCGGCCTGGTGCGATGCCTACCTCGCAGAGCTCGAACGCACCGCTGCGGAAACCCCGGGTCGGGTCCTCAATTCCATATTCTTCGGTGGCGGCACGCCCAGCCTGATGGATCCGGACACGGTGGGCCGCATTGTCGAGGCGGCCTGCCGCCACTGGACCCCTGCCAATGACATCGAAGTCACGCTCGAAGCCAATCCCGGTTCGGTTGAAGCGGCGCGCTTTGGCGGGTTTCGCGATGGTGGGGTCAATCGCGTGTCGATGGGGGTGCAGGCGCTGAACGACGCCGATCTCAAACGGCTTGGGCGTATCCATACCGTCGCCGAAGCACGCGCCGCCTTTGACATTGCCCGCGGCTGTTTTGACCGGGTTAGTTTCGACCTGATCTATGCCCGCCAGGACCAGACGCCGGAACAATGGCAACAGGAACTGAACAGCGCCCTGTCGATGGCGATCGATCACCTGTCGCTGTACCAATTGACCATCGAAAACGGCACCGCCTTTGGCGACCGTTTTGCCGCGGGCAAGCTTCGCGGGCTGCCCGATGATGATCGCGCCGCGGATATGTATGAAATCACCCAGGCCATCTGTGACGCGCATGGTCTGCCCATGTACGAGGTGTCAAACCACGCCCGGCCGGGTGCGGAATCGCGGCATAACCTGATCTACTGGACCGGAGGGGATTATGTCGGCATCGGCCCCGGCGCGCATGGGCGCGTGACCCTGAACGGCGTCCGGCACGCCACGGAATCGGCCACCATGCCAACCGATTGGCTGCGGCAGGTGAACCAGGGCAAGGGCGAGATCACCCGCCAGCCGCTTTCGACGTTAGAGCAAGCCGAAGAATACCTTATGATGGGGTTGCGCATACGGTCGGGCATAGATGTTGTGCGCTATGAGACTCTCGCCAACCGGCCTCTGTGCCCCGCCGCACGTAAATCTCTCGCTGAACTCGGACTTATCCGGGACACGGGTGATCGAATTGTGGTGCAAAAGCAGGGCTTTATGGTTCTGAACGCGATTATTTCCGAGTTTCTGGTTGGTTAACTGCCGCTCAGCAAACGACAAAGCGTGTCCAGATCGTCGAGATCACCGTATTTGATGGTAATTTCCCCGGAATCCTGACCCGGTTTGTGCGAAATCGCCACTTTCATACCCAGATTGGCCGAAAGATCCGCCTCCAAGGCGCGGGTATCCGCGTCTTTTTCGGCTGGACCGGCCTGTTTCTTTTTTCTGGCTTGCAGCTCTCCCGAGGCCTGTTTTTTCACCAGCGCCTCGGTGGCCCGCACCGACAGACCGCCCTTGACGATGGCCCGCGCCAGCGAGGAAGGCTCTTCTGCCGTGACCAGGGCGCGTGCATGACCGGCGGTCAGCGCCCCCTCTTGCAGCATGTTCTGTACATCCCCCGGCAGAGTCAGCAGACGCATCAGGTTGGCAATGTGGCTGCGGCTTTTGCCGAGCGCTTCGGCCAGCCGCTCCTGCGTGTGGCCAAAGCTCTCCATGAGTTGCTTGTAGCCTGCCGCCTCTTCCACCGCGTTCAGATCCGCGCGCTGGATGTTTTCGATGATGGCAACTTCCAGCACTTCGACATCGTCAAAATCGCGCACCAGAACCGGCACTTCATGCAGCTGCGCCTGTTGCGAGGCCCGCCAACGACGTTCACCCGCGACAATCTCATAGGTGCCGCCTTCGCGCGGGCGCACGATCAGCGGCTGAAGAACCCCCTTTTCCTTGATCGACGCGGTCAGGTCATCCAGATCTTCCTGCGCAAACCTGCGGCGCGGCTGGTTCGGGTTGGCAAACAGCTTTTCGATCGGAACATGAATATCCGGGCCGACGGGGCGATCCGTACTCTGGCTCTCGGTTGAAACATCCGCCATCAATGCCGACAGTCCGCGTCCCAACCCGCGCGGCTTAACCCTGTTATCCATCTGCTACCCTCCTCGGATGGCCTAGGCCGCCATCAACCTGTGTTTGGTCATTATTTCCTGCGCCAGCGCGCGGTAGGCTTCTGCCCCTTGCGAATTGCTGTCATAATTCAGCACCGGCATCGCATAAGACGGCGCTTCGCTGACCCTGACATTGCGCGGAATCAATGTTTCGAACACCAGATCGCCAAGATTGTCCCGCGCATCTTCTTCGACCTGTCGGGACAAGTTGTTGCGTCTGTCGAACATGGTCAACACAATACCTTCGATTCTGAGTCCCGGATTCGCCGATTGCCGGACTTCGCGGACGGACAGCATCAATTGCGACAACCCCTCCAATGCAAAGAACTCGCTCTGCAAGGGAACAAGCACGGAATGCGCCGCCACCATGGCATTTACCGTCAGCAGGTTAAGCGATGGCGGGCAATCTATCAGGATGTAATCAAAGGCAAAATCACGCATCCCTTGTTGCCGCAATGCGTCATGCAAGAGAAAAATCCGCCGATCGTTGGAGATCAGGTCGATATCTGCGGAACTGAGGTCAACCGTTGCCGGAACGATACACAAACCGTCCTGTGCCGTGTTCTGAATAACCTGATCGAGCGGCAGATCTCCGACAAGCAGATCATAGGTGGTTGCATCGCGCGAATCGGCTTCGATTCCCAGGCCCGTCGACGCATTGCCTTGCGGATCAAGATCGATCACCAGAACCCGAAGCGCCTTTTCCGCCAGCGCCGCTGCAAGGTTGATGGATGTGGTGGTTTTGCCCACCCCGCCCTTCTGATTGGCGATGGCGATAATCTGCGGACCTGGTGTTTGGATAAGGTCAGACACGCGATATTCCTTTGACTTTCAAGATAACGGATCCAGCCTCGGTCGCGCTTTCCGTGGGTTCATACTCAAACCGCCACGAACGCTCTGCTTCGGCAACTTCCTTTTGCCACGACACTCCCTTTGGGAACAACGCCATTCCGTCGCTTGACAGGTGTCTTTCTGCAAATTCCAGCAACCCGGACAGATTCGTAAGCGCCCGTGCCGACAGAATATCCGCCGCTTGCGGCTCAACTTGTTCGATACGTCGGGAAATCACCCGGCAGGCAACCCCGGTTTCGCGAATTACCGTACGTAGAAAGGCACATTTTCGTTGATCGCTCTCGATCAGGGTGACTGCAGCCCCGGGATCAAACTCTTCTGCCAGGATCGCAACAACCGCGCCGGGAAAGCCACCGCCACTGCCCAGATCGACCCACGACCCCGACTTCTCTCTGAGTCGAAAGACCTGAACGGAATCAACGATATGGCGCGACCAAAGGACCTCAAGGCTATTACGGGAGACCAAGTTTATTCGCGGATTCCATTTACGGACAAGGGAATCGAAACATTTCAGCCGTTCCAATGTTTCACGTGAAACATCTGGAATGTAACGATCTTCATTGACGTGATCGTTCATCTATTGGCGACTTTGAGCTGGCGTCGCAGACGGGACAGGATCAAGGCCAGCGCCGAAGGCGTCATACCATCAATACGCGCCGCTTGTGCGATGGTTTCAGGCCGAGAGGCCCGCAATTTTTGACCGAGCTCATTCGACAGGCCGCTGATCCCGGAAAAATCGAAATCTCGCGGTATTGTCAGTGCTTCGTCACGCTTTAATGCCGTTACATCGTTTTCCTGACGCGCCACATAATTTCGATAGAGCGCATCCCGCTCTATCTGGAGACGAATATCAACCTCGATATCACTCAACTCGGGCATCAACGACACCAGATTGGACACGGAAACATCTGGAAAGGCCAACACATCCATGCCATTGCGGCGTTTACCATCCTGGCTAATCTGGATTCCCGCCTGGGACAGTTCCTTGGGAGTATATGTGCCGTTGGTCAGTACTTCTCGCGCGCGGTCCAGCTTTTCCATCTTGGTCGCAAAGGCCGCTTCCCGTTCCTTGCCCACACAACCCAATTCCAACCCCAATGGTGTCAATCTCTGATCCGCATTATCGGCACGCAGGGATAGCCGGAATTCCGCGCGGGACGTGAACATCCGATACGGCTCTGACACACCACGCGTAGTCAGATCATCGATCATCACACCGATATAGCTGTTTGAGCGGCTAAAAACAGCGGGATCACGATCTTTCGAAGCCAACGCGGCATTCAACCCTGCAACCAAACCCTGAGCAGCAGCCTCTTCGTAACCCGTTGTGCCGTTGATTTGCCCGGCAAGATACAAGCCCTTGATATCTTTCAGTTCCAACGTTGCACTTAGCGCGCGTGGGTCGACATAATCATATTCGATCGCATAGCCGGGCTGGAGTATCTCGGCATTTTCCAAACCCTTGATCGAACGGACATATGCCTCTTGAACATCCACTGGAAGCGATGTCGAGATACCATTCGGATAGATCGTGTGATCGTCGACCCCTTCAGGTTCAAGAAAGATCTGATGCGAGTCCTTTTCCGCAAAGCGTACGATCTTGTCTTCGATAGACGGGCAATAGCGCGGCCCTACCCCGTCGATATGCCCACCATACATCGCGGAGCGTGAAAGATTTTTCTCGATAATCTCATGGGTCCGGGCGTTGGTATGCGTGATCCCGCAAGAAATCTGGCCGGCAGATACCTTTGACGACATGAACGAAAACAGCGTCGGGTCATCGTCTCCAGGCTGCATTTGCAGATCGGACCAGTCGATTGACCGACCATCCAGGCGCGGTGGTGTTCCGGTCTTCAGACGACCCAATGGCAAATTGAACGACTCCAGTCGATCGGCGAGTGGGATCGAGGGCTTGTCTCCCATTCTGCCACCAGGGCGGGATACGTCACCAATATGAATCACACCACGCAGAAATGTACCTGTGGTCAGGATGACGGATTGCGACTTGATTTCGGAACCATCCGCGAGACAAAGCCCGATGACACGATCCCGATCCATCAGAAAGTCGGTCGCCTCACCTTCGATGATTGTCAGGTTTTCGCAAGTTTCCAACTCCTTGAGCATGGACTCCCGATAGATCTTGCGATCCGCCTGAGCGCGCGGTCCTTGTACGGCTGGGCCCTTGCGTCGGTTCAACAGCCGAAACTGAATCCCGGCAAGGTCCGCAACACGGCCCATTACCCCATCCATCGCATCGATTTCCCGGACAAGATGGCCTTTTCCGAGCCCGCCAATCGCCGGATTACACGACATAACGCCGATTCCGCCGCGATTGAGGGTGATAAGAGCGGTATTCGCGCCTATGCGCGCCGCTGCGTGGGCGGCTTCTGCACCTGCATGACCGCCTCCGATGACAGCAACGTCAAAATGTTTCACGTGAAACACTCCTTACTTACCCAGGCAAAAACTGGAAAAAATCTCATCCAGTAGGTTTTCCACATCGACACGGCCAACAAGCGATTCAAGGGATCGAATCGATGCACGCAGCTCTTCAGCCACCATTTCATACTGCTCAGAGCGATCAGACAACAGATCCCTCGCTGCCATCAACGAGGCATTGGCCCGCATCATTGCAATTCTGTGGCGCTCACGCGTGGCAACTCCCGCATTTGCAGATCTCTGAACCAGAACCGATGAAATCCGCGAAATCAGGTCCGACACCCCTTCCCCGGTCAATCCAGAAACAGAATTCGACCTGTGCGCGCGCAGATCGGCCTTTGGATGCATCAGGATATCGTCCGCTTGGAACGCAATATCCAGATCACCCGTGTTATCCGCCAGAAATACTCGCAAATCGGCGCGATCGGCGCGGGATTTCGCAAGGGAAATACCGATCTTCTCGACTTCATCCGAGGTATCGCGCAATCCAGCCGTATCAAGGAACGTCACTGCAAGCCCCGCGAGATCCATGCGAACCTCGATCACATCACGTGTCGTTCCGGCGTATTCCGAGGTAATGGCCGCGTCACGCCCGGCCAGAGCGTTGAGCAGCGTAGATTTTCCCACATTAGGAGCGCCAACAATGGCCACTTCGAACCCGCTGCGAATTCTCTCGGCGATTCCTACGCCCGTGGTTTCACTTTTGAGGTCTGACATCACCCGTTCGATCAAAGCGCTTACTTCCGGGGTGACATCGGTCGGAACATCTTCGTCGGCAAAGTCGATCACGGCCTCGATCAATGACGCCGCACGGATGAGTTCTGTACGCCAGCTTTCGGCCAATTCCCCCAGCCGCCCGGACAAGACTTCCTGGGCTTGTCGCCGCTGGCTCTCGGTTTCCGCCTCGATCAGATCCGCAAGCCCCTCGACTTGCGACAGATCCATCTTGCCATTTTCCATCGCCCGGCGGGTGAATTCTCCGGGCTCGGCAAGCCGCAACTCCTGCATCGATCCAAGGCATCTCAACACGGCGGAGACCACCGCGATGCTGCCATGAAGATGCAATTCAACGACATCTTCGCCGGTAAAGCTGGCCGGTGCCAGAAAACTCAAGACAAGGGCGTCGTCTAGATGCGCGCCATCCATATCGTGGATGGTCAGCAATTTCATACCACGGGTGGTAGGCTTCTGGCGCGTAAGACGAGAAGCGGCAACATGGGCCAGTGGTCCGGAAATGCGTACAACGGCAACGCCGGCCTTGCCCTGCGCACTGGCAAGCGCAAAGATCGTATCCATCAAGATACCTCCGTGCCGGCGGACCGGGATCAGGTATTCATCGAGTCAAAGAAATCGCTGTTGCTCTTGGTTTGCTTCAACTTGGAAATCAGGAACTCGATGGCGTCGGTGGTGCCCATCGGGTTCAGGATCCGGCGCAACACAAAGGTCTTTTGCAGATCCACCTTGTCGACCAGCAGATCCTCTTTGCGGGTACCGGATTTCAGAATGTCGATGGCCGGATAGACCCGCTTGTCGGCGATCTTGCGATCCAGGACGATCTCGCTGTTGCCGGTCCCCTTGAACTCCTCAAAGATGACTTCGTCCATCCGGCTGCCGGTATCGATCAGCGCCGTCGCGATGATGGTAAGTGAACCGCCCTCTTCGATGTTGCGCGCGGCACCAAAGAAACGCTTGGGGCGCTGCAAGGCGTTGGCGTCGACACCACCTGTCAGAACCTTGCCCGAAGACGGCACCACGGTGTTAAAGGCCCTACCAAGTCTTGTGATCGAATCAAGAAGGATAACAACATCTCGCTTGTGTTCAACAAGCCGCTTGGCCTTTTCAATGACCATTTCACTGACTGCCACGTGCCGCGTCGCCGGTTCATCAAAGGTCGAGGATACCACCTCGCCCTTCACCGAACGCTGCATGTCGGTCACCTCTTCCGGGCGTTCATCGATCAGCAGCACGATCAGGTAACATTCCGGATGATTGCGCTCAATGGAATGCGCGATGTTCTGCAGGATCACCGTCTTACCGGTTCGCGGCGGCGCAACGATCAGCGACCGCTGACCCTTCCCGATGGGGGCCACCAGGTCGATGATACGGGCGGTCCGATCCTTGATCGTCGGATCCTCGATTTCCATCTTGAGCCGCTCGTCGGGATAAAGCGGCGTCAGGTTGTCAAAGGCAATCTTGTGACGGGCCTTCTCCGGTTCTTCAAAGTTGATCGAAGCCACATTGGTCAGGGCAAAATAACGCTCGTTGTCGTTCGGTGCCTCGATCACGCCATCGATCGTATCGCCGGTGCGCAACGAATATTTGCGGATCATGTCGGGCGACACATAGATGTCATCCGGGCCCGGCAGATAATTCGCCTCGGGCGACCGCAGGAAGCCGAATCCGTCCTGAAGCACCTCGAGCACACCGTCACCCGAGACTTCCCATCCCTCATCCGCGCGTTCGCGCAGGATCTGGAACATCATCTCGCCCTTGCGCATGGTCGATGCATTTTCGATCTCAAGCTCTTCGGCCATCGCCAGAAGGTCTTTGGGACTCTTGGCTTTCAGATCGGCAAGGCTCAGCTTTTCAACGCTCATATATATGTCGCCCGTCTGCGACCGATCAGCAACGGCCGCGATATGTCAGAATAGGGAAAAACCATTGCCCGGACGGGCAGGTCCGCCGCTTTTATCGCAACAGGGCGGTCCGAGTCAATTCGGATTAGAAACGAACCACGACCGACAGGACGATGATGATCATCAACACGGTCGGAAACTCGTTCATCATGCGAAACCGCTTGCCGGTCCAGGTATTGATACCGTTCATCAAATCCTTGCGACGCCATCCCAGCCAATGATGGAACCACGACATGGCCAGCACCGCTGCGGCCTTGGTCCAGGGCCAGATCTCTGACCAGTCGACGATCCCCGGGGTAAAGACAAGGCACAGGCCAAAGAGCCAGGTGGCGACGAAAGCCGGGTTCATGATGGCGCGCAGCAGTTTGACTTCCATCATCTCGAACAGGTCTGTCATGTCCTTGTTGCCCTCAGCGCGTTCAACATGGTGCACGAAGAGACGCGGCAGATAGAACAGCCCGGCCATCCAGCTGATCACCGCCATGATGTGAAACGCCTTGGTCCAGGGATAGATGCTTGCCAGGAAGTCAGACATGGGGGCCTCGGAGTGATCGCTCCCCTTCCCTAATCATTAAAAAAGAAAGAAGAAAGGTTGATGGTTTTGTTGGGTGGTCCAAACCTGTGGATCATTGGGTAATCCCCCGGGTTTTGCACATGTTTAACCATTGTTAAGAAGTTTTGGCCTGAACAGAGGGGAGATAAAATTAATCGTTATAAAACAATTGATTACGAACCATTAACTTCCTGTTAACCTGTGGATAACTAGCGAATAACCTAATGACATCACGGTTCTGCACACCCCTGGATTTATCCTTATCCCGCCGGGATGAACATGACATTGGATCTTTGCAAATCTGGTTTTGTCTACGGGTTGCATGCGATACCGAAAACAAGTCAAATCTGTCCCGCGTCCTCCTCAACCTTGCACACCGGTTATCCACATGACTGTCCCGATCATACTGGCCTCTGGTTCGCGCATCCGGGCCGAGCTGTTGCGAAATGCCGGGCTTGAATTTGAAATCAGTGTCCCGCGCGTGGATGAAGATTCGATCAAGGCCGCGCTTTTGGCAGAAGACGCACCGCCACGGGACATCGCCGATGCGCTGGCTGAGATGAAGGCCCGCAAGATCAGCGACAAGCATCCGGGTGCCATGGTGATCGGCTGTGACCAGGTGCTCGATTTCAACCGCACACTATTGTCCAAGCCGCAAACACCCGAAGAGGCAGAGACACAGCTCGCCGCGCTGCGCGGCAATCGGCACAGTCTGTTGTCGGCCGCGGTGATCTATCAGGATGGCAACCCGGTCTGGCGCCATGTCGGTCAGGTCAGATTGCGCATGCGGAGCTTTTCAGATGCCTACCTGTCTGGTTATATCGTCCGCAACTGGGAGAGTATTCGCCACGCGGTTGGCGCGTACAAACTCGAAGAGGAGGGTGTTCGCCTGTTCAGCATTATTGACGGCGACTATTTTAACGTTTTGGGTATACCTTTGTTGGAACTACTGAATTTCCTGGCCCTGCGCGGAGTGATCGAACAATGACACAGACGCGCATTCCATTGGCCGGGGTTATCGGCTCGCCGATCGCACATTCGCGGTCTCCCCTGCTGCATGGCCATTGGCTGCGAACCTATGGCATTCGTGGTCATTATATCCCGATGGATGTGCATGAAAGCGATCTGGAGCGGGTGTTGCGGACCTTGCCGGCGATGGGTTTTGTCGGGGTCAATGTCACCGTCCCGCACAAGGAAAAGGTGATGGAGTTTGCCGACCAGATCACCGACCGGGCGATCCTGATCGGGGCGGCCAATACGCTCATCTTCCGCAATGCCGGCTCGATCCTGGCCGATAATACCGATGGTTACGGGTTTATCGAGAACCTGCGCAGCGGGGCACCGAACTGGCGGGCCGAGGCTGGCCCGGCGCTGGTCCTTGGTGCGGGGGGTGCCGCGCGGGCGGTGATTTCTTCGCTTGTTGATGCCGGTGTGCCCGAGGTCATCCTGTGCAACCGAACCCGGCTGCGCGCCGAACGCCTCAAGGAGGATTTCGGCCACCGCATCCGCGTTGTCGATTGGGTACAGGCCGGGAGCGCGGTCAAGGATGCCGCGCTGGTGGTCAATACCACGTCGCTGGGCATGTCGGGCCAACCGGAACTTTCGGTACAGCTTGACGGGTTGCATCCGGGTATTGTTGTGACCGACCTTGTTTATACCCCGCTGGAAACCGGGTTGCTGACCGCTGCGCGCGAGGCGGGCTGTACCACGGTGGACGGGCTGGGCATGTTGCTGTTCCAGGCGGTGCCCGGGTTTGAACGCTGGTTCGGCACGCGGCCGGAAATCGACGAGGCGACCCGCGCCGCCGCCCTGAAATGAGCTTTCTTCTGGGGCTGACCGGGTCCATCGGCATGGGCAAGAGCACAACCGCACAGTTGTTTGTCGACCAGGGCTGTGCGCTGTGGGACGCGGATGCCGCAGTACACCGGATCTATGCCGAAAACGGAGCTGCGGTTGCTCCGCTGGGCCGGATTTTTCCGCAAGCCACCCGGACCGGTGCCGTGGATCGCGCCGTATTGAAAGAGATCATTGCCAACGATCCCGGCGCGCTCAAACAGATCGAGGCCGTGGTGCACCCGCTGGTGGCAGAAGACCGCAACCGGTTCCGGGCCGAGGCGCGCGCCGACATTCTCGTTTTTGACATACCGTTGTTGTTTGAAACCGGCGGCGACGCCGCGATGGACGCGGTTGCCTGTGTTTCGGTGCCGCCCGAAACCCAGCAGGCCCGCGTGCTGGCCCGTGGAACCATGACACAAGCGCAATTTGAGATGATCCGTGCGAAACAGATGCCCGATGCGGAAAAACGCGCGCGGGCCGATTACGTGATCGTCACCGACACGATGGAACATGCCCGCCAGCAAGTGCGCGATATCGTTGACCAGATCAGGAGACAGCCAGACCATGCGTGAAATCGTTCTGGACACGGAGACCACCGGGTTCGATCCGGAATCCGGCGACCGTATCGTCGAGATCGGCGCGGTCGAGCTGCATAACCACGTGGCCACCGGGCGCACCTATCACCAATATATCAACCCCGAGCGCAGCATGCCGCAAGAGGCGTTCGAGGTGCACGGGCTGGGCGACGATTTTCTGCGCGACAAGCCCAAATTCGCCGAGATCGGCCAGGCGTTTCTCGATTTTGTCGGCGATGCCAAGCTGGTGATCCACAACGCGGCCTTTGACATGAAGTTCCTGAACGCCGAGCTGGGCTGGATGAACCTGCCCAGGCTGCCCTGGGAACAGGCGATCGATACGCTGGAAATTGCCCGCAAACGCTTTCCCGGTTCGCCGGCCTCGCTTGATGCGCTCTGCCGGCGTTTTGCCATCGACAATTCGGCGCGCACCCTGCACGGGGCGCTGCTGGACTCGGAAATCCTCGCGGAAGTGTATCTGGAACTGATCGGCGGCCGACAGCCCGACTTTGCCCTGTCCACCGGATCGCGACAGAACGGCGGCGAGTCCGGCGAGGCGTGGCGACCGACGCCGCGCGCCACCCCCCTGCCCCCGCGCATCACCGGGGATGAGCGCAAGGCACATGAGGAATTCGTCGCAAAACTGGGTGACGAAGCGGTCTGGTCGCGCACCTGACCCGGCCAGGCGCGCGAAAACCGGTCAGGCGTTGGTGGGTTGTGCCGCCTGGGCCTGTTGCCGACGCGCGATTTCGGCGCGGTAAAGCTGAACAAAGTCGATGTTTTCCAGGTTCAGCGGCGGATAGCCACCGTCACGGGTGACATCGCTGACGATACGGCGCAGGAACGGGAACAACATGCGCGGGCATTCGATCAGCAGGAAGGGATGCAGCTGCTCTTCCGGCACGCCTTCGATGTGGAACACGCCGGCATAGTCGATTTCAAGCAGGAACAGCGCTTCGCCGCCGTCCTTGGCCTTGGATTCGACGTTCAGCTTGATGGACACCTCGTATTGATGCTCGGCACCGCGTTTCTTTGCATCCAGGTTGACCTGAACGCTGACATCCGGCTTGACCTCGCCTGTCGCACCTTTCTGCGCCATGACGTTTTCAAATGACAGGTCGCGCACGAACTGTCCCAGGATGTTCATTTTCACCTGCGGCGGTTGTTGACCGCCATTTGCGGCGGCAGGGCCGTTGTCGGACATCGAAAAGCTCCTCGAAACAAGATTTGCCGTTGCTTAGCAGCTTGGTCGGGGCATCTCAATGCTACTTGCCGTCCTCGACCCAACCCGACGGGCCAGAGCGCGGTCTGGCGTTCGGGGTCACGTCCTGGTACTCGCCATCGATCACGTCACCGGGTGCCGTGTGGCGTGGTTGCGCGCGCCCGGGGCCCATATCGGGGCCCATCTGGAACTGGTGAACCTGTACGCGGGCGCGGACATGGCGATAGACCGCCCTGCGCACCGGCGGCATCAACAGCGCAAACCCGAGCGCGTCGGTGAAAAAACCGGGGGTCAGCAACAGCACACCCGACACCAGGATCATCGCGCCATGGGCCAGCGGCTCGGTCGGGTCGTTCAACTCGGCAAAGGAACTGCGCAGCTCGCCCATCGCCACCCGCCCCTGTGACCGCACCAGCGACGTGCCCAGTATCGCGGTCAGAACCACGATCGCCAGGGTTGGCCACAGCCCGATCAGCCCACCAACCTGGATGAACAGCCCGATTTCAATCAGCGGCACCAGCAAAAACGCCATAAACAGGTACATTGCGCGTTTCCTTTCCCCTTTGTGGCGAGGTAGACTTGACCCTGCCCGTGACCTACATAAGTGCCACAGGCAAGGCTTACAAAGCCCAACACGAACATGAGGTCCAAATGAATTCGTCCATCATACAGCTTTTGGTGCTTGCTGGCATTGCCATCTTCCTGATTTTGCGCCTGAAGAACGTGTTGGGCACGCGTGATGGTTTCGAAAAACCACCGGTTCCGAAAACCGACGAACCCGTCGCCCGCAAGGGGTTCGAGGTGATCGAGGGCGGTCCGGACCGTGATATCATCGACCATGTCGAAGAAGGCAGCACGCAGGCGCAGGACCTCGCCGCGATGAAGCGCATCGAGCCGGCCTTTTCGGTCAGCGATTTCCTTCAGGGCGCACGCGGTGCCTATGAAATGATCGTCATGGGGTTCGAGCGTGGAAACCTGGACGAAATCCAACCCTTCCTGGCCGAGGACGTGTTTGAAACCTTTGTCGAGGTTGTTGCCGCGCGCGAGGATCAGGGGCTGACCATCGAGGCCGAGTTTATCGGGGTGCGCGAAACCAGCCTTCAGGACGTGAAATTCGACAAGGACACCAACAAGGCCGAGATCACTATGCGCTTTGTTGCCGAATTGACCTCGGTCGTGCGTGACAAGGGCGGTGACATCGTCGAGGGCAACGCGTCGACCGTCAAGCGGCAGAAAGATACCTGGACCTTTGCCCGCACGATGGGGTCGAACGATCCCAACTGGCTTCTCGTCGCGACCGACGCGTAACGGCCCGGTTTCGATCGCGGAGCAGTTTCGATGCCACATGCCTGCCGTCATGACCCGGTTCCATCCCCGATGGCCGGACTCCGCTGATGGTGCGCCGCAGGCTGACAGACGAAGAAATCGATCTCTGGCATCGTGTCGCCGAGCGCACAGAGCGGTTGCAGCCCAAGGGCACCCCTGCCCGACCTCTGCCCAAGCCGAAACCCAACCGGACCCCGGCGCCACAAGAGCCGCCGCAGGTGCCGCGCCCCAGCCCGGCGGCCCCGCCCAGCCCGACGCTGAGCCTGCGCCCGCAATCGGTGCAGATGGATCGCAAGGCCTATGGTCGCATGAAGCGCGGCAAGCTGGCCCCAGAGGGCCGGATCGACCTGCATGGCATGACGCTTGATCGCGCCCATCCGGTTCTGACCCGGTTCATCCTGTCGTCCCAGGCATCGGGGCGCCGGCTGGTTCTGGTGATCACCGGCAAGGGCAAGGTGACACGCGACAATGGCCCGATCCCGGTGCCGCGCGGTATCCTGCGGCGCAACGTGCCGCTCTGGCTGGGGATGCCGCCATTGGCGCAGGCGGTGTTGCAAGTGGAACGCGCCCATATCAGCCATGGTGGCGAAGGCGCGTTTTACGTCTATCTGCGCCGGGCGCGCTAGCCGGCCAAATCCTGTTTGGCGCGGCGGATCCCCAGGCAGGACATCAAGGTCGTAAACAGGAAATAGATCGCGATCCCGATGAATTGCCGTTCCAGCCCGATACCGAAATCGATCAGCAGCCCGGTGATCCCCGGCCCGATGGCCGATCCAAAGACCATGACGGCGGCGGCCATCGCCTTGATTGCCCCGATATGCGCCGTTCCATAGAATTCCGCCCAGAACGCGTTGGGCAGGGTCGAGTTCGACCCCGTCGTCAGGGCAAGGAACAGGAACCCCACCAGCGCCCCCACCGGACCACCGGCCAGGGAAAAGGCGACAAAGCTGACGACCATCGGCAATTGATAGAACGGCATCAGCCGCGCGGTCCCCCACCGGTCAAGCGCCCAGCCCGAAGCCACCATCGCCCCGATCCCGATCAGCGTATAGATCGGGAAAAACGCGACAAGTTCGACATGGTCCCAACCCTTGATCTCGGCGAAATGCACCTGGTGGAAAAAGAAAGCCGTGTTGAACGCGGCAGGCCCCAGCATCGCGGGCACCATCATCCAGAACAGCGGGTGCAACAGCGTCTCGCGCCGGGTCCAGTGCCTGCCCTGCATGCCGGTGGCCGAGCTTTCCTCGGCCATGCTTTGCGGTGTGCACTCCTGTCCCAGAAGGCGCATCAATACCGGCACCCCGATCAGGCAGGTCCCCGCAGCGATCAGCCACAGCAAATGCCAGTCGGTCCGGGCCATCAGCGCCACGAATATGATCGGCAGCGTCGCCTCGCCCACCGCGAAACCCAGCGTCGCGATCGACAGCGCGCGCCCACGGGTCGCCTGAAACCAACGCGCCATTGCCACCACGGCCAGGTGGCTGCACATCCCCTGTCCGAACAGGCGCAGCGAAAAGATGATGACCGGCAGCAGCCAGACCGTGTGGTTCAGCGCCATCGCCACGCAGGCCAAGGCCAGCCCAACCAGCACCATTGGCCCCAGCACCCTGACTCGAAACAGGTCGGTCAACCCCCCGGCCCAGATCATCACAACCGCCGAAATCGCGGTTCCCAGCGAATAGATCCCGCCCCAATGCCCGTGGCCCAGCCCGAATTCGGCGCGGATTTCGCCGGCAAAGATCGAGATGAAAAACGTCTGGCCAAAGCTTGATAGAAACGTCAACAGCCCGCCAGCGGCGAGCCAGGGCGCGTTGCGGTGCAGAAAGCCGGGCAAGGTCATGTTTCGCATTTGCCCGCGCGCCGGCGGTTAGGCAAGCGCTAACTTGGCGATCCGTTTCGCGGACAAGGACCGGTTTTGATACCGCGCGCCTGAGCTGGCCAAGCCATGGCCACGGCGGACGGGCGCGCAAAGGCCCGAATCCGAGCCTCAGATCCCGGCATATGTGGCTCTAACCCGTGGGTTAGAGTACATACTGGCTGACATCGGTAGAGCGCGACAGCGCCCCGAGATTGTCTTCGACAAACCTCGCATCGACGACAATTGCATCGCCCGACCGGTCCGGCGCGGTAAAGGACAGCTCTTCGAACACCCGTTCCATCACGGTGTACAGCCGCCGCGCCCCGATATTCTCGACCGCCTGGTTCACATCGGCGGCGATCTTGGCAAGCGCCGCGATGCCGTCGGGGGTAAAGCTGACCTCGACCTGCTCGGTGCCCATCAGCGCAGTATATTGCAGCGTCAACGCATTGTCGGTTTCGGTCAGGATGCGCACGAAATCCTCTTCGGTGAGGGCGCGCAATTCCACCCGGATCGGCAAACGGCCCTGAAGTTCCGGCAACAGGTCGCTGGGCTTGGCAATGTGAAACGCGCCCGAGGCGATGAACAGGATATGGTCGGTCTTGACCGGGCCGTGTTTGGTGCTGACCGTCGTGCCTTCGATCAGCGGCAGCAGGTCGCGCTGCACCCCTTCCCGGCTGACATCGCCACCGCGGGCCTCTTGCCGGGCACAGACCTTGTCGATTTCGTCAAGGAACACGATGCCGTTCTGTTCAACAGAATCCAGCGCCGCGCGGGTCACGGTTTCATCATCCAGCAGCTTGTCGGCCTCTTCACCGATCAGAACCTCATAGCTGTCGGCCACGGTCATCTTGCGGCGCACGGTGCGCCCGCCAAAGGCCTTGCCGAACATGTCCCCCAGATTCATCATGCCCATGTTGCCGCCGGGCTGGCCGGGAACCTCGAACATCGACATGGGGTTTGAACTGTCCGCGATATCAAGTTCGATCACCGTGTCGTCCAACTCGCCAGCCTTGAGTTTCTTGCGGAACATGTCGCGCGTGCCCTCGCGGGCATCCTCGCCGGCAATCGCGGTGATCACCCGTTCCTCGGCGGCCTTGTGGGCATTTGCCTTGACATCTTCGCGCATGAATTCGCGGGTCTGGGCAATCGCGCTGTCCACCAGATCGCGTACGATCTGCTCGACGTCGCGCCCCACGTAACCGACCTCGGTGAACTTGGTGGCCTCGACCTTGATAAACGGCGCACGGGCCAGTTTGGCCAGGCGGCGGCTGATCTCGGTTTTGCCGACGCCGGTGGGTCCGATCATCAGGATGTTCTTGGGATAGACTTCGTCGCGCAGGTTCTCGGGCAATTGCTTGCGCCGCCACCGGTTGCGCAGCGCAACGGCAACCGCGCGCTTGGCATCCTTTTGACCGATGATGAACCGGTCCAGTTCGCTGACGATTTCGCGCGGGGTGAGGTCGGTCAAGGGGCGGTCCTTTCGATCGTCGGGTTCAGACCCGAATTAGGTAGTCACCGGGGCAGGCAAATCAACCAAACCTGTTTGATTGGCAGCGTTGGTTAACAACGCCGTTCCGCCATTGCAATTTCTTTTGCCCGTCAATCCGGGGCCCGGGCCATTCTGCGCGGCCCCGGTTGACGGATTTCGGCAGCGGCTCAGGCAGTGATGGTTTCGACCGTCAGGTTGCCGTTGGTATAGACACAGATATCGGACGCGATCGCCATAGCACGGCGGGCAACCTCTTCCGCGGATTTGTCGCTGTCCATCATGGCCCGTGCTGCCGCCAGGGCGAAATTGCCCCCTGATCCAATGGCCGCGACATCATGTTCGGGCTCCAGAACGTCGCCCGCCCCGGTTATCACCAGCATATCCTTGCCATCGGTCACGATCAGCATCGCTTCGAGCTTTTGCAGATATTTGTCAGTGCGCCAGTCCTTGGCCAGCTCGACACTGGCGCGCGCCAGTTGGCCGGGGGTGGCTTCGAGCTTCTTTTCCAGCCGCTCCAGCAAGGTAAACGCATCCGCCGTGGATCCGGCAAATCCGGCCACCACGTCAAACCCGCCGGGCGACAGGCGGCGTACCTTGCGGGCGGAGCCCTTGATCACGGTCTGTCCAAGCGACACCTGCCCGTCACCGGCAATCACCACGTCGCCGCCTTTTTTCACGCCGACGATTGTTGTCCCGTGCCAGCCGGGGAATTGCTCATCTGCCATGTGTGTCTCCTGTGTGCGACGCCAATCTGGGCGTTTTGCCGTCGATTTCAAGCGCACTACCCCCCAAGGCACAAGCGGTTCAAGCCGGATGTGACCAGAAATTCGGCAGGTTTTGTCCCGCAAACCGTGTGCATCATGCAATCCGCGCAGGTCGGGAATGCAAAAACGTCATTTGTGCTTAATTTGGCGGCTGATTATGTACGCCCTGCAACCGACATGGAGTCGGCTGTTTCAATCTTGATAGGCGCAAAACGATGACGACAGTACAACACGAAGCGCCACACGGAGCAGTCACAATCCTCCGCGTGGTCAATCTCTTTTATGCTCTGACCGCAGAACTGAAGGCCCGCCGCGAAGCGCGGATCACCCGCAAGGCTCTGTCGCGTCTTTCCGAGCACCAGCTGAATGATATCGGTCTGACCCGCGAGTATGTCGAAGCGCTCTGAGAGCCAGGCATCTCCCAACCGATCCCGAGAAACAGCCGCCCAGTTTTGGGCGGCTTTCATGTTTTCAGGGCATGGGATACGGGGTTTCGGGTTTGCGGTTGACGATCCGCAAAAAGAAAGGGCGCCCCGCCGGGACGCCCTGAAATCCGGTATCGCAGGCTGCGATCAGATCGATTCATCAATCCAGCTTTGCAGCGCGGCCTTGGGTTTGGCGCCGGCCATGTTCGACACGACCTGGCCATCCTTGAAGATGAACAGCGCCGGGATGCCGCGCACGCCCATTGCGGCGGCCGAGTTCGGGTTGCTGTCGACATCGACCTTGGCAACCTTGATGCGGCCTTCATATTCGGCGGAAAGCTCTTCGAGCGCCGGGCCGATCTGTTTACAGGGGCCGCACCATTCGGCCCAGAAGTCGACGACGACGGGAATATCGGAATTCTTGACTTCAGCGTCAAAGGTGGCGTCCGTAACGGCAACGGTGGACATGATCAGGCTCCTGGATCATTGCGGGGTTGGCAGGAACCTAAGAATGCGCGCGGCCATCGTCAAGGGAGGGTGCACGTGCCAGAGCGTCAGACACAAGATCGTGTGGAAACCACATAAGTGTCGCGGTGCGAGTCCAGAGGATCGCGGTTTCAATGCGGTGATCCGGGTAAACCCGGCGCAACATGGCGGCATAGGCTCCCATCTGGCGCAGAAACCCTTCGGGACAGGCATGGGGCGCATCCGGAACCGTCGCGTTGGATTTGAAATCAATTGCGCGCACGGTGTCGCCTTCCACGATCAGGCGGTCGATCTTGCCGTGAAACCTCTGGCCGTTGAGGTCGGCGGTGACCGCAACTTCGGCCAGCGTGTTGGCGGCGAAAATTCCGGCCAGGTCCGGGTGCAACAGCACGGCGCGGGTTTCCGCCAGCAGCGACATGCATTCGTCATGATCGAGATCCGGCAGGAACCCCCGGGCCGCCCCGGCCCATTCACCCCGTGGCACATCGGGCAGATGTTCAAGCAGCAGGTGGATCCGCGTGCCGCGCAGTTTGGCCGCCTCTTCGTCAAGACCCGAGTCACCGGGCAGCGCCTTGGCCCCGCCGAGGTCCGACGGGCTGAGCGATCGTTTGCGGGCAACGGGCGGCGGCGCGGCGGTCTTGAACATCTGCGGCGCGGCGACGGTTTCGCGTGTGGTTTGCGACAACGTGTGCAGCTCTGAACCGTTCCAGTCGCGATGCTCCAGGCGCAAGCCCGGACCGTTTTCAAAGTCGCACGGGGTCGCCCCTGCCTCGGTCAGGGCGGTTTCGACCAGCTGGTACCAAGAGTCGCCAGCCTTGCCCAGATCACCGGCGGCGGCGACGATCAGCCACTTTTCCGCCCGTGTCAGAGCCACATATAACAACCTGAGCCGTTCGTTCAGCTGTTTTTGCTGGGCCTGTGCGTGGGCCGCGGCCATGGCGTCGGGCATTTCGTCCGCATTCATCCGCCAGACCGGCAGATCGTCGATCTGCATGATCTCGCCGGCGCGTGGCGGCCGCCGTTGCCCGGTATCGGGCAGGATCACGATGGGTGCCTCGAGCCCCTTGGCCCCATGCACAGTCATCACCCGAACCATGTTGCCGGCGCTGCCCATCTGCCGCTTGATTTCAAGATCGTCGGTTTCCATCCAGACAAGGAAACCGGTCAGGCTCGGAATGTCGGCACGTTCATAGGACAGCGCCTGCGACAGCAGGGCGTTGATGCCGTCTTCGGCTTCGGAACCAAGCCGCGCTAACAGCTTGCGCCGCCCGCCATGGCGCGTGAGGATCCGTTCGATCAGGTCGTATGGGCGCAGGAAATCGGTCTGGCCACGCAGATCGTTCAGGATGGTCATGGTCTCGGGAAATTCGTCACTGCGTTGCCGCAGGGCGGTCCAGAGGTACTGGGTTTCCCGGCGATGGGCGAGATCGAAAATCTGCTGCTCGCTCCATCCGAACAGCGGCGAGCGCAGCGCCGTCGCCAGCGACAGGCTGTCTTCGGGTGTGGCCAGAAAACCCAGAAGCGCCGCAAGATCCTTGACCGCAAGCTCTGCCCCGACCTTGAGCCGGTCGGCCCCGGCAATTGGCAGGCCCACCGTCTTGCAGGCGCGGATGATCTCGGCAAACAGGTCCGAGCGGCGCTGAACCAGGATCAGGAAATCGCCGGCCTGCACCCGTCTGCGCCGGAACGTTCCCGGTGCGTCGCCGTCAATCGGAATGGTTTCGCCATCTGCGATCATTTTCTGGATCGATGTGGCGATCTGCTGGGCCAGGATCAGGTTGTGATGTCGCGGGCTGGGCCGGTCGATGGGATCGGTCCAGACCCGGTCATCATCGTTCTCAACCTTTTCAACCACCGGCCAGAGATCGACCCGGCCCGGCAGTTCGGATTTGAACGCCCGGTGAAGCGAGTCGGATCGAAACCCGGCATCCCCGTGCCCGGCAAACACGATATCCACCAGACGCAGGATCGCGTCGGACGAGCGGAACGAATAGTCGAGCGTCAGGTTTTGCAGACCGTCACCGGCCCCGTCAAGACGCTGGCCGAACTCGGCCTGCATTCGGTCGAATTCGTCGGGATCCGCGCCCTGAAAGGAATAGATCGACTGTTTCTTGTCACCGACGACAAAGATCGTGCGCAGCTTGTCGGCGCGCGCGCCCTGGCCGCTGGTGAATTCCTGCGCCAGCCGTTCGATCACGTCCCATTGCACGGGGCTGGTATCCTGCGCCTCGTCCACAAGGATGTGGTCGATCCCGCCATCAAGCCGGTACAGCACCCATTGCGCCACCGCCGGATCATGCAGCAATTGCCGTGCCTTGAGGATCAGATCGTCGAAATCCAGCCAGCCGCGCAGCTGTTTGCGCCGGGCATATTCGGGCAGGAACGCGGTGGCAAATTCATGCAGCGCAAGCGATTTTCGCGCACAGGCCAGACCCAGCCGCAAGCGGCGTGCCGCTTCGATGCGCAGCATGAAGGCTTCGAGCTCCTGCATGAGTTCGGGGTGATCGGCCTGCGTGGCCTTGGTCGGAACCGAGCCGATCTTGGCGGTAAAGGGTTCGTTGGCATTCTTTCCGGTCAAAAACGCCGATTCCAGCACCGGCAGATCGGCCAGGTCCGGTTTGACAATCGCGGAGAGCTTGGCCGCCAGATTCTGTTCGGATTTGCTGCCGCTGCGCACGATATCGCGCAACCGGGCCAGCAATTCGGTCTCGCTGCCCAGGAACACATCGTCATGCAGGCGGGATTCGTCATAGCCCGGCGGCAGGTCCAGCCTGCGCCACAATTCATCCTGGTCAACCGGTTGCTCGAACGCATCACGCCGTTGCACCAGCGCGCGGGTCAGCCCGTCAAAGGCGGTGTCGTTCAGGTGCCGCGCGACCCCGTCCACCAGCCGCGCCTGTGGCCCGTCGGCGAAATCCTCGACAATCTCGGCCTGCAACAGCTCGGCGGCGCGGTCTTCCATCTCGGCGAATTGCGGGCTGACCCCGGCCTCCAGCGGGAACCGTCGCAGCAGCGAGGCGCAGAACGAGTGAATGGTCTGGATTTTCAACCCGCCGGGGGTTTCGATGGCGCGCGCAAACAGGGTGCGCGCATGGGCCAGTTGCTGCGACGAAACCGAGCGCGCGACCCCGAGTTCCTCCAGCGTTGCGGACAGCTCGGCGTTGCTGCGCATCGCCCAGTCGCCCAGCCGCCGGAACAGCCGGTTCTGCATCTCGCTCGCCGCGGCCTTGGTATAGGTCAGGCATAGGATGTGTTCGGGGCGCACGTCATCCAGCAACAACCGCGCCACGCGGTCGGTCAGAACGCGGGTCTTGCCCGATCCGGCATTTGCCGCCAGCCATGTCGAGGCATCCGGGCGCGCGGCCTGAACCTGGCGTTCGGTGGCATCATCGCGCGGGGTCATGACAGATCCTCGGGAACCGGGCTGTCCGATCTGTCCCATTCGCCGAACCGGGCGAGGTGGTCGAACTGGCCAATATCGGTGTCTTTTTCCAGCATCCGGCGGGCGGTGAAGCCCTGGGTTTCGGATTGATAGGCGGCGATCAGCTCGCGCAGGTCGGCCAACACCTTGGTCCCGGGTTCCTCGGCCAGCGGCGCGGGCACATTGGCACCGGGGCCGCCGACCCGCAGGAACACCGCTTGGGATACGTGGGCCGGGGCTAGATCGGTAAACCCGCCCTCCTGGGCAATCGCCGCCTCGATCAGCAGTTGCTTGTCGAACCTGGCCTGCTGGCTCTTGGTGGGCGGCGCGCCGGTCTTGTAGTCATAGATATGCAACGCGCCGGTGTCGTCCATGTCGATCCGGTCGGCGCGGCCGGTCAGGGTAAAGCCCAGATCCGCAAGTGGGTGTTCCAGCCCGGCCTCGAACTTGTTGGGCCAGGCAATATCCCGGCGCGCCCGTTCCTCGGTCAGGAAGCTGTCAACCGTCCGCGCCAGACGGGCGAGCCACAACCGCCTTGCGGCGGGCCATGACACATCCGCCACAAGCTGAGCCTCGGCAAGGCGCAGGAAGACATCCCGGGTCAGATCATCGGGGTGTTCCGCCGTGTGTTTGATAAAGGTCTCAAGAAAGTCGTGAATGGAATTGCCGCGCAGCAGGGCGTCGGGTTCCTTGAGCAAGGGATCAAGCGGGCGCAGGCGCAGCACGTGCTTGGCATAGATCGCATAGGGATCGCGGATCAGGGTCTTGATCTCGGTGACCGACAGGCGCGCGGGCCGCGAAATGGCCGGCGGGCGGGGCGACGGGCGTTTCGCGGGCTCGACACGGCGCGCATGATCCAGCGCGTCGGCCCAGTCAAGCCAGGTGCGACCGCGTTCGATCATGCCCTCCACGGCCTGGGTCCCGCCCTGATCCGGCAATCCGTTCAACAGGTTCAGCACCCGGTTCAACCAGCGGGACGGCACGGTTTCCGCATCATCCGAGCGCAAGGATCGTGTGAGCCAGACCTCGGGCGCGCAGGCTGCCTGTTGAAAATCATGCGCCGACAGCCCAATCCGCCGCTCGGGCAGCAACAGCCCGGCATCGTGACGCATTTTGCGGTTCAGCCAGGGATCGGGGTTTGGCGCTTCGGGCCAGCTGCCTTCGTTCAACCCGCCCAGGATGAGCAGCTCCGCGCCCTGCACCCGGGCCTCGAGCGTGCCCCAGATCATGATGCCCTCATGCGGGGCATTGGGGTCGCGAACTTCGCCGCCAGTCAGCAACGAGCCCAGCAGATCGGCAAATTCGCGGGCTGTCATATCGCCGCCATGCCCGGCCTCGGCTTCAAGCGCGGTCAGAACATCCAGCGCCTCGGCCCCCGCGAACCCGGTCCAGAGCGCACCGCTGCCGGTTCCGGTGCCGCCGCGTGCGATGGCTTCGGCGAGGCCGCGCAGCCGTTCCGTCCATACGGCCAGCGGGCGGACGCCGGCAATCTCCTGATCCGGAAAACAGGTGGTCAGCCAGTCGATCCATTCCGCCGGGGGCGTGTTGCGTTGCATTTCACAGATCGCGGCGAGGGATGCGGCGGTTGGAAAGGGCGGCCCGTTGCGGCGCAGGTACAGTTCGAGATCGCGGCTATGGAGCAAATGCTCGCCGCGACCAGCCTCGCCGTGGCACAGGGGGTGCTTGAGCAGTGTCAGCAGGGTTTCGCCGTTCAGCGGCTTGGCGAACAACCCGGCAACATGGCGCAGAAATCGCCCCGGCGGCGACAATTGCAGGGGCAGGCCGGCGCTGTCATCCGGGCGGATTTTCCAGCGGTCAAGCGCCGCGGCGACCTGGCGGCTCAGCATCCGGTCCGGGGTGATCAGCGCGGCGGTCTGCCCGGTTTCCGCGGCCTGTCGCAAGCGCAGGGCAATCGCCAGCGCCTCGGCCCGTGGTTCCGGCGCTTGAACCAGCGTCACATCCGCGGTTGCCCCCGCCAGATCGCTCAGATCAGGGCCTTCGGTCAACCAGGCATCCGTGACCGGGGCAGGGCGAAGCGCCAGTGAAATCAATCGGTTACGATCCGGTGACGGGGATGTTACATCGGTCCAGGGCAGGATGTCGCCGGGCGTGATTTCAAGCATGCGCATCAGGTGGCGAAACCGGTATTGCGGGTGGTCCTCGGATTCAAGCGACCTGTCAAGCCGCGACCAGACCGCATCGGGTTGGTCGAAATCATAGCCGGGCAACACCACAGCCCCTTGCGGCAGACGCGCAACCGCCTCCATCAAGAGCGCCGTCGTGCCCCGCGACCCGGTTGACCCGGCCAGGATGACCGGTGTTTGCGGCGGCGAAATTTTCCACTGTTCTATCAGTGCCTTGACCAGATGCCGCTGGCGGGCTTGCGGATCCATCGTCAGCCCGCCCTGAGCGGCGAGATATTGGTCGGCGATGGCAAAGAATTGTTGGGCGCGGGCCCAATGGCTCGACATGTCGCTGACATCAAGCTCGCCGATGGCGCTGGTGGGCACACCTTCGCCCTGAAGCTCATCCATCAGTTCCGCAAGACTGTCGGCGAGGGCAAAGATCGATGAGCGTGCCGCGAGATCGGGTTGCTGATCCAGAAGCCGGCTGACCAGCTGTGCCAGCTCCAGCCGCCTGCGCAGCGACGATGTGCTCGGGGGCAGGGTCGCGGCGTGGGCCGCGATTTCGGTCAGCAATGACACTTTGGGCAGCAGGCGGGCCGGGCCGGCATCGAAAATATCCCGCATCCGCCGCACCATTCGTTGTGTGTTTACAACGAGTTGAACCCGTGCGAGGGATGCGGGGTCATGATTGTCGCAGCGCGCAATTGCGCCCGAGACCAACTCGGCCGGGAAATCGACACCCGGGGGCAACGCAAAGACACGGGGTTTGTCGGATGGGTCAAACATCGCATTGTCCGAGCATGTCTTCGGCGAGCGCGATCCCCGCCGGGTGCCCCACGTCGCACCAGCGGCCGGGATAGGCCAGCGCAAAGAGCCTGCCCCTGCCGAGCATGTCATCCCACAGCCGGTTCAGCGAAAAGGCCGGTTCCGGATAGTGAAGCAGCCCCTCTGTCCTGAGGATCTGCGCCCCGCCATAGACGAGCGCCTTGCCCCGGGTGATCCGCCCGGCGTCATCAACATTAAAGTCCCCGTCGCCGTCACGGCCAACCGTTTGTGCGACGGGCACACAAGCCAACAGGCCGTCCATCCGTTCGGGATCCCAGGCGTCTTGCAAGAGGTTCAGCGGATTTGGCCCGGCCCAGATCGCATCGGTATTCATGGTAAAGACCGGCCCATCGCCCAGCATTGGCAGCGCGGCGCGAAGCCCGCCGCCAGTGTCGAGAATATCGGGCTGTTCAGGCGAAATCGTGATGCCAAGCGGTTGCAGGTGATCGGCCATCTGGTCGGGCAGGTAATGGGTATTCGCAACAATCCGCGCCGGGTCTATCGCCCGGGTCAAATCCAATGCGTGATCGATCAGCGGCTTTCCCGCCACGGGAATCAACGGTTTGGGGCAATGGTCGGTCAGCGGCGCCATCCGGGTTCCGAACCCGGCGGCAAACAGCATCACGGCGTCGGGTCGGGAGGTCATGTGGGTCTGAGGCTCTGCAAATTGTCCGGGGTTGGTGCGGGCAGCGTTTCGCGCAGGACATCGGCGACCGGCGCCAGTGCCGGATGGTCAAGATCCTGCATCAGATGCGCCCAGACCCGGGGGATCAGATCGATGTAATGCGGTTTGCCATATTCGCGGCCAAGCCGCGCAAAAACACCTAGAATCCGCAGGTTACGTTGCGCGCCAAGCACGGCATAGGCGGCGCGGAACCGGGTTGGATCGTCTTTTGATCCGGCAAGATAGCGGGCGATCATGGCCTCTTGCAGTCCGGGGGATACATCCCGGCGGGCATCCTGCAGCAACGACACGAGATCATAGGCGGGGTGCCCGGCCATTGCATCCTGAAAGTCGAGCAACCCAACCCGCGCCGCGCCCTGCCGGTCGGGAAGCCAGAGCAGGTTTTCCGCGTGGTAGTCGCGCTGAATCAGGACCGGGTCGGCGGTGGCGTGCGCGGCGCAAATGTCAAGGAACAGGGTTTGGAACCTGTCCTGGCCATCCGGATTGCCGACAATGCCGTCTCGGTATTTCGAATAGGCCAGCGTCGCCAGGTCGGTCATCACCCGCGCGTCATATGGGTCCAGCGCGGGCAGGGGGGCCCGGTGCAGGGTTAGCAGGACATCAATTGCCGCCTCGTACAACATGGTTTCGCGATCCGGCGTGGCGCGCACGACCCTGGCATAGAGATCATCGCCCAAATCCTCGATCAGCAGAAACCCGTGCTCCACGTCCTGGGTAAGAATGCGGGGCGCGCTCAGGCCGATGTCGCAAAGATGCCTTGCGATCCGCAGGAAGGGGCGGACATCTTCGCCTTTTTCAGGCGGCGCATCCATCAGCACTGCGGTGTCCCCGGTTTCCGGGTGGCGCAACCGTTCGTATCGGCGGTTCGAGGCG
Organism: Microbulbifer sp. S227A; assembly: GCF_049800935.1. Classification (NCBI taxonomy): domain Bacteria; kingdom Pseudomonadati; phylum Pseudomonadota; class Gammaproteobacteria; order Cellvibrionales; family Microbulbiferaceae; genus Microbulbifer; species Microbulbifer sp. S227A. The sequence continues at coordinate 25,402 of NZ_JBNAFZ010000012.1, read as the reverse complement.
TCGCCGGCCAGGGGGCCGCGCGTGGCACCGGCCCAATCCGTCCCGGCCAGAAAGGCCGTGGCGCGTGCGTCGCGGTCAGGCATTTTCGCTTTGCTCCAGTTTTGCGGCCCATTTGGCGTCTGACCACGAACAGGTCAACAGCCGCTTGCTTTCAGATGACGGATCGGTTGCCAAGGTCAATTGCAACGCCGAACCCGGCGCGAGCTCGCCCAGCCGGTCGGGCCATTCGACAAGACAGATCGCGGTTTCGAATGCTTCGGCGAGGCCAAGCTCTTCAATTTCATCCAGCGCGCTCAGGCGGTACAGATCGGCGTGCCAGAGCTCGCCCGCGATGGTGTCATAGGTCTGCACCAGCGTGAAGGTCGGAGAGGGCACATCCTCGGGAAAATCCTGCAACGACTGGATCAGGTGGCGGGCGAAATGGGTCTTGCCCGCACCAATCGGCCCGGCGAGCAGCAGGCAGTCGCCCGGCACCAGCAACCGGCCGATCCGCGCGGCGAATTGCGCGGTGTCTTGCGGGCTTTGCAACAGGATTTCTTTTTGCGTGACGGTCATTGCGCCACAATGCAGGGGCGCGAATCCGGTCGCAAGCAGCTTTGTCAGCCCGGCGTCAGTTCAGGGCATTTTTGCGTCGCCTTGCGCGGTTCATCCATCGAATAGCTGAAGCGGATCATGGTCGCCCCGCGCTGGATCGGGCTGACGTTGCAAATCATCGGGTCACCGGATTTACGGTCGATCCGGGCCCACCATTCGGCGCGGTTTTCCTGGATCGTGACAAAGTCGCGAATGTCGCCCCAGACCGGGCTGGCCATGCATTGCCCCTGCCAGATGCGGCTGGAATCCAGGATCGATGTCTGGGCAAAGGAGCTCTCGGGATCCACGCCCCACAAGTCGTGATAGGCAGTGTTGGAAAACACCAGATCGCCGGTCATGGAAAAGACCGCGATGGCATCGTCGATCTGGTCAAACACCGCCTGCCACATCTCCAGGTCCGAGCGGAAGCGGCGCGTCAGGGTGATTTCGGCGGTGATGTCCTCGATCAGGAAGGCGACCGCGCCGTCGGGATGCGGCCGGCCGCTGACCGAATAGACCGACCCGGAGGGCAGCGACCAGGTTTCCTGATAGCGGCCATCGGTGGCGGCCTCGACAAGCTCGGCCATCTGTTCACGCCAGCTGTTGTAATTCTTGGGCTCGGGCATCATGCGGCTGTCGCGCAGGCGGTCAAAGAATGACAGGATCGTGGGCCGGCCGCTCAGAAAATCGGCGGGCAGCGCGGTCAGGTCAACCAGGGCGGGGTTGAACAGCACCAGTTGACGGTTGCGGTCAAAGATCGCCAACCCGATGGAAAGCTGGGCAAAGGTTTTGGCCAGCGTCTGAACGAAATTGCGCTGCGCGAGTTCAGCGTCGACAATCGCGTTCACGTCGATGGCATAGATCAGGGTCCCGGCGTCGCATTGAACAATCGACACATCGAACCACAGTTTCTTGTCCGAACCGCTCACCGTCAGGCTGCGGCGCGTTCGCTTGGTCGGAATCGGCACCTCTCCCGCGGGTCCGAATAGGGCCGAATCCTTTCTTGCGGGTTTGCCCAGAACCGTCTGGCAGAGCGTATCAAAAGCGGTGTTGAACCAGATGACATCGCCGGTATCGTCGACACACCAGACGGGGTAATGCGCGCTGTTGACGGCAAAGCGCAGGGTTTCCAGCTCTTGCGCGGCATCGGCAAACGCGTGGTACAGGTCGGCGGATTGCGGGCTGTCCTCGCGGCGGCGGCGCATCGAAACCCGGGTGATTCCGTCGATCCATTCACAATGAATTTCGCTCGGGTTCTTGGGGTCGGGCGTCTGCGCCACCAACTGGCCGCTGGCTTTAACGATGTCCTGGGTTTTCGGGAATGTCGGATAGAGCGCGCTCAGCCCCTGGTGGAGGTCTTTCCAGAAACAGGGGCCATCGGGCAGTTCGATCGCCTGCCGCGCGCGGGTGGTTGCATCGACCAGATCGGCGCCGTCGAAAATCCATACGATATCGTCAACCGCACCGGGGCCGACCGTGCGGGTTCGCGGACGTGTTGCCAGAAAGCGCGACGACACATAAGCGACCACGAGGCATGTTATGGCGAGTATCATGAGTTCGATGATCGGCACCCCCGCAGAACATTTTAGACCCTTGCCAAGGGAATTGCTTCAGTTTGCCCGCCCATTGGTTAACGCGGTGTTAAAGTCGCCCGACACAGTCACAGGCCCGCCGCCCGTGTCAGGTTGATGCGAAACCGGTCGCGGCGGCGTTGGTAGCGGCGGGTCATTTCGGCCGAGGCATGGCCGAGATGTTTCTGCACATGGCGTTCATCGACCTCGGCGCTTGACGCAAGCCCCGCGCGCAGCGAATGGCCCGAGAACAGCGCCAGACGCTCGGCTTCGGGCAGGTCGGGGCGCAACCCGGCATCGAGCACCGTTTTCTTGACCAGCCGGGCGATATGCCGGTCATTGAGCCGGGCGGGAAGGGCGCGTTTGCCATCGCGCGTGGTGCGCACAAAGATCGGTCCGAATTCGATCCGGGCAAAGTGCAGCCATTGTTCGAGCGCATGCACCGGGCAGGTCCGGTCGCTGGACCCGCGCCCGATTTCAACCTCGCGCCAGCCGGTCTTGGCGTTGAGCATCAGCAGCGCGCCATCCTCGAACAGGTCGATCCATCCCTTGCTGTCGGGCGTATCGTCCTTGCCGACATCCAGAGATACGATTTCCGAGCGTCGCAACCCACCCGCGTAGCCGAGCAACAGGATCGCGCGATCGCGCAGACCGCGCAAATCATAGGGCAGGGTGGCAACCATGGCGATGATGTCCTGTGGCAGGATCGCCGCCTTTTGCACGGGCGGGCGGGCATGTTCACGCTTGATACCGGCGAGAACTGCGGCGACGTGGCGGTTGCGGCGGTCAAGCGTCATGCCGCGCTGGGCATAGTTCCAGCTCAGTCCCGACAGCCGCCGGTCGATGGTCGATACCGTGAGCGCGGGCGACCCGTCCGACGGGGCGGCAAGATCGGCGAGGTAGAGGCCGATCATCTCGGGCGAGGGCGGCAGCGGCTCGGTCCCCTTCAATCGGCACCATCGCGAAAAATGCGCCCAATCCCTGGCATAGGCCCTGAGCGTGTTTTCCGATGCGGATTTTTCCGCATAAGAGCGCGCGGTTTCCACGAGCCGGTCCAGCCTGCCCGAGCCCGCCACATGCGCGGGCACCGCTATGTTGTCATGTGCTGCATCGTCGATGGATTTCGGGTGTTGCGCCTTTGCCGACATTGTAACCCTGCCCGTGCTCGATTGTTGTTGTGACCGATCCTAGCGCCAAGTCGGCCATCAGGGCAATCGACGCACCGCAGACCAGGCACCGATCCATCCGGTTGCCCCGGCGCTGTTACATTCGGGCGAAAACACGCTCAAAGTGGGTTTCCGGGATCGATTCGGATGCGATTCAACCTGACGTTGCGCTATTCTGAGCCATGAAAACAAGGCGATCCGCGTTCTCGGGGGGCTGTTACAAAACCGTCACATAACTTTTGCATAAGCATCACAGAATCTCTCTAGCCACGCGGCAGAGATCGATCCAACCGATCTGGAATGACAATCAGGAGATACCATGTCTTTCACCAAATTCTCTGTGTCGGCGCTGGCACTGCTCGCCGTGTCCGCCACAGCCGCAGCCGCCCGTGACGAAATCCGCATCGTTGGTTCGTCCACCGTGTTCCCCTACACGCAGGCCGTTGCTGAGCAGTTCGCCAATAACACCGGCGCGCCTTCTCCGATCGTCGAATCCACCGGCACCGGCGGCGGCATGAAAATCTTCTGCGGCGGTATCGGCGAGCAGCACGCCGACATCACCGGCGCATCGCGGGCGATGAAAGCCTCGGAATACAAGCTGTGCCAGGAAAACGGCGTGACCGAGATCTCCGAAGCCATGATCGGCTTTGACGGCCTGTCGCTGGCCATCTCGCGGTCCAACGACCTCGAATGGGATCTCAGCCTGAGCGAAATCTACCTGGCACTGGCCGCGCAGGTTCCGGTTGACGGCGCGTGGGCCGACAACCCGTACAAGACCTGGGACCAGATCAACCCCGATCTGCCCGCCGTGGAAATCCTGGCCTATGGCCCGCCGCCGACCTCGGGCACCCGCGACGCCTTTGTCGAGCTTGCCATGCATGCCGGTTGCGAAGAGCTGGCCTATGTGCACGACGGCGGCTTTGACGGAAAATGGGTCAAGGAAAACTGCTCGCGCATGCGCACCGACGGACCCTTTGTCGAAGCCGGTGAAAACGACAACCTGATCGTTCAGCGCCTGGAAGCAGACCCCAACGCCATGGGCATCTTTGGCTATTCCTTCCTGTACGAGAACCTGGACAAGCTGAAAGGCGTGATGATCGAAGGCGTCGAGCCGAGCACCGACACCATCGCCGACAAATCCTATCCGGTTTCGCGCCCGCTGTTCTTCTACGTCAAGAACGCACATCGCGGCGTTATCCCGAACCTGAACGAGTTCATCGAAGAATACATGTCGGATGACGCGCTGGAAGCCGGCGGTTACCTGTCCGAGCGGGGCCTGGTTGCGCTGGCCGATGATCGCCGCATGGAGCTTCAGGATGCCGTTCTGAACGGCAACGCGATGACCGCGCCGGAATAACGCGCACGCGTGTCAGAACAGAAACCCGGGGCGCACCCACGCGCCCCGGGTCCTTTTTGGAAAGAACAGGCCTATGACAGCTCTTCCATTCATCCTGCTCATCGTTGCGGTGATCGCCGGCTACCTGGTCAACCGCATCGCGTCCCGGGCGATCCGTGACGGTGGCGACAGGCTGCATTCACTGACGAATTATCACGGATTGTTTTCGGCGCTGCTGATCCTGGTGCCGGTGCTGACCTTCATCCTGCTCTGGCTGGTGCTGCAAGGCCCCGTGATCGACGGCATGGTGATGCGAGGGCTTCCGGGGGGGTCGCTGGACGGGCTGGACTCGGGCGGCACCCAGCTTGTTCTTGCCGAGATCAAGTCGATCGCCAACGGGCAGGTTTTCGGCACCCCGGCGGATTGGAAAATTGCCGCCGCCGAGCGCTATGGCCAGTTGCAGAGCAATGCCGGCTGGGTGCTGGTGATCGCGGTCGCGCTATTGTCGCTGGCGCTGCTGGGTTTTGCCCGCTCGCGCGTGGCCGCCGATTTCCGCGCACGCCAGGGGGTTGAAAAGATCGTTTCCGGCCTGATGATCTTTTGCTCGACCGTGGCGATCTTTACCACGATTGGCATCATTGTTTCGCTGACCTATGAAACCATCCGCTTTCTCGATGCGGTGCCGCTGACCGATTTCCTCTTTGGCACCAACTGGGAGCCGCAGATTCCGCTGCGCGAAGATCAGATCGCCGCCGATGGTGCCTTTGGGTGGCTGCCGGTTTTTGTCGGGACCATCGTGATCACGGTTGTCGCCCTGGCGGTTGCCGTGCCGATCGGGCTGTTCTCGGCCATCTACCTCAACGAATTTGCCCCCAGGAAATTCCGGTCGGTGGTCAAGCCGTTCCTTGAAATCCTCGCCGGGGTGCCCACGGTCGTCTACGGATTTTTCGCCATTCTTGTCGTTGCGCCGGCCATTCGGAACTTTGGCCAGTCCATCGGACTTGACGTGGCGCCGAACACCGCGCTTGCCGCCGGTGGCGTCATGGGCATCATGCTGATCCCGTTCATCTCGTCCTTTGCCGATGACGCGCTTTCGGCGGTTCCGCGGGCGCTGCGGGACGGGGCGCTTGGCCTCGGGTCCACACGTGGCGAGATGATGACGACGGTGCTGTTTCCGGCGGCGCTTCCGGGTATCGTCGGGGGCGTCCTGCTCGCTGTCAGCCGCGCCATCGGTGAAACGATGATCGTGGTGATGGCCGCCGGCCTGATCGCCAAGATGACGATCAACCCGCTGGACAGCGTGACCACGGTGACGGTTCAGATCGTGACCCTGCTGATTGGCGACACGTCGTTTGACAACCCCAAGACACTGGCGGCCTTTGCCCTTGGCATGATGCTGTTCCTTGTCACCCTGATCATCAACATTTTCGCGCTGCGCATCGTGCGCAAATACCGCGAAGCCTACGATTGAGGCCCTGGACATGACCGATATCACAAACGCGCCCGGTGCCTCTGGCCGGCCCTCATCGACGGAACTGGTCGCGGCCTCGCTCAAGGCGCGCCACCGCAAGCAGAAACGCCTGCAATGGATTGGCCTCGGGGCGATTTCCATCGCCTTCCTGATGTTGTTCATCCTTGTCGGTTCGCTGGTCAGCACCGGCTGGCAGGCCTTTACCCAGACCCATGTCACGCTTGATGTCTATGTGGACCCCGAGGAAATCCCCGAGGAACGCCTGCCGCGTGGCGGGTTTGACGATGCGTTGGCCGCGTCGCTGGGCAAGATGCTGCCCGGTGTCGACATGAACGACCGGGCAACCGCGCGGGCGGTCGAGAAAATCCTTTCGAACGGAGCGCAGTTCGAACTGCGTGACCTCGTGGTGGCGGACCCGGCGCTGATCGGGAAAACGATCACCATGACCGTGCCGGTTTCCGACCCGTTCGACCAGTTGAACAAGGGTCTGATCGCGCGCGACACCCCGGAAGAGAACCGCCGCGTCAAGAATAACGAGATCCAGTGGTTCGATACGCTCAAGGACGAGGGCGCGATCTCCAAACCGTTCAACTGGGCTCTTTTCACCAATGCGGATTCGCGCTTTCCGGAACTGGCGGGGCTCAAGGGCGCGCTGGTCGGTTCGTTCTGGGCGCTGCTGACCTGTTTCCTGATCTCTTTCCCGCTGGGGATCGGTTCGGCGATCTATCTTGAGGAATTCGCCCCCAAGAACAAGCTGAGCGATTTCATCGAGGTCAACATCAACAACCTGGCGGCGGTGCCGTCGGTGGTGTTCGGCCTGTTGGCGCTGGCGGTGTTCATCGGCTGGTTCGGCCTGCCCCGGTCGGCCCCGTTTGTCGGCGGTCTGACTCTGGCCCTGATGACCATGCCGACGATCATCATCGCCACCCGCGCCGCGCTCAAGGCGGTGCCACCGTCGATCCGCGAGGCGGCGCTTGGCCTTGGTGCCTCAAAACAGCAGGTGGTGTTCCAGCATGTTCTGCCGCTGGCCATGCCCGGCATTCTGACCGGTACGATCATCGGGCTGGCGCAGGCGCTTGGGGAAACCGCTCCGTTGCTGCTCATCGGCATGAACGCCTTTATCACCTCGGCCGCCAGCAGCCCGTTCGAAAGCGCCACCGCCCTGCCGACGCAGATCTTCATCTGGGCCGACAGCCCGGAACGCGGCTTCGTTTCGCGCACCTCGGCTGCTATCCTCGTCCTGCTGGGATTCCTCGTCATGATGAACATGGTCGCGATCTACCTGCGGCAGAAATTTGAACGCAAATGGTAAGCGCTCCGAAAAAGGAACTCGATATGAACGACATGAGAACAATTGAGCGCGGCGCCAAGTCGGCGGAAGCCAAGGTCAGCGCGCGCGGCGTGAACGTCCATTACGGCGACACCCACGCCATCAAGGACGTGAACGTCGATATCGCCAACAACAACGTGACCGCCTTTATCGGCCCGTCCGGTTGTGGCAAATCGACATTCCTGCGCTGTTTGAACCGGATGAACGACACCATCGACATCTGCCGCGTCGATGGCAGCATTCAGCTGGACGGCGAAAACATCTATGCCAAGAGCGTCGATCCGGTGCAGTTGCGCGCCCGTGTCGGGATGGTGTTTCAAAAACCCAACCCGTTCCCCAAGTCGATCTATGACAATGTCGCCTATGGCCCGCGGATCCACGGGCTGGCCCGGTCGAAATCCGAGCTGGACGACATCGTCGAACGCGCGCTGCGGCGCGGGGCCATCTGGAACGAGGTCAAGGACCGGCTCGACGCGCCGGGCACCGGCCTGTCCGGCGGCCAGCAGCAACGCCTGTGCATCGCCCGGGCCGTGGCCACCGAGCCAGAAGTGCTGTTGATGGACGAGCCCTGTTCGGCGCTCGACCCGATTGCCACCGCCCAGGTGGAAGAGCTGATCGACGAGCTGCGCCAGAACTTTACCGTTGTCATCGTGACCCACTCGATGCAGCAGGCCGCCCGCGTCAGCCAGAACACCGCTTTTTTCCACCTGGGTGAACTGGTGGAATTCGGCGAGACCGGCACGATCTTTACCAATCCCGAAGACCCACGTACCGAAAGCTACATCACCGGCCGTATCGGCTAAAGGATACCAATCGATGTCTGAACAAACTCACATTGCTTCGGCTTTTGACCGTGATCTGGAAACCGTCCAGGCGCAGATCATGAAGATGGGCGGGCTGGTCGAGGCCGCCATCAACGCGGCGGCGCGTTCGCTGGAGAACCGCGACGAGGAGCTCGCCGAGCAGGTACGCAAGAACGACAAGGCGATCGATGCGCTCGAAGACCTGATCAACGAGGAATCCGCGCGCGTCATCGCGACCCGCGCGCCCACCGCCAAGGACCTGCGCCTGATCCTGTCGGTAACCAAGATCAGCAACAATCTCGAACGGATCGGTGACTATGCCAAGAATATCGGCAAGCGCACCACCGTTCTCGCGCAGATCCCGCCGGTCAGTGACAGCGCCGGCGCCTTGCGCCGCATGGCCCGCGAGGTGGAAGAGATGCTGGAAGACGCGCTGGACGCTTATGTTCAGCGTGACGTGGATCTCGCCCAGCACGTGATCGAGCGCGACCGCGAGATCGACCAGATGTACAATGCGCTGTTCCGCGAGTTCCTGACCTTCATGCTCGAAGATACGCGCAACATCACGCCCTGCATGCACCTGCATTTCATCGCCAAGAATATCGAGCGCATGGGCGACCATGTCACCTCGATTGCCGAGCAGGTCATCTATCTGGTCACCGGCGAACGCCCCGACGAAGAACGGCCCAAGGCCGATACCACCTCGCTGACTGCATAAGGTCTCAACGATCATGTCTGCCGACAAGCCCACCGTTCTCGTTGTCGAAGATGAACCGGCACAGCGGGAAGTTCTGAGTTACAACCTTGCCGCCGAGGGGTTTCGTGTCTGCCAGGCCGAAAACGGCGAAGAGGCTCTGTTGGTGGTCGACGAAGACACGCCGGACGTGATCGTGCTCGACTGGATGATGCCCAATCTCAGCGGCATCGAGGTCTGCCGGAGACTCAAGACCCGGCAGGCCACGCGGGCGATCCCGATCATTATGCTGTCGGCCCGGTCCGAAGAGGTCGACAAGGTGCGGGGGCTGGAAACCGGGGCGGATGACTATGTGATCAAACCCTATTCGGTGGTCGAACTGATGGCGCGCGTGCGGGCACAATTGCGCCGCTCGCGCCCGTCCGCCGTGGGGGTTCAGCTGGAGTTCGACGACATCTTGCTGGACGGTGAAACCCACAAGGTCAGCCGCAGCGGCAAGCCGATCAAGCTTGGCCCGACCGAGTTCCGCCTGTTGCGCAATTTCATGGAAAAGCCCGCGCGGGTCTGGAGCCGGGAACAGCTTCTGGACCGGGTCTGGGGGCGCGACATCTATGTCGATACCCGCACCGTGGACGTGCATGTGGGCCGCTTGCGCAAGGCATTGATGCAGCATGGCGGCGATGATCCGGTGCGCACGGTACGCGGCGCGGGATATGCCCTGGGCTAGGGCGGTTCGGGGGTGATCCGCCCCCGTCTCCTGGAATGTGTTTTTCCCTGTCCGGTTGCGGCCGGGCAACGTGGCGGGCCGGGGCCTGTCACAATCGCCGTGCCGATACGGCGGCGGCCTGGACGTGGCCGCGGCATGATGCGCGGTGTGTTGTGATATAGTGCTGAAATCGCAGAGATTTCCATCTCGGTGCCGGGCTGTCACATATCGGTTTCAATCGCTGACTACTTAGCCCCAAGCAACAAATCTGGAGCCAGAGAAAATGAAAGATTCTGACACGAGCGCAATGAGCTGGGACGACTGGGACGAAGCCAACGATCCGCGCCCCGAGATCACCGAGTTCGACCGGGTGGTCGAGGCAAGCCTGTCGCGCCGTGGTTTCCTCTCGGGTCTCGTCGCTTTTGGGTCGGGTGCCGCAGCACTTGGCACCGGCTTGCTGAACGGCACCTCGGCGCAGGCCCAGGACGCGGCGCGCTTTGCCTTCAAGCCGATCCCGATCTCGACCGATGGCACCGTGCATGTCCCCGACGGGTATAACTGGCAGGCGATGGTCAGCTGGGGTGACGCGCTGTTCTCGGACGCCGAGGCGTTTGACCCGGAGAATGGCGTGACGGCGGCCTCTGCGGATCGCGTGTTCGGCGAAAACACCGATGGCATGGAGCTGTTCCTTGTGGGCAATCGCCAGATCATCGCGGTGAACCACGAATACACCAACAACAAGGTGAACCTGCCCAAGACCCATGTGGATGGCAAGGCAGGCTCGGCAGAAGACGCGCAGCTGCTGCGCAACCTGCAAGGCGTTGCGGTGATCGAGGTTGCCGAGGGTGAGGATGGCTGGGCCGTGGTGGTTGACAGCCCCTATAACCGCCGCATCACCCAGGACACGGTGATCAACCTGTCCGGCCCGGTTGCGGGGTCCGACCTGGTCAAGACACTCTCCGATCCTGACGGCATGACGGCACGCGGCACCATGAACAACTGTGGCGCGGGCAAGACACCGTGGGGCACCTATCTGACCTGCGAAGAGAATTTCAACGGCTATTTCGGCTCGACCGACCAGGCGCATGAACGCACGCCCGAACAGGCGCGCTATGGCGTTGGTCTCACGGGGCGCTATGGTTACGAGAATTTCGACGCGCGTTTTGACATCTCCAAGGACCCGAACGAGCCGAATACCCAGGGCTGGGTGGTCGAGATCGACCCCACCAACCCGGATTCGGTTCCCAACAAGCGCACCGCCCTTGGACGCTTCAAGCACGAGAACGCCGCTTGCGCGATCGCGCCCGATGGTCGGGTCGTGGTCTATATGGGCGATGACGAGCGCGGCGAGTTCCTGTACAAGTTCGTGTCCGACGCGGTTTACGTTCCCGGCGGCGACACCTCGACCCTGCTGGACGAGGGCACGCTCTATGTTGCCAAGTTCCTTGAAAACGGTTCGGGCCAGTGGCTGCCCCTGACCCCGGAAACGACCGGCATGGCGCTGGATGAAATCCTGGTCTTTGCCCGCATCGCCGCGTCCAAGGTTGGCGCAACGACGATGGACCGCCCCGAATGGGTTGCCGTCAGCCCGAACGAGATCGTGGCCTATTGCGCGCTGACCAACAACAAGAACCGGGGCATCAAGACCAATGCCGGTGGCGATGAAACGCCGGTGGGTGGCCCGAACCCGCGCGCCGAAAACCGCTATGGCCAGATCGTGCGCTGGTACCCGGCGAACGAGGATCACACCGATCCGGCCTTTACCTGGGACCTCTATGTCATGGCGGGCAATCCGGAAAAGCACGACGATGTCTACTCCGGGTCGCGCAATGTCACGGCGGGCAACATGTTCAACTCGCCCGATGGCATGGCGATCGATTCCACCGGCCTGATCTGGATCCAGACCGATGGCGACTTCAGCAACGAGGGCGACTTCGAGGGCATGGGCAACAACCAGATGCTGGCGGGCGACCCGGCAACCGGCGAGATCCAGCGCTTCATGACCGGCCCCTACGGGTCCGAAGTCACCGGTGTCTGCTGGTCCGCCGACAAGCGCACGATGTTTGTCGGGATCCAGCATCCCGACGCGGGTTTTCCGGGCGATGGCCTGCCGCGTTCGACCATTGTGGCGATCAAACGGGACGACAACGCGCTGGTCGGGTAATCGCCTGACCAAGGGAACAGGGCGGATTCGCATCCGCCGGGGCCGCTGGAGTAATCCGGCGGCCTGTTTTTTGGGCAATCGCCGCCATTTGCGGCGGTTCCCCTGCCTAGCGCAGATTGGGGATTGTATCCGGAGCGGTGCCTGCCGCGTCCTGAACCGCGATGTGCAACGAGCGCGCAATCCGTTCCGCCCGCTCGATCACATGGGCCGCCCCCGCCGGTGAACAGACCCGCCGCGCGGTCTCGCGAAACAGCGTCAGCCAGCGTTCGAAATGCGCCCAAGTCACCGGCAAACCGGCATGTGCCGGGACCGGCGCGCCATGATATTGCCCGGTCATCAAGGCGACCGAAGACCAGAAGGCCGTCAACCGTTCCATATGCGCGGGCCAGTCGCTGACACGGCTGGCAAAGATCGGGCCAAGCAGCGGATCGGTTCGCACTTTGGTATAGAATTCTTCAACCAGAACAGCCAGTTGGGCGTTGTCCAGGCCGGTCTTGTCCATCAGGCTCCGGGTCGCTTCCGGGCGCAGGGAATTGAGCGCGGTGGCGTTTGAATTCTGACTCTGCATGGTCCTGACCCTTGTTGTCGCCATGGTCCGTTTTCTAGCGGATTGAACTGGTAGATAGAATACCAATTCAACATGGATGACCAAATGCCGCGCCTTGTTGGAATACCGCAAAACCAATCGGTACGGGCCGATGCCCGGCGATTGCGCGGCCCATCCTCGCGGCATGGCATTCTGTGGTCTGGCTAGCCGATGACCGCCCAGAGGCAGTGTGCAAATCCTAGCGCCGCCAAAATTTTACCGTTTGATAAAATTCTGAGTTGTGGCAGGCTCGGAAAAAAGCCCAGGGAGACTCAATGACCAACTCGCATACCCCAGGCCTGGTTGCCGGACGCCTTGATGCCGAAGAGATTGCATCGAATTTTGCCGATCTGCACCCGGCATATGATCCACACGAAGCCGCGGTCGCCGCCGACCGATGTTATTTTTGCCATGATGCGCCCTGTGTCACGGCCTGTCCGACGGATATCGATATTCCGCTGTTCATCCGCCAGATCGCGACCGCGCAACCCGAGGCGGCGGCACAGACCATTTTTGAACAGAATATTCTGGGCGGCATGTGTGCCCGCGTCTGTCCCACCGAAACGCTCTGTGAAGAAGCCTGTGTGCGCGAAGCCGCCGAGGGCAAGCCGGTCGAAATCGGCCGCCTGCAACGGTTCGCAACCGACTCGGCCATGGCCCGACAGGGGCATCCGTTCCTGCGGGCGGCAAGCACCGGCAAGAGCATTGGTGTCGTGGGTTCGGGTCCGGCGGGTCTGGCCTGTGCCCACCGCCTTGCGATGAAGGGGCACGATGTCACCATCTACGAGGCCCGCGACCGTGCCGGCGGGCTGAACGAATACGGGCTTGCCGCCTACAAGACCACCGGGAATTTCGCCGCGCGCGAGATCGACTGGCTGTTGGGGATCGGCGGCATCACCGTGGTGAATGGCCAGGTGCTGGGCGACAACATCGACCTTGCGACCTTGCAGGCCGATCATGACGCGGTGTTTCTTGGTATCGGACTTGGTGGTGTCAACCTGCTCGACCTGCCGGGTTTCGATCTTGCCGGTGTGCGCAACGCGGTGGATTTCATCGCGGAGTTGCGCCAGGCCGAGGACAAGGGGACGCTCGCGGTGGGGCGCAATATCGTGGTGATTGGCGGCGGCATGACCGCGATCGACGCAGCGGTGCAATCGCGGTTGCTCGGGGCGCAGAGCGTGACGCTGGCCTATCGGCGCGACCGCGCGGCCATGGGTGCAAGCGGGTTCGAACAGGATCTTGCCGCCACCCACGGGGTCCGGCTAATGACCAATGTCACGCCGGTTGCGGTGCATGGCGATGGCGCGGTGCAGGAGATCGAGCTTGAATACACGCAGGCCGGCAACGGCACCCTGCACGCCACCGGAGAACGGATCCGCCTGCCCGCCGATCAGGTGCTGCTGGCCATCGGTCAGACCCTGGCCGAGGATGCCGGTCTCGCGACCGAGCGTGGCAAGCTTGCCGTATCGGGGGCCGGGCGCACCAGCCTTGCCAATGTCTGGGCCGGGGGCGATTGCACGCCGGGCGAGGACCTGACGGTGGTTGCCGTGGCCGAGGGCCGCGATGCCGCCGAGGATATTCACGCCGCGCTTTCTGAGTGACGCGCCCCGCAACATGACGGGCGACGGCCCGGAAAGGACCATGACAATGGCAGATCTGACAACCGACTTCCTGGGCATCAAAAGCCCCAACCCCTTTTGGCTCGCATCGGCGCCGCCGACCGACAAGGAATACAACGTGCGCCGCGCCTTTGAGGCAGGCTGGGGTGGTGTCGTATGGAAAACCCTTGGCGAGGCCGGCCCGCCGGTGGTGAATGTCAACGGGCCGCGCTATGGTGCGATCTGGGGCGCGGACCGCAGGCTCCTGGGTCTCAACAACATCGAACTGATCACCGACCGGCCCCTTGAAACAAACCTCGAGGAAATGACACGGGTGAAACGCGATTATCCGGATCACGCGCTGATCGCGTCGATCATGGTGCCGTGCGAGGAAGCCTCGTGGAAAGCCATCCTGCCCCGTGTTGCGGAAACCGGTGCCGACGGGATCGAGCTCAACTTTGGATGTCCGCACGGAATGAGCGAACGGGGCATGGGGGCCGCGGTCGGACAGGTGCCGGATTACATCCGGATGGTCACCGAATGGTGCAAGAAATATTATGACAAGCCGGTCATCGTAAAGCTGACGCCGAACATAACCGATATCCGCTATCCGGCGCGCGCCGCCTGTGCGGGCGGTGCCGATGCGGTCAGCCTTATCAACACGGTGTCGTCGATCACCTCGGTCAATCTCGACACGTTCAGCCCCGAGCCGAGCATCGACGGCAAGGGCAGCCATGGTGGCTATTGTGGCCCGGCGGTCAAACCCATCGCGCTGAACATGGTGGCCGAGATCGCCCGCGACCCGGAAACGCAAGGCTTACCGATCTCGGGTATCGGCGGTGTCACCACATGGCGGGACGCGGCGGAATTCATCGCGTTGGGCTGTGGAACCGTTCAGGTTTGCACCGCCGCGATGACCTATGGGTTCCGCGTGGTCGAGGAAATGAAGCGCGGCCTGTCGCAATGGATGGACGAAAAGGGCTATGGCGCGATCGCCGATTTCCAGGGCCGCGCCGCGCCGAACGTGACGGATTGGCAATATCTTAACCTGAACTTTGTCACCAAGGCGCGGATCGATCAGGATGCCTGTATCAAATGTGGCCGCTGTTATGCCGCCTGCGAGGACACCTCGCACCAGGCCATCACCATGAGCGAGGGCCGGGTGTTCGACGTGGATGACAGCGAATGCGTTGCCTGCAACCTGTGCCTTGACGTCTGCCCGGTCGACGGGTGCATCACCATGGAACAGCTCGAACCGGGAGTGACCGATCCGCGGACCGGGCGTATCGTGTCGGCCGAGCATGCGGATTGGACCTCGCACCCGAACAACCCGATGGCACGGGTGGCCGAATAGCCGCTAGCCAGGGGTCAACATGCGGCGGAACAGCGTGTCCAGATGCTGTTCCGCGCGCGCAAACGGATCGGTGCCGCCATTGACGGCCCGGACCTGGATATCGAAATCCGCATAATGCTGGGTCAGGGCCCAGATCGAGAAAATCAGGTGGACCGGATCGACCCGCGCCAGCCTGCCCGCCGCGATCCAGCCTTCGATGGTCGCCGCCGTGCGGTCGACCAATGCCTTCAGGTCGCCCTCGAGATCGGGCAGGATCGTCGGTGCGCCCTGCAGGATCTCATTGGCGAAAATCCGGCTCTCGCGCGGATAGTCGCGGGCCAGCTGGAGTTTGCGCTGGACGTATTCCAGGATCTCGTCCAGCGGCTCGCCCCCGTGATCCATCGCCCTGAGCGGATCCAGCCAGGTTTCCAGCAGCCCGTGCAGCAACTCGCGGTGAATCGCCTCTTTGGAGGGGTAGTAATAGAGCAGGTTCGGCTTGCTCAGTCCCGCCTCGCTGGAAATCTGATCCAGCGTCGCGCCGCGGTAGCCATGTTTCGAAAACACCTCGAGCGCCGCCCCCAGGATCAGCTCGCGGTTGCGTTTCTGGATGCGGGTTCTGGGCCTGGTGGCGTCACGGGGATGCGGTTGCGCCGATCTTTTTGTCATTGCATGCCATTCCCTGCCAATATTTCATGCGATTGCCGCTTTTGCCTGCGGCAGACTTGACTGACCTTGGCTCCGTGGTAGCGTGACTTTGACCGATTGGTCAAATCATGAATTGGCCAGCAGTCGCTAGCAAGATCGGGGATGATATGACCGCACCATCAGCCAACCTGACTGTCAATGCCGACAGGCTTTGGGACACTCTCATGGAAATGGCCAAGATCGGGCCGGGCGTCGCGGGGGGCAACAATCGCCAGACGCTGACCGATGAAGACGCCGAGGGCCGCGCGCTGTTTCAGCGCTGGTGCGAAGAGGCCGGGTGCAGCATGGGGCTGGACCAGATGGGCAACATGTTCGCCCGCCGCGAGGGCACCGACCCGGAGGCGCTGCCGGTCTATGTCGGCAGCCATCTTGATACACAGCCGACCGGTGGCAAGTATGACGGTGTGCTCGGGGTTCTTGGCGGGCTGGAAATCATCCGCACCCTCAATGACCTTGGCATCAAGACCAAACATCCCATTGTCGCCACCAACTGGACCAACGAAGAGGGCACCCGTTATGCGCCGGCGATGCTGGCGTCGGGGGTATTTGCGGGCGTGCATACGCAGGATTGGGCCTATGCCCGCGAGGATCACGACGGCAAGACCTTTGGCGATGAACTCAAGCGCATAGGCTGGCGCGGCGAAGAGACAGTCGGCGCGCGCAAGATGCACGCGTTTTTCGAACTGCACATCGAACAGGGCCCGATCCTTGAGGCCGAGGGCAAGGATATCGGCGTTGTCACCCATGGTCAGGGCCTGTCATGGACCCAGGTCACCGTGACCGGCAAGGACGCCCATACCGGCTCGACCCCGATGCCGATGCGCAAGAACGCCGGTCTTGGCATGGCGCGGATACTGGAAAAGGTCGAAGAGATCGCATGGTCGCACAAACCCCATGCGGTGGGCGCGGCGGGCCATATCGAAGTCTTTCCCAACTCGCGCAACGTGATTCCGGGCCGGGCGGTGTTTACCATCGATTTCCGCTCGCCAGATCTCGCGGTGATCCAGGACATGGAAACGCGGCTAAGGGCCGAGGCGCAAAAGATTTGCGATGACATGGGGCTTGAGGTCGCGTTCGAAAAGGTCGGCGGGTTTGACCCGGTGGAATTCGACGCCGGCTGTGTCAGCGCCGTGCGCAACGCCGCCGAGCGTCTGGGCTATTCCCACCGCGACCTGATTTCCGGCGCCGGGCATGATGCCTGCTGGATCAACCAGGTTGCGCCGACCGCAATGGTGATGTGCCCCTGTGTTGATGGCCTTTCGCATAACGAGGCCGAAGAAATCACCAAGGACTGGGCGCGCGCCGGGGCGGATGTGCTGTTGCACGCGGTTGCCGAAACGGCGGAGATCGTCACCTGATCTCGCCTGAGACCAAGAACAATCAGGCATCGCAAAGAGGTGCCCACGACACGGGGAGAAAAACCAATGAGCACCGTCATCAAGAACGGAACCATCGTCACCGCCGACCTGACCTATGAGGCGGATGTCAGGGTCGAGGGCGGCAAGATCACCGAGATCGGCCCGAACCTCGCCGGTGACGAGGTGCTGGACGCGACCGGCTGTTACGTGATGCCCGGCGGAATCGATCCGCATACGCATCTGGAAATGCCCTTCATGGGCACCTATTCGACCGATGATTTCGAGAGCGGCACCCGCGCGGCACTTGCCGGTGGCACCACGATGGTGGTCGATTTCGCGCTGCCTTCGCCGGGGCAGGGGCTGTTGGATGCCCTGCAGATGTGGGACAACAAATCGACCCGCGCCAATTGCGACTATTCCTTTCACATGGCGGTGACATGGTGGGGCGAGCAGGTGTTTGACGAGATGAAGACCGTGGTCGAGGATCGCGGCATCAACACGTTCAAGCATTTCATGGCCTACAAGGGCGCGTTGATGGTCAATGACGACGAGATGTACGCGTCGTTCCAGCGGCTGGCCGAGCTGGGCGGGATCGCCATGGTGCATGCGGAAAACGGCGACGTGGTGGCCGAATTGTCTGCCAAGCTGCTGGCCGAAGGCAATACCGGCCCCGAGGCACATGCCTATTCCCGCCCGCCGCAGGTCGAGGGCGAAGCGACCAACCGTGCCATCATGATCGCGGATATGGCGGGCGTGCCGCTATACGTGGTGCATACCAGCTGTGAAGACAGCCACGAGGCCATCCGCCGCGCCCGGATGCAGGGCAAGCGTGTCTGGGGCGAGCCGCTGATCCAGCATCTGACGCTGGACGAGAGCGAGTATTTCAATCCCGATTGGGATCACGCCGCCCGCCGCGTCATGTCACCCCCGTTCCGCAACAAGCAACATCAGGACAGCCTGTGGGCCGGCCTGCAATCCGGGTCGCTCAGCGTGGTGGCGACCGATCATTGCGCCTTTACCACCGAGCAGAAACGCTATGGCGTGGGCGATTTCACCAAGATCCCCAATGGCACCGGCGGGCTGGAAGACCGGATGCCGATGCTGTGGACACGGGGCGTTGCGACCGGTCGGCTGACACCCGAGGAATTTGTCGCGGTGACATCGACCAATATCGCCAAGATCCTCAACTGCTATCCCCGCAAGGGGGCGATCATGGTCGGCTCGGATGCCGATATCGTGGTCTGGGATCCGAAAAAGGAAAAGACGATTTCGGCCTCCAGCCAGCAGAGCGCCATCGATTACAACGTGTTCGAGGGGCAGGCGGTCAAGGGATTGCCGCGCTATACCCTGACCCGTGGACAGGTTGCGGTGATGGATGGCGAAATCCGCACCGAGGAAGGCCATGGCGAATTCGTCAGCCGCGCCGCCAACACCACGGTCAACAAGGCGCTGTCCACCTGGAAGGAACTGACCGCGCCGCGCCCCGTCGAGCGCAGCGGCATTCCCGCGACGGGGGTTTGATGGCCCTGTTTCTGACTGCAAAGACCCGCGCATGAGCGTCTCTGCTCCCGACTCCGCACCAACACCGGATGCCGCGAACACCGTGATCGCGGCCGATGGGCTGGATCTCACCTTTCAGACCGCCGATGGCCCGGTTCACGCGCTCAGGAACGTGTCGCTGGATGTGCCCAAGGGCAGTTTCGTCAGCTTTATCGGCCCCTCGGGCTGTGGCAAGACCACCTTTCTGCGCTGCATCGCCGGGCTGGAAACCCCCACGGGGGGCAGCCTGACGGTCAATGGCATGACGGCGGACGAGGCGCGGCGGGCGCGGGCCTATGGCTATGTCTTCCAGGCCGCGGGGTTGTACCCCTGGCGCAGCATCGGCGGCAATATCCGCCTGCCGCTGGAAATCATGGGGTTTTCCAGGGCGGAACAGGCAGAGCGCGTGGCGCGGGTGCTTGAACTCGTGGAACTGAGCAGCTTTGAGAAAAAGTTTCCGTGGCAATTGTCGGGCGGCATGCAACAACGTGCGTCGATTGCGCGGGCATTGGCCTTTGATGCCGAGATCCTGCTGATGGACGAACCCTTTGGGGCGCTGGATGAAATCGTGCGCGACCGGTTGAACGAAGAGGTGCTGCGCCTGTGGGACCGCACACAGAAAACCATCTGTTTCGTCACCCATTCGATCCCCGAGGCGGTTTACCTGTCGACGCATATCGTGGTGATGTCGCCGCGCCCCGGACGGATCAGCGATGTCATCGAAAGCACGCTGCCAAGGGAACGGCCGCTTGATATTCGCGACACGCCGGAATTCATCGAAATCGCCCACCGGGTCCGCGACGGGCTGCGCGCGGGGTACGAAGAGTGAGCGCCAGCCCCGAGTCCCGCCGCTGGCGTTTTCCGCCGGTTCTGGCAATGGTCCTCGCGGTGCTGGCGATCTGGTATCTGGCGGTGGTGCCGATGAACGTGCAAGACGTTCTGACCCGCGCCGAACGTGCGGGGGAAACCGTTTCGCCGGCAACCGCGGTCGAGCGTCGCGACATGGGGTCCTGGGCCCTGGTGCGGCGAAATCCCGGCCTGCTGGGCGAAAGCTGGAGCCTCGAGCGGCCACGCCTTCCCGCGCCGCATCAGGTCGCGGAAGAACTGTACCGGTCGACCATCGACGAGGAACTGAACGGGCGGCGCGGGATCGTCCGCTCGGGCAGCCTGTCGAACCGATCGCTGATCTATCACGGGGGCATCACGCTGGGTGCGACCTTCCTCGGCTTTCTGATCGGCACCGTGCTCGGGATCGCACTCGCTGTTGGGATCGTGCATTCGCGGGTGATGGACATGTCGATCATGCCCTGGGCCATTGTCAGCCAGACCATTCCCATCGTGGCGCTGGCCCCGATGATCATCGTGGTGCTCTATTCCATCGGTATTCAGGGGTTGATCCCCAAGGCGGTGATCTCGGCCTACCTGTCGTTTTTTCCGGTGGTGGTCGGCATGGTCAAGGGGCTGCGCTCGCCCGATGCGATGCAGCTTGACCTGATGCGCACCTATAATGCCGGGGCGATGACGGTGCTGACCAAGCTGCGTTTGCCTGCATCGGTGCCCTATCTCTTTGCCTCGCTGAAAATCGCCATTGCCGCCAGCCTTGTAGGTGCCATCGTCGGTGAATTGCCGGTGCAAAAGGGCGGATTGGGTGCGCGGATGCTGGCGGGCAGCTATTACGGGCAAACCTCGCAGGTCTGGGCCGCGCTGATCATGGCGGCGGCATTGGCGGCGCTGCTGGTCTGGCTGACCGGCTGGCTTGAACGACGCACCCTGCGCGCAATGGGGGGGCAACCATGAGCCTGGTGATCCTTGCCCTGCTGATCTGGGCGGCGGGTTTTGCGCTGAACCTCTGGCTTGCGACCCCGCCCCGCGCCCAGAGTCGCGCGGCGCGGCTGGCGGTTCCGTTGATATTCGGGGCAACCGTTCTGGCCATGTGGGAGCTGGTCGTGCGCGGCCTCGAAGTGCCACAGGTCATCCTGCCCCCGCCCAGCGTCATCGCGACCACCTTTGCCGGCAATGGCGCGATGCTGTGGGGCGATTTCGTGCAGACCATCCTCAAGGGCGCGCTTGGCGGCTATGTCATCGGTTGCGCGGCGGCCTTCCTGACCGCGCTGCTGGTTGATCGCTATGCCTATCTGCGCGCGGGCCTGTTGCCGCTGGGCAATTTCATGGCGGCGCTGCCCATCGTCGGTACCGCGCCGATCCTGGTGATGTGGTTCGGTTTTGGCTGGCAATCCAAGGCGGCAGTTGTGGTGCTGATGGTGTTTTTCCCGATGCTGGTGAACACGGTTGCCGGCCTGTCGGAAACCTCCGCGATGCAGCGCGACCTGATGCGGACCTACGCGGCCAGCTGGGGCGAGACTCTGCTGAAACTGCGCCTTCCCGCGGCGCTGCCGTTCATTTTCAACGGGCTCAAGGTCTGTACGACGCTGGCCCTGATCGGCGCGATTGTTGCGGAATTTTTCGGCTCGCCGACGCAGGGGCTGGGCTTTCGCATCTCGACATCGATTGGCCAGCTTGACCTCGGCCTTGTCTGGTCCGCCATTTTGGTGGCGGCGATTACCGGCACCCTGGCCTATGGGCTGGCGGCGCTGATCGAAAAGTGGCTGACCTTCTGGCATCCATCGCAACGCGGCTGAGAACCGCAAATACCAATAAACCAAAACCAAGAACCAACAGGGAGACTACCATGACAAAAACCATGCTGATCGCAGCGCTTGCATCGACCGCGCTGACCGTGCCGGCCCTGGCCGACGACGTCACGCTGCAACTGAAATGGGTCACGCAGGCCCAGTTCGCGGGGTATTACGTCGCGTTGGAAAACGGCTATTACGAGGACGCGGGGCTTGAGGTCACGGTCCTGCCCGGCGGGCCGGATATCGCCCCGACCCAGGTGATCGCCGGCGGCGGGGCGGATGTCATCGTCGAATGGATGCCCGCCGCCCTGGCCGCGCGTGAAAACGGGTTGCCGCTGGTCAATATCGCGCAGCCGTTCAAATCGTCGGGCATGATGCTGACCTGCTGGGGAGATGTGGGGATCGAGGGGCCGGAAACGCTGGTCAACCGCACGCTGGGCGTGTGGTTCTTTGGCAATGAATACCCGTTCCTCAGCTGGATGTCGCATCTGGGCATCGGCACCGATGGCAAGGGCGAGAACAGCGTCGAGGTTCTCAAACAGGGCTTTAATGTCGACCCGCTGTTGCAGCGGCAGGCCGATTGCATCTCGACCATGACCTACAATGAATACGGCCAGGTTCTGGACAGTGGTGTCGCGGCGGAAGAGCTGATTACCTTCAAATACGAGGATCAGGGCGTCGCCACGCTGGAAGACGGGCTCTATGTCATGGAAGAGAACCTGTCGGACCCGGCTTTTGTCGA
The DNA here is from genome assembly GCF_049800935.1 of Microbulbifer sp. S227A. Lineage (NCBI taxonomy): Bacteria > Pseudomonadati > Pseudomonadota > Gammaproteobacteria > Cellvibrionales > Microbulbiferaceae > Microbulbifer > Microbulbifer sp. S227A. Next base: position 3,091 of record NZ_JBNAFZ010000012.1, on the reverse strand, counting down.
GCGGATGGAAAAATTCGTCGCCGCGTCGATGCAGGGCTGGAAATGGGCCGAGGAAAACCCCGAAGAGGCGGCGATGATCGTGCTCGATTATGACGAGACCGGCGCGCAGACCGAAGCCCACCAGGTGCGCATGATGACCGAGGTTGCCAAGTTGACCGCCGGGTCCAACGGTGCACTGGATGCCGGCGATTACGAAAGGACGGTGGCCACCTTGCTCGCCGGTGGCTCGGACCCGGTCATCACCAAGGAACCACAAGGCGCGTTTACCACGGCGATCACCGACAAGGCACTGGGCGGACAATAACCCGGTCGGCGGGGCCCCGGCATGCTCGGGGCCCGGGCCAGCTTTGCCAATCGGATGCGATGATCCCCTGCGGGGCGGATGCCAATCGATGAGCTGGCCTTGGGTGCGCTATGCGGTGAGTCCGTTTGGTTCTGGTAGGTTGTTTGCGCGGCAGCAGGCTGTGAGGGTGTTTGCCAGGAGGCAGGCGATGGTCATGGGGCCGACGCCGCCGGGGACGGGGGTGATGGCGCCGGCGACGGCGGCGCAGCTTTCGTAGTGGCAATCGCCGACCAGCCGGGTTTTGACGCTGCCGTCGGCATTGGTGCCTTTTTCCGGCGCGTCGATGCGGTTGATGCCCACGTCGATCACCGTGGCGCCCGGCTTGATCCAGTCGCCCGGCACCATTTCCGGGCGGCCGACGGCGGCGACCACGATATCGGCGCGGCGCACCACTTCGGGCAGGTCCCGGGTGCGCGAATGCGCGATGGTTACGGTACAACTGTCGCCCAGCAGCAATTGCGCCATCGGCTTGCCGACGATGTTGCTGCGCCCCAGCACCACCGCGTTCATGCCCGACAGCGACCCGTGCTGCTCGCGCAGCATCATCAGGCACCCCAGCGGCGTGCAGGGCACCATCGATTTCTGCCCGGTGCCCAGCAGGCCGACGTTGGAAATATGGAACCCGTCCGCATCCTTGGCCGGGTTGATGGCGTTGATCACCAGGTCGGAATTCATGTGGCCGGGCAGCGGCAGCTGGACCAGGATGCCATGCACCCGGGGGTCGGTGTTCAGCGTCTCGATCAGGGCGAGCAGGTCGGCCTCGGAGGTGTCGGCCCCGAGCTTGTGCTCGAAGCTGGCCATGCCGACCTCGACCGTCATCTTGCCCTTGGAGCGCACATAGACCTGCGACGCCGGGTCCTCGCCAACCAGCACCACGGCAAGGCCGGGGATGATGTCATGCTCGGCCTTCAGGCGGGCAACCTGTTCGGCAACCCTGGTGCGCACAGTTGCTGCAAAGGCTTTTCCGTCGATGATCTGGGCAGTCATGGTGTCGGTCCTAAATGTCGGTGTCAGGTCGGTTTCCTTGATCCCGGGCGCGCCGTCAATGCGCGCCCGGGCCGATTGGCTGCGCGTCCGCGCTCAGAACAGGCCTTCGATCTGGCCGGCGTCGTTCAGGCGGATATTCTCGGCCGAGGGCACCCGCGGCAGGCCCGGCATGGTCATGATCTCGCCACAGACCACGACGATGAACCCGGCCCCCGCCGACAGCCGCACCTCGCGCACCGGCACCGAATGGCCGGTGGGCGCGCCGCGCAGGTTCGGATCGGTCGAGAAGGAATATTGCGTTTTTGCCATGCAGACCGGCAGGTTGCCGTATCCCTGCTCTTCCCAGAGCTTGAGCTGGTCGCGGATCTTCTTGTCCATCAACGCCTCGTCGGCGCGGTAGATACGCTTGCAGATGGTCTGGATCTTGTCCGCCAGCGGCATGTCGTCGGGATAGATCGGCGCGAAATTCGCCTGCCCGGCCTCGGCCACGGCAACCACCTTGCGCGCGAGATCGGCAGAGCCTTCCGAGCCCAGCTCCCAGTGACGGCTCAGCACCGCCTCGGCGCCATGCGACCTGGCATAGTCCCGGATCGCCTCGACCTCGGCATCGGTGTCGGTGACGAAATGGTTGATCGCCACCACCACCGGCACGCCGAACGACTTCAGGTTCTCGATGTGACGGCCCAGGTTCGGACAGCCCTTTTTCACCGCCTCGACATTCTCCGCGCCCAGGTCCGCCTTGGCCACGCCGCCATTCATCTTCATCGCCCGCACGGTCGCCACGCAGACCACCGCCGCCGGCGACAGGCCCGCCTTGCGGCACTTGATGTTCATGAACTTCTCGGCCCCCAGGTCGGCCCCGAAACCGGCCTCGGTGACCACGTAATCCGCCAGCTTGAGCGCCGTGGTGGTGGCAATGACCGAGTTGCAGCCATGCGCGATATTGGCAAACGGGCCGCCATGCACAAAGGCCGGGTTGTTCTCCAGCGTCTGCACCAGGTTGGGCTGCATCGCGTCCTTGAGCAGCACGGTCATCGCGCCTTCGGCCTTGATATCACGGGCATAAACCGGCGTGCGGTCGCGGCGATAGGCGACGATCATGTCGCCCAGGCGCTTTTCCAGGTCCTTCAGGTCCTTGGCCAGGCAGAGGATTGCCATCACTTCGGAGGCCACGGTGATGTCAAACCCGCCCTCGCGCGGAAAGCCGTTGGCCACGCCCCCGAGGCTCAGCACCACATTGCGCAGGGCGCGGTCGTTCATGTCGACAACCCGCCGCCACTGGACCCGGCGCAGGTCGATCTCCTGTTCGTTGCCCCAGTAGATGTGGTTGTCGATCATCGCGCTCAACAGCGAATGCGCGCTGGTGATGGCGTGGAAATCGCCGGTGAAATGCAGGTTCATGTCCTCCATCGGCACAACCTGCGCCATGCCCCCCCCGGCGGCACCGCCCTTCATGCCGAAATTCGGACCCAGCGACGCCTCGCGGATACAAATCATCGCCTTTTTGCCGATATGGTTCAGACCATCACCCAGCCCCACGGTTGTCGTGGTCTTGCCCTCGCCCGCCGGGGTCGGGTTGATCGCGGTCACCAGGATCAGCTTGCCATCGGGACGATCCTGCACCGAGTCGATGAACGCCTGCCCGACCTTGGCCTTGTCATGACCATAAGGCAACAAATGCTCCGACGGGATCCCAAGCCCGTCACCAATCTCCTGAATCCCCTTCTTACGCGCTTCCCGCGCTATCTCAATATCACTTCT